>PMLV01000058.1 GCA_003160635.1 Acidimicrobiaceae bacterium | reverse complement strand
GTCGATGACGAGCCCAACATCGCCGAGCTGTTGTCGGTGGCGCTGCGCTTCGAGGGCTACGACGTGGCATCGGCCATGACCGGCGCCGATGCGCTCGACCTGGCGCGCACCTACCGTCCCCACCTCGTGATGCTCGACGTGATGCTGCCCGACCTCGACGGCAACGAAGTGGGCCGGCGTCTGCGGCTCCAGGGCGACCAGGTGCCGATCGTCTTCTTGACGGCCCGCGACACCGTGCAGGACAAGGTCGAGGGCCTGGCGCTCGGGGACGACTACGTCACCAAGCCGTTCAGCGTCGAGGAGTTGATGGCCCGGGTGGCCGCCATCCTGCGTCGGGCCCGGGAAGTGGAAGCGGCCGATGGGTCCATCCTCCGTTTTGCCGACCTGACCATGCACATAGATACGCATGAGGTCTGGCGCCAGGATCACCCCATCGACCTCACTGCCACGGAGTTCAACCTGTTGCGGCACCTCCTCGAGAACCCGCGCCGCGTCATCTCCAAGTCGGAGCTCATCGACAACGTATGGGGCTACGGCTTCAGCGGCGATCCCAACATCGTCGAGACGTACATCAGCTACCTGCGGAAGAAGATCGACGTGGTCGAGCCTGCACTTATCCACACCATCCGACGAGTGGGGTACACCCTCCGGCTGCCTAGAGAGACGTGACGCTGCAGCGGCGGCTGGTCGCCGTCATGTCGATCCTGCTGGTGGCCGGGCTGCTCGTGGCCGACATCGTCACGTACGTCTCGGTGCGCTCGTTCCTCTACGGCCGGGCCGACGAGACGTTGACCTCGTCCGAGGGGCTGGCCTTCAACTACGTGGCCGACGCCACCAGCTTCAAGAAACCGCTCTCGGTCGCCGACCTGTCGCGGCACGTCTCACCCGACGTCTACGTCCTCATCATCGACAAGCAGGGCAAGGTGATCGTGCGGCGTCCCTCGGGTTCGCCCTCCCGACCCAATCCGGCGCCACTCGTGTCGGGCTCCATACCGATCGACCAGGCGCCCTCGGTGACTGCGCACACCTTCGGCCGCTACGCCGGCACGTTCCGCCCCGATCCCGATGCGGTGATCGTCGGGAGCAAGGGGGATCCCCACGGTCAGTACCGAGCCGTGGCGGTGAACATCCCGCAGGGCACCATGTTCGTGGCGCTCTCCCTCAACCCCACCAACGACACGCTCGCCTCGCTGCGCCGGGTGGAGATCGTGGCCAGCATCGCCGTGCTGCTGATCATGAGCTTCCTGGTGCTCTGGCTGGTACGGCGCGACCTCCGTCCCTTGCGCGAGATGGCCCAGACGGCCGATGCCATCGCCTCGGGCGATCTCGGTCGACGGGTGCCCCAGGAAACGCCCACCACCGAGGTCGGTCGCCTGGGCACAGCGCTCAACGAGATGCTGACCCAGATCGAAGGGGCCTTCGCCGAGAAGTCGGCTTCCGAAGATAGGCTCCGCCAGTTCGTGGCTGACGCCTCGCACGAGCTGCGGACGCCCCTCACCTCCATCCGAGGCTACGCCGAGCTCCTGCGCCGGGGAGGATTCTCCGACGAGGTAGGCAACCGCAAGGCGCTGCAGCGGGTGGAAGAGGAAGCCATCCGTATGGGGGGTCTGGTCGAGGACCTCCTCCTGCTGGCCGAGCTCGACCGTGGCCGGCCGTTACGGGCGGAACCGGTCGAGCTCCGCCGGATCTGCGCCGACGTGGTCGACGACAACAACGCGTCCGGCCACGACCACACGCTGGCCATGGCGCCGGGGGCGGAGGTCATGGTGATGGGCGACGCCGAGCGCCTGGCCCAGGTCGCCCACAACCTGGTGCGCAACGCGTTGATCCACACGCCGCCAGGTTCGACCATCTGGGTCTCGACCAGGGCCGAAGAGGGCATGGGAGTGCTCCGGGTCACCGACAACGGTCCCGGCCTGGACCCGGCCACGGCGGCGCGCATGTTCGATCGTTTCTACCGGGGCGATCCCGGCCGGTCCGGCCCCGGCACCGGGTTGGGTCTGGCCATCGTGCGGGCCATCGCGGTGGCGCTCGGCGGCTCGGCCGAGGCCGTGTCGCCGCCGATGCGGTCGACCGCCAGCAGGGGCGCCACCGTGCTCGTGCGCATCCCGTTGGCTCCGATCACCGCACGTGCGCAGAACCTCCGGGCACCAGAGACTCGAGCACCGACGAAAGCTTGACGTCGGTCTCGGCCGCTTCGGCTTCGGGATCCGAGTCGGCCACCACGCCCGCACCGGCATGCAGGGTGATCGTGCGCCCGTCCGCATGAAGGAGCGCACTGCGGATGCCGATCATCCACTCGCCGTTTCCGTGCCCGTCGACCCATCCGACCGGCCCGGCCCAGTAGCCGCGCGGCACGGGCTCGCCCCCGGCGATGGTGGCCAGGGCGATCTGGCGCGGCGTGCCGCCCACCGCGGGGGTGGGGTGCATCAACTCGAGCAATTCGAGGACCGTCGTCGGCCCCGTCAGGTGCCCCTCTATGCGCGTGCCGAGGTGTGCCACGGCCCGGAAGGCCACGAGCGAGGGCTCGTCGGGCACGGTGAGGTCTTCGCACAGCGGGCGCAGCGTGGCGGCGATGTCATCGACCACGAAGCGGTGCTCGGAGCGGTCCTTGGGTGACGCGGCCAGGCGGCCCTGGGCATCGGCGTCGCTGCGGGCGGTCTCCCCACGTGGAATCGTGCCGGCCAAGGGGTGGCACCAGACCCGTCGCCCTTGGCGGGCGATCAAGAGCTCGGGAGAGGCACCGAAGAACGTCCCGTCGGGCACCGGGAACAAGAAGATGGTGCAGGCGGGCTCGTGCGCACGGAGACGGCGCAACACGGCCGAGACGGGCAGCGCCCCGCTCAGCTCGGCCGTGACGCTGCGCGCCAGGACGACCTTTTCCAGCTGCCGGTTCCCTGGTCGCATCTCGTCGACCACGTGCGCCACCAGGTCCCGGTACCCGTCCCGGGACAGGTGCGTGGTCATGGTGGTCACGCCGACGTCCTCCGACGGCCCGGTCACGGTGCCGTACTGCCAGATCACCGAGTCGAAGAGCTCGTCGGTCTCGGGCAGGGGGAGGTCGCCCGGCCCCACGGCCGTGGCCCAGCGCCGGGTCGTGCCGTCGGGGTCGAGGCCGATCCCCATGGTGAAGCGGGGCACGATCAGGTGGCCCGAGAAGGTCTCGAGAAAGGGCAGCGCACCGAGCGCCACCACACCCGAGCCGGGTCGCTGCACCTGGTCGTCACACGGAATGGCGGCGAGCACCTCGGCCGCCTCGTTCGCCCCCACGAGGACGGCGGTGCCCCACCCGACGAGCGTCAGCCCCGGTCGGTCGAAGAGGACGGTCGGGCTGGCGTCGAATTGCAGGGCATCGGGGCCGTACTCGAGCGGGACGGTGCGGGCATGGAGCTCTGAGCTCATGGGGCGGGGATGCCGGACCTCGTGGCGTAGAGGAGCTGACTGAGCCCTCCCGCGAGGGGGCGGATGCCGACACCGGAGTAGCCGGCGTCAGCCACCATGCGGCGAAGGATCGGCGAGGGCGGCAGGTAGGCGACCGACCGGGGCAGGTAGTCGTAGGCGTCGCGGTCGGACAGGGCGGCACCGAGGCGCGGCACGACCTTCTTGAACCAGATGTCGTAGCCGGCGCGCAGGAAGGCCGAGCGTGGGGCATCGACCTCGAGGATGGCCAGGCGACCTCCCGGGCGCAGCACGCGTGCGGTCTCGGCCAATGCACCGGCCAGGTCGGTGAAGTTGCGCAAGGCGTACCCGCACACGAGCCCGTCGAACGCGCCGTCGGGGAAGGGGAGATGGCTGCAGTCCGCCTGGAGCAGGGGCGCACCACTGTGGTTGGCCGCGAGCATGCCGGCACTGAGATCGGCGCCGATGACCCGGTACCCGCGGCGCCGGGCCAGGCGTGACAGGTCGCCGGTGCCGCAGGCGACATCGAGGAGGAGCGACCCCCGAGGGAGTGCCAGTGCGGCGACGGTGTCGCGCCGCCAACCCCGGTCCAGCCCGAACGTCATCAGTCGGTTGACGAGGTCGTAGCGGGGCGCGATGGCGTCGAACATCGAGCGGACGCGGGCGGTCTTCTCCTCGCCCTCGGGGAGCGGCCGCGGCTCGGTGATCACGGCGTCTCAGCGGAAGTAGCGGTAGACGACCTGGGCCACGCAGGCCGGCTTCGGGGCGTCGCGGATCTCGAACACCATGTCGTAGGTGATCTGCACGCCGCCCTCGACGTCTTCGACGTTGGCGATCGTGACGCCCATGCGCAACTCGGAGCCGACCGGCACGGGCGAGGGGAAGCGAACCTTGTTGGCTCCGTAGTTGACGCCGAATTTCATCTTGTCCACGCGCAGCACCTTGTTGAGGAGCACAGGCGCGAGGGAGAGCGTCAGGTACCCGTGCGCGATGGCCCCGCCGAACGGTCCCTCCTTGGCCCGCTCGGGGTCGGTGTGGATCCATTGGTGATCGCCGGTGGCGTCGGCAAAGAGATTGACCCGTTCCTGGGTCACGGTCTCCCAGTCGGAGTAGCCGACGTGCGTTCCGACGAGGTCGTGAAACGCCTCGAGGCCGTCGACGATGGTGGGCATGGTGGTCCGCTCCTTGCTGATGGTGTTCCCTGGGTTGATCGTGTTCCCCGGGTTGATCGTGTTCCCCGGGTTGATCGTGCTCCCTGGCACCCTACCCATCCGGGTGAGGTGGGCCGGACCAGGCGGCCGGATCGCTACGCTGGTCCAGATGCCCGATCAGCCCGGTTTCCATCAGCATCGTGATATCCGGGGCGGTGGAGTGAGGGCGGCCGTGTTCGGGCTGAGCGACGGTCTCGTCACCAACGTCTCGCTCGTGCTCGGCATCGCGGGCGCCAGCCCAGGAGGGCAGATCGTTCGCCTGGTGGGCGTGGCGGGTCTCGTCGCCGGCGCCTTTTCGATGGGGGCGGGGGAGTATCTCTCCATGGCTGCGCAGCGTGAGCTGATGGAGCGCGAGCTCGAAGTGGAACGCGAGGCCCTCATCCAGAGCCCCGAAGGCGAAGCCATGGAACTCCGGGGCATGTACGAGCAGCGAGGCATCGCCCCCGCCGTGGCTCGCGACATGGTCGACGAGGTCATGCAGGATCCCGAACTCGCGCTCGAGACCCACGCGCGTGAGGAACTGGGCATCAGCTCGACGCATCTGGGCTCGCCGGTGCAGGCGGCCGTATCGTCGTTCGTTGCGTTCGCGCTGGGCGCCTTCATTCCGCTGGTGCCGTGGCTCTTGTCCCGGGGCAACGGGGCGATCGTCGCGTCGGTCGTCCTCACCGTGGTGGCGTCCTTGACGATCGGGAGCGTGCTGGCGACGTTCACCCACCGGTCGGTCGTCCGATCCGCCCTGCGCCAGCTGGCCATCACGGCGGTTGCCGCCGCCGTGACGTACGGCATCGGACGCGCGATCGGCACGGGGGTCAGCTGAGCTGATCGTGGATCACGTACGACCGGTCCACATGGTCGACGGTGAACCCGAGTGAGGTGTAGAGCGCCACGGCGGGAGTGTTGGAGGCGGTCGTGTAGAGCATGCCGACGGTGATGCCCTGGGCGGCGATCCACTGCAGTCCGGCCACGGTCAAGGCGCGCCCCCACCCTGCGCCGTGCCGTGCCGGGTCGACCGAAATGACGTAGATCTCGCCCATCACCGGCCTGCTCTCGTAATGCACCTTGTTCCAGCAGGATCCGAGCAGTCCGGTGCCGTCCTCGCTGTCCACCATCAAGAATGCCTCGGGATCGAACGAGTCGGCGGTGGTCCGTTCGTGCAGATCCTCAAGGGTCCATCCGCCTTGTTCGGGGTGGCCGGCAAAGGCACGGTTGTTGACGTCGAGCCAGGCCTCGTCGTCCCGACCCGGCTCGAAGGGCCGCGTGACCACGGGCCGGGCACTGGCCACGACCTCGGGGGGGAGCGGGAGCGGCACCCGCATCTGGAGGAGGTCGCGTTCGGGGGTGAATCCCAAACTCGCAGCGACGGCATCGTCGCCGTCCGTGGCCGCCATGAGCCACAGGCGCACCGTGTTGTGCTCGTGCTGGTCCTCGAGGGCGATCCGAATGAGCAGGGTCGTGATCGACTCGCCCCCCGTATCGCCCCGATGGAGCGGATCAATCGCCACGTGCAGCGCGGTCGCCCCATCCGTGGCCGGCGTGATGAACGCACATCCGACGAGCGAACGTCCCTCGTAGGCGAGCACGGCGCGGGCACCCTCCGCTCCGAGATCCCGACGTGCGGCGGCGGCGCGTTGGGGCTCGGCCAGCGCCGGATGACCATCGAATTCCTCGCAACGGGTCAGGAGTGAGGAGAGATCCGAAAGTTGGGTGTCGTCGAGTTGGCTGAGCTCCAGCACGTTCATGCGCGCACGTTAACCCGGTACCGTGACGGGGTGGGACGTCCCAGATCGCCCAGGGGAATGGCGCGCGTGGTGATGCAGCGCGTGGCCGAGGAGTACCCCGGGACAGCCAAGGACCTGTGCGCCCTCAACCACGACTCACCGTTCCAGTTGCTCGTGGCGACGATCTTGTCGGCCCAGAGCACCGACGTCCGGGTCAACATGGTGACGCCTGCCTTGTTCGAGGCCTACCCGGACCCTGCATCGCTCGCCCGTGCCAACCCCGACGAGCTCGAGGAGATCATCCATTCGACCGGGTTCTTTCGCGCCAAGGCACGCAGCCTCATGGGGATGGCCACGGCACTCGAGGAACGCTTTGGTGGCGAGGTTCCGACCGGGTTGGACGACCTCGTCACGGTGCCGGGAGTCGGGCGCAAGACCGGGAACGTGGTGCGAAGTGTCGCCTTCGGTCTCCCCGGCCTCCCCGTCGACACCCATGTCCTGCGACTCAGCAAGCGACTGGGCCTGACGAAACTCGATGATCCGGTGAAGGTCGAGCACGAATTGAACGCGCTTGTCCCGCCAGTCGAGCGGGGAGCGTTCAGCCTCCGCTTGATCCTGCACGGTCGGGCCGTGTGCATCGCACGCCGTCCGGCGTGTATCCGCTGCATCTTGGCCGACGTCTGCCCCTCGTCGACCGTGTAGACCGGGCGGACGCGCGAATCACGGCATCCTGGGATTACACTTGGAACGCTTGGAACCGGTTCCCGCCACCAGGTTCCGATCAGGGACGTCGCTGGGATCCGCCTCCCGCACGTCCCGTCCGATGCCGGCCCTTCGGGGCCGGCATCGGTTAATTATGCCCGGCTGGCCGCCCGCCGGAGCATGGCCAGAGTGGTAGTACTCAGGGTGTTACCATTTTTTGCATGGTGACCAAGCGTTCGGTGTCATTGGCCGACGAGGTGGCGAGTGCGGTCGAAGAGGCGGCCAAGCAGGATGGCGTCTCTTTCAGCGCCTGGTTGTCGAAGGCAGCGGAGAAGCAGCTCCAGGTGCGCCAGGGCCTCCGCGGGGTCGCCGCCTGGGAGGGGGAGACCGGCTCGCTCAGCGCCGAAGAACTGGCGGCGGGCGAGGCACTACTGGCCCGCCTTCGTTCCGGCGTCTCCGGCGTGGCTTCCCGGGTCCGCCGTCGATGAGCGGGAGGGGCCGATCCTGAGCCCGGCTCGACGAGAAGGACTCGTCTACGGCGTCGGGGCCTTGCATGCCGCAGCCCGGGGGGATCGCATGATGTGGGCGCTGCACAGGGCGGCGCTGTCCAATGGGATCGTCCCGGTCATTCCCGCGGTGGCAGTGGCCGAGGGTTACCGGACCGAGGCCCGCGGCGACCGCATCGCGGAATTGTTGGACGGGACAGAGGTCGAGCCGTTCAGCAGCGACGCCGCCCGCCGTTCGGGAGAGCTCGCCGCTCGATGTGACACCACCGACCTCGCCGTCATCGCCGTGATCGAGCTGGCCGATCGTCGCAACTGCGCCGTCGTCGCCCAACGGCAGGCCGTCCTGCGCAATGCCGCGGCACTGCTCGGCCACGAGCTGGTCCTCTATGCCGTCTGAGTGAATCGACCCAACCGCCGTAGCGCGCCCGCCAGCGAGCGCTCGACGGCAAACAGCTCCCGCGCCATGTCCTCGCTGCCACTGGCCTGCGCCGATTCCGCCATGCTCGAGACGCGGTCGTTGAGCTCTTTGAGCGTCGACGACAAGGAGGAGAGCTCGGCCGCAGATGTCATCTCTTGATGATGGCCCAGTTCGCCTCGGCTGCGGGCCCCAGGTCGAGCGCAGGGTCGATTGCCGTCCTCTCGAGGCAGCCCGGCACGACGCCCGACCAGCTCGCCCGCGTCGGCTCCGTCGCCCAGGGCACCCCCACCTGTCCTTTGCCGTCGCCGAACGACCGGAGCTACTCGTCCTCGACGAGCCGGTCGCGAGCCTCGACCCGCTGGCTCGACGCGAGGTTTCTCCGAGGATTGATGGAGGTCGTCGTCGACCGTGGTGCATGCGTGGTTCTGTCCTACCACGAGGTTCATGGATCGTCCCGATCGCCGGGTCAGTGGGACACTTGTACGGTTACTGTTGCATTGTGGCAATCCAGGTGGAGCCTCCGCTCGTGGCCTTCGAAGACAACGACCGGGACTATCGCTACTGGACAAGCCGCACCCCTCATGGATATGTAGTCAACTGTTATCGCAATCCCACTTCCGACTATCTGATGCTTCATTGGGCGGACTGCTACACGATCAACGGCAATCACTTGCCTTGGACGACGGGAGACTTCGCGAAGGTGTGCTCGCCGAACGTCGCCGCTCTAGAAGATTGGGCACGCCAGGTGGGTGGCCCACTCCAAAAGTGCGAGAAGTGTTGGGCCTGACGCACCTGCGTGTACGCCGGACCTGCCTGTTGCAATCGCACAACAGGGATACCCAGCGGTGGGCTCAGCATGTCATCGTGGCTGACGAATCAGCGAGCAGCCCCGAACGCCCTGTCCGCAGTCCGCACTGTTCCCGACCGCCGGTCCGAGGTCACCTCGGACCGTCCCGCGCTGGCAGGTGTTGCCCGACGCCAGGGCACACAACTCGGCTAGGCCAGCAAGCTCAGAAATCCCGCTCTGGTGTCCGGCAGTTTCGGTCGGTTCACGAAGCGGTGTAAAGCGCCGCTGGACCGCTATTTCCGAGCAGCGTGGAACGAACGCGGCAGCACGAGTCCTGCACTGATTAAAGTCGGTGACCGGACGACGACCGGAGGGCACAATGGGCGATTCCGACACCGAGAAACAAGTCGAGCAGGCATTTGACCAGATCTTCGAAGCGCTCCACGCAACCGATGCGGAGAAGCTTGACGCGTTGTTGGCCGATCGGCCCGGCTCCATTCACATCGGTAGTGATCCGGGTGAATCGTGGACCAAATCTCAATTTGTCGACATGATCAAGGAAGCCATGTCTGCTGGAGGGAGCCAGGTCCGAGCCGAGCACGACAAGGTGAACGTGCAGATTGCCGGGGACGTGGCCTGGATCGACACGACCGGGAGGTTCATGAGCAATGAAGGTGCACAGCGAGACATCCGCCTGACTGGGGTATTCGTTCGCGAGGGCGGCCGGTGGAAGGCAACGCAGAGCCACGTCTCAATCGGCGTGCCCAACGATGCGATATTCGAGGCCTGAACGTCCCTGCGGCCAGAGCCGATCGGGCGCGATTACCGATTACAACGTGTAATCCGGTGTCCTTCCCGCAAGGTGCCGATACCGAGCGCGTCGGTGGCCCGTTCGCCGGACTGGTGGGTGAAGGCGGTGCGGGCGGAGCTTCGTCGGGAAGAACTTCTCGAGGAGACGGATCGCTACCTTGCTGATCTAATCGCCTCGGTGGGCAAGCCCACGGCGGCGGCTACAGCAAAGGCGGAATCACTCTCTCGGCGAATTCAGCGGAGAGGCTCGGAGACTCGCGCTTCTTGAGCTTGCTCGTCCTCGATTCAGGAGGAGTTTCCCGTCTGTCACGCCAAAGCCAAAATGCGGCGGCAATGATTGCTGTACTCAAGCGGGATGGCTTCTGGCCACCCGTGGTTCCCACAGCTGTGTTGGTCGAGTGCCTGAGTGGACGCCAGCGATCTGATGCGCGCACGAATCGATTCCTCAAGACTTGCGAAATCACCGAAGAGTTGTCTCAACCCATTGCGCGCCGAGCCGCTTGGCTCCGTGCCCTGGCCCAGCGAGGCTCGCCAGTGGATGCCATTGTCGTGGCCATGGCGGAGCCAGGC
Organism: Acidimicrobiaceae bacterium; assembly: GCA_003160635.1. Taxonomy (GTDB): domain Bacteria; phylum Actinomycetota; class Acidimicrobiia; order Acidimicrobiales; family RAAP-2; genus Bog-473. The sequence continues at coordinate 9,649 of PMLV01000058.1, read as the reverse complement.
GGCACCGTCTTGAGCGGTGATATCACCGACCTTCGAGCCCTCGCGGCCCATGCCGAGGACGTCGTTATCCTTAGGGTGTAAACCAGCGCTGAGTTGCCTTTGGATCAGTCCTCACGACTGCCCCCAAACGCGCGTCTCCAACTTCGTCGTGGGCAAGCGTGGGGGCACCATCGGCCCGCCTCGGCGCGCATCAATGGTCACCTATTCCAGTGCTCATCCCCGATGAGGGCGCCAAAGCATCAGGTGTAACGCCCGATGGACGGTAGGTGAGCACGAGGTTGCCCGATTCGAACCGCCTCACGCGAAGGAGATTGAGTGAGACGCGCTCCTTCAGATCCTCAAAAAGCGACCGGCCCTGGCCGAGCACGATGGGGCAGACCATGACGCGGAGCTCGTCAAGGAGGCCGGCCTGCGCCAGGTTGGCGGTCAGATGCGCACTGCCGAGCACGAGCAATTCCCCGCCCGCAGCAGCCTTGATTGTCGGTAGGCGCTCTGACGCCTCGCCGCGGACGACCGTGGTCCCCGACCAACTTGCGTCGGTGAGCGTTGTCGAGAAGACGAGCTTCTCCTTGTCGTTCATCCGCGAAGTGATGGCTGGGTCGTTCGCCATGGCCTGCTCGGTCGGCCAGTAGGCGGCCATGTGCTCATAGGTGGCGCGACCAAAGCAGAGTGTGTCCGCCTCGTCGAGCTGGCGGACGGCGAACTCGTTGAACTCCGCGTCCACGTTCGCCCAGTCGATCTCGCCATTGGGACCTTCGTAGAAGCCATCGAGGCTGGTGAAAATGAACGATGCCAGGGTTCGCATTGGATGGTCCTCCTTGGTGCAATGTCTTCTTATAGCCCGTCTTCGGCGAGCGAAGCAGCCAACGCGTCGAGCAGGGTCCGCGTTCCCTCCTCGCGCTGCGCCTTTGTCTCGTGGCCGTCGAGGTATACCCCCTGTTCGGTGAGGACAAGCTGGGTCGTATCACCGGACTCGTTGAACTCCACGGAGGCCAGGGTCACCGAGATACCGGTGTCGTCGGCGTACATCTCGGAGGTAGAGACAATGCGCTGGTCAGCGACGATGTCCTCGAACTGGGCGGAGTATGTGAACACCGAGTCGTACGTTCGTACGATGACGAAGGTGTCATGGGTGACGGAAGACAGGGTCATCGGTTCTCCGCACTCGTTGCGGCTTCTTGGTTGAGGACGTCGCCCAGTCGATCGAGTCGGGATTCCCAGCCTTGGCGCCGGTCGGTGATCCACCGCTCGGCAGCGGTCATCGCCGCCGGCTCGATCCGGCACATGCGCGTCCGCCCGACTTTCGCGGTCTTCACGACACCGCATGCCTCGAGTACCTGAACGTGCTGGACCACGGCCGCCAGTGACATGTCCAGCGGACGCGCCAGTTCGCTCACGGAAGCGGGGCCCGTGGTGAGACGTTCCACCATCAAACGCCTGCTGCGATCAGCCAGCGCGTGGAAGGTCCGATCGAGGTCGATCGTTTTGTCAAGCATGTACTTAAGTATAAGGGCCCCTGGCGGGCGGGCTCAGACGGCCCAGATCGGCCGGGTCACGGACATGCTCGGCAGAGCCCGTGCGGCCCACTGCTGGCTCGGGCGCACCGAGTCCGGCCGAACGTGGTGGTCCATGCGGGTCAATGCGGGTCAAGAGTCACTCGAGGACAAGAGATCACAGTGGAATGGTGCGGTATGTGACTCCGCTTGCCCGTGCTGCCTCCCGGATGCCTGGGCCGTCATCGCCCTCCCACACATAGAGAGAAGCTCCCAGATGCTCCGCTGCGGCGACAGCTTCGGCGCCGAGGGTCGAGAGCCTCTGACTCTCAGCAAGTTCCGCCATTCGAAACCCAACCAGGCGCATGGGCAGGATCAGGATGGATCCGGGAAGTTCCACAAGACGCCGGCCAAGTTCGCGACGGCGTTCGGGCGACCAGTTCCCGGTGAGCGCGCCACCTCGGGCGGCGACCACGCTCTTGCAGAGGCGCACGAAGTAGAGGTTGGTGGTGGCGAGTTCATTCGCCGTGATCAGGCGGGTGAGTCGGCGCCCGTGCTCGGCGGCCAGCACGTCGCGCAGGAGATGATCGTCGATGACAACCTGACTCACGTGGTAGCGAGGTCGGGATCATCGGCGAGGGACGAGACGAACGCCGCATGGTCATCACGGCTGAGAAGATCCCCCAATAGTTTCCGCCCATCTCCGACGGGGACCGTGAGTACCGCGAAACCCAGATCGATCACATCGACAGGGCCCCCCTGGTCCAGATTCCACCGATGGCGCACCGCCGCAGGGACCGACATCTGGCCTGACGCTGACACGAGGTACTGCTGAATCGAACTCATGTCGATACTGTACTTGGTGCGGGGGGTAGTTGCACCAAGTGTCCCCAACGACTGTGAACTACGCCGGTCCGCCCGTCACGATCTTCGAGTCGTCGGCTGGACGTTCGGCACCCCCCAGCGACACTTCGTGGGACCCAGTGCTCGCGACAGTCGCCTGTCGGGGAATGCCCGATTGGGGCATCCGTGGCCGAGAGGGCCTGCCCACGTACGGCCGCAGTACAACCTCGCTACTGGGTCCGTCCCAAAACGTGGCAGCGCGATGTGTGGCACGCAGACCGGAGTCTGGTTACCTCGCTCAGCTATCCGAGGTGCCTCGGAACGAGAGCGGGTTAGCCATGTTGGACGGCGACCGCCCCACTCGAGCGCGCCGGGGACGGCCGCCACTCAGCGGTGTGGACTTCAGGCCTGCGAGAAGGTGATTGGCGGTTTCTTGAAACCGTGTGATGTCGCCGAAGGGCCGCGTGACGAGCATCGCCCCTTCGAGGCCGCTGACGATCATCCGGGCCGTCGCTGTTGGCGAACTTGCGAAGGTGAGGGTCCCTTCCGTTCGACCTTGCTCCAAGACATGACCGAGCCATCGCTCGTTCTCGTCGAAGAATCGAATCAGGGCGTCTTGCATGGGAGTGGCAAGGGTCTCGAATTCTGCGGCCATCATTCCGCACAGACACATGCGCTGTTGACGCAATACGCCAAGGTAGAGATCGGCGTAAGCATCGAGCCTGGCTGGCGCTTCGGGCGTGCCCTCTTCCACTTCCGCCAGCGCGTCAGCGAAACGGGCTGCATAACGGACGATAAGGGCCTCACCGAGTTCTGCTTTCCCAGCGAAGTGGTAGTGCAGAGCCGCCTTCGTGATCTTCAGCTCCGCGGCCACGTCGGCGTAGCTGAACCCATTGAAACCGCGGACCTGGACGAGTCGCTCCGCCACGTCAAGGATCTGGGTCGCCGTGTCCACCCTGTCATCCTGGCCGTCCTCCATCGCTTCCAATCCTCCCGCAGTGAACACCTCTTGACTTCTACCTACTAGTAGGTAAGTCTACCTCCTAGAGTCTCACTCCGTGGTGACGAGCGAGGAGGCGACATGCACGTGACCGAGCACTGCAGCTTCGAGCAGCCCGACGAGATCCGCGAGTTCCCCAACGGACGCGCCGAGATCGTAAAAGCCGGGGGCGGAGAGATCGGCCGCCTTGTCCTCCAACCTGGATGGCGCTGGTCTAACGACGTGAAGCCCATCGCCAACACCGAAAGCTGTGAGGCGCCACATTTCCAATACCACGTGAGCGGGCAGTTGGCCATCCGCATGGACGACGGTAACGAGTTCGTCGCGGGCCCCGGAGACGTGACGTCCTTGCCGAGCGGTCACGACGCCTGGGTGATCGGGGCTGAGCCAGTCGTTGTCGTCGACTGGTTCGGGGCGAGTAACTACGCCAAATGACGAACTCGGGAGTGCGGCCGGAGCCCGTCGAGGTGGTCGAGGAATTCGGGGCGGCCTGGGCCAATCATGATCTCGACACAGCCCTGGAACTGGTGACCGACGACTGCGTCTTCGACGCCACCGGTCCTGCACCCGACGGGGCACGCCACATGGGCCGAGCCGCCATCCGGCAGGCCTGGCAGGCGATATTCAGCGATTCGTCCTCCCGGTTTGAGCCGGAGGAGACCTTCGCAGCCGGCGATCGTGTCGTACAGCTCTGGCGTTACTCCTGGGGCGGTGGACATGTGCGGGGCGTCGATGTGTTCCGTGTACGCGACGGCAAGGTGGCCGAGAAGCTCTCGTATGTAAAGGGCTGAACAAGGGAGGATGGTGGGATCGTGGGCACTGCGGACCCGATAGCTGCGTTCCTCGCCGGTATCGAGGGCGCCGCTCTCACCGAGGACATCTTCAGTGAGGACGTCCTCTTGGATGCAACGGTCCCGAACTGGCGTTTTCGGGTCCAAGGCGCCGGTCCAGTGCGAGAGGAACTGGGGAGGTGGTATGCCGACCCCGGACGTTTCGGGGAGGTGCGACGCAGCGAGATTGACGACGGCGAGCTCGTGGAGTTCACACTCAGCTGGGAAGAGGCAGGGGTGCCCCACCTGTGCCACCAAGCCCACGTCGTCAGGCTGCGCGGTGATCGGATAGCCAGCGACACCGTCTTTTGCGGTGGCCGGTGGCCTCAGTCCTTGCTCACCCAGATGGAGGAAGCACAGCGGGCGGCCGAGCAAGACGCTCCTTCAGATTCGGGTTGACCGGAGTCCACTGCTCTGGCCGAGGCTGACTCAATATTTCTGGCTGGGTCGATCGCAAACTGCCCCCATATGCGCATAGACCACGAGGTTCATGGGTCGCCCCGTGCGCCGGGGCTCGGGATAGGGCGTCCACTTCGGAACAGAGGCGGATCGTCTTCGAACCATTCCGGTGTAGGCGATAATTATGCGATAGCCGCCTTTCCCCCTGGTAGCATTGATGCCGTGGCTACTCAAAAAATTTCAGTAACTCTCGAGACGACAGCGATTGAGCGTGCGCGCGCTGGTCCGCGGGGCTTGTCGGCCTACGTGGATGCCGCGCTTGAAGACAAATTGGAGCGTGATGAGCGGCGTCGCTCGTTCTTGGCCTACCTTGACGAGCTCGAAGCCGGGGATCCCACCTCCGAGCAGACCAAGCGGCAAGCGCGGCGTCGAGCCTCCAAAATCCGAGAGGCCGTCTCGCCCTGAGTGAGCCCGTTGTCGTGTTCGACTCCGGCGTGATCGATCGAGCGGCGACCAACGCAGAATTCCGGTGGGTGCTCCACGAGCTTCTCGAAAGCGGCTGGCTGCCTGTCATTCCCACGGTGGTCCTCTCGGAGGCGATCACGGGTCGTCCGGACGACGCCCCGGCAAACCAGGTGATAAGGCGAATCGACACCGTGGACACGTCTCAACCCACCGCCCGGCGAGCAGGCCACCTGCGCTTCAGCGTGCAACGCACCGGGGTTCGACGGTTATCCAGTGGCATCGATGCAATTGTGGCAGCGCACGCTGTTGATGCCGGCACAGCCGTGGTATTCACCACCGCTACAACCGACTTGCGGAGACTCCTCGTTGACCATCCCCGGATCGCCGTTGAAAGGCCGTGATCTGCTTTCGAAAACCCCAATGGACAGGGACCAATTCGCACGCACGGGTGCACCCGTTTGTTCCTCGACCACGACGTCCCATGGGACTTGAACCGGCGCGATGCGGCCCAGTCTCGAGACGTCATCGGTAGAAGTGGTGCTAACACGAGCGGCACAGAGAGGGTGGCCACCTTGGCCGGGCCCCCCGAGTTGTCAAAACCGCTGTGAATGACGAAATTGAAGGCAGTGATCATCGGTTGTGGCATCGGAGGAGCGACGACGGCGGTTGCTCTCACGGGGTCGGGCATGGATGTCGAGCTGTACGAGCAGGCACCCGAGCTTTTTGAAGTAGGGGCTGGAGTTGGATTGTGGGCCAATGCTCTGCGGGCACTCGAAACCGTCGGAATGTTGGAGAAGGTCTTGTCACTGTCCGCTGGCCCAGTCGGGACGGGCGTACGACGCCCCGACGGACAGTGGCTCTTGCGCCTCCCGAGGGATGTCATGGAGTCACGATGGGGAGGTGGCTTCATCTCGGTTCACCGGGCTGAACTCCATGGCCTACTTGTATCTGAACTCGATCCTGCGAGCGTCCACTTGGGTGCCCACTGCACCGGCTTCGAACAGGAGAACGGAAGGGTGCAGGTTCGGTTCGACAATGGAAATGAGATTGAGGCCGATGTACTGATTGGGGCGGACGGCGTACGTTCAGTAGTGCGCGCCGGGCTGTCGAGTCCGGCGCGTCTGCGTTATCGCGGTTATACCAACTGGAGAGGAGTCACTCCGCCGAGATCGGTTCCTCTCGTCACCGAGGGGATGGATACCTGGGGACGTGGAGGACACTTTGGCCTTCAGCCTACGAGTGGCGACCGAATCCTGTGGTACGCGGACGCAACGTTGACGAGGGAGGCCAGGATGGTGACGACATCCGCCAGCAATTGCTCGAAATGTTCGGAGACTGGCACGACCCGATCCCCGCCGTGATCGAGGCGACGCCGAAGGAATCATTGGTACGCAACGACATCTACGACTGTTGGCCGCGCCGTGAATGGAATCGTGGGTCGATAGTGCTCGTCGGTGATGCGATCCACCCGATGACGCCCGATCTCGGCCAGGGCGCATGTCAGGCAATCGTCGATGGGACCACGCTTGCCTCTTGTCTCTTGGGGGGTGACGACGTACCGCTGGCTCTCCATGCGTACCGGCGCTCCCGGTACCTCAATGCTGCGATTGCCATGCTCTTTTCCCGCATCTGGGGAGGCGCAGGTCAGTTGGAGGGCCGAGTGACCTGCGCCATTCGCGACAGCCTCGTCAAGGCCATGCCTCTATCTCTTCAACTTCGCCAACTGGACCTTGTGATCCAAAAGCAAAGCAATTGGGTGAATTCGGCGACCGTCTGAGCTTCGCAACGGTTCCGATCACACCCCGAGAATGCCCCCATACGCCAATCGGGAGCATCCTCTTCATGGCTCATGGCCCCAACGGACGGTGCCTGTACGATGCAACGCGTGGCATATGACGAGGAGTTGGCCGAACGACTTCGCGAGTTGCTGGAGAGCGAGCCGAAACTGACCGAGAAGAAGATGTTCGGGGGGCTGGCCTTCCTGATCAGCGGGAACATGGCTATCTCGGCGAGCGGTCAAGGCGGGGTTCTCGTTCGCGTCGATCCGACAGAATCCGACAAGCTCGTCGACACCTCCAATGCCGAAATAGCGGTGATGCGGGGTCGCCCGATGGACGGCTGGTTGCGGGTCGCTTCCGAGCATCTCCGGACGAAACGACAACTCGCCAAATGGGCGGGCTTGGGCGCCGCCTACGCCCGCTCACTTCCTCCCAAGAAATAGCCCACGCGGACTTCCTCGGCCATCGCCTGTTCCTCGATGCTGTAGTCCGCCGGATAGCCCCATTCGCCCATCGGGAGCCGGGGTCCCCGTGCTGTGCGCGTGTGGGGAGACCAGAGCCTCAGGGCGAGCCGAACAACCGACGGACTACCGGGAGTTCGAAATAGCTACCATCGTGCCTGTGCTTGCGTTAAGCCATCAAACGGGCGTCACGCTCGCCGAGGTCGGATTCTTGTTGATCCTGTTTGCCGGTGCCTGGCTCGTCGCCGCTCAAATCCCAGCCTTCAAGATGCCTACTGCGAGAACGATCGTCGCTGGCATTGCGCTCGTCCTCGCAGGCGTGCTTCTCATCGTTGCTACTCACTGGGGTCATTTCGGCTGACCAGTCCTGATGTACAGATACATAGCAGGAGCTCCAGTCGGTTCCGAGAGCCTTGGTTCGATCAGCTGCTCGCCAGGGCTTGCGGTTGAGAAGCTTGGCGAGCGGGCTCACCGAGGGTTCGCCGACTGAGTCCGTTGTTATGCGATCCGGGCCATGCTCACCCGACTCTCCCTCGGGTCGATCCCACCGTCGTCAGGCTGAAGGGCTCGGTGGGTCGAAGAAATCTGTCCTCACATGTCCATTTGCGGTCCCCTGGTTCGTCTTCTGGGTGAAGTGTCCCACTACCAAGAAGGAGATCAGCAATGCCCACATACATTTTCAGTTACCGCCCGGCGAAGGATTTCGACTCACTGGCCGATCCGACCACGTTGCCGGCATGGGGAACGTTCCTCAATGAAGTCATTGCCCCCCATGTGGTCGACCCGGGGCGACCGGTGTTCGAGCCTCCGGAGTTGATCGGCGAGGTGGGGTCGGCCACCCGGCTCGGCGGTTACTCGATCGTGACCGCTGATGACCTGGAGGCCCGCGGTGTCCATGGCGAAGAGCTGCCCCACCATCGAGCGCGGAGGCGGCGTCGAGGTCGGCCTCCTGGCTGAGCTGCCTCAGGAGCACCCCGCGGAGCAGATGCGCTCGCAACTGGCCGGCGCCTGACCCCACGGCCAGTACGTTGAGCCGAAAGCGGACCGGGCACCCGCGCCCGGTCCGCTTGGCCTGTCCGAGAGCCAAGACACAATCGCCAGACGCTCGCATGAGCGTCCTGGTGGGTCCGACTTGCGAGGAGGAGGCAACGAGAGATGCGGTACGTCTTATTGGTATGCAATGACGAATCGGAACAGTTGACCCCGGAAGAGGGAGAGGAGCGCTACGCCGCCTACACGGCGTGCCAAGAGGAGATGGAATCGCGTGGCGTGCTGGTGTCTCGGGAGCGATTGCGTCCGACCTCGGCGAGCACCACCGTCAGGCTCCGCAAGAATGAGCTCGTGATTGCAGACGGTCCGTTTGCCGAGACCAAAGAGCAGATCGCAGGATACTTCGTCGTTGAGGCGAATGATCTCGATGAGGCGGTAGAACTCGCCTCGCTCATCCCCGCTGCACATCACGGCACGATCGAAGTGAGGCCGGTTTGGGAGATGTGACCACCGCCGAGTTAGCGGTCGCCGAAGCGTTCCGTGTCGAGTGGGGCGGGGTGGTCGCTCATGTCATTCGAGTCACGGGTAACTGGGACCTGGCCGAGGAATGTGCGCAAGACGCGTTCGCCAAGGCCCTCGAGAACTGGGCACGAGAAGGTGTCCCGGCCAATCCGGCGGGATGGTTGAAGACGACGGCTCGAAACCGAGCCTACGACCGGCTCCGTCGCGAACGTGTGGGCCAGGCCAAGGTCGAACAAGTCGCCAGGAACACGTACACCGCCGAACGAGATGACGCCGGCAAAAGTGGGTTCACCGACGATCGCCTGCGGCTGCTTTTCACCTGCTGCCACCCTGCGTTGCCAGCCGAGGCGCAAGTGGCGCTGGCCTTGCGCACACTTCTCGGACTGACAACGGTCGAGATCGCTCGGGCATTCCTTGTCCCCGAAGAGACAATGGCCAAGCGGCTGGTTCGGGCTAAACACAAGATCCGGGACGCGGCCATCCCGTACCGTCTTCCGCCCGCCCACCGGCTTCCGGATCGCCTGGTCGGGGTCCTGGCGGCTATCTATGGCCTGTTCAACGAAGGTTACGGAGCGAGTGCCGGCGCGGAACTGATGCGGAGCGCGCTGAGTGAGGAGGCCATACGACTGGGACGACTCCTGTGTCAACTGACGCCGGATCAGCCCGAGGCATTGGGACTCGTGAGTCTCATGACGTTGCACAATGCCCGGCGCCGCTCCCGGGTCGATGCGTTTGGTGAGCTGGTCCTTTTGGAGGATCAGGACCGCAGCCTCTGGGACAAGGAGGCCATCGAGGACGGATGCACCCTCCTCGACAGGGCGATCCGACTAGGCCAAAACGGGCCTTAGAGGCCGCGCGGTTTGGTGGC
>PMLV01000309.1 GCA_003160635.1 Acidimicrobiaceae bacterium | reverse complement strand
ACGTTGCGCGAGCTGATCGCCGTTCTCGAAGAAGGGCCCGAAGAGCTGCGTCGAGTCACGCTGGCCCGCGACAACCACGAGCGCTACCGCGAGGCGACCGACGGCCTCCAGGCATCCCTCGTCGCCCTGGTCGATGGGGCACTCGGCTCGACCTTTGCCAGCCGCACCTCGGTACCGGTGACGCTGTCGGCTCCGTTGTGCATCGACATCTCGGGCATCGCCGAGACCGATGAAAAGCTCCAAGCCGCCGTGCTGCTGGCGTGTTGGGGCGAAGGGTTCGGCGCCATCGCGGCGGCCCAGGCGTTGGCCGATGCGGGGGTCGAACCGCAGCGGAACTTCTTCATCGTGCTCGACGAGCTCTGGCGGGTGCTGCGGGCCGGGGAAGGGCTGGTCGACCGGGTAGACGCCTTGACGAGGTTGAACCGCCAAAAGGGGGTGGGGATGGCACTCATCACCCACACCATGGCCGACCTGCTTGCCCTGTCCAGCGAGGCCGACCGCATGAAGGCCCAGGGATTCGCCGAGCGGGCCGGCTTCATTGCCACCGCCGGACTCGCTGCCGATCAGCTCCCGGCCCTCGAGCGGGTGGTCGCCCTCTCAGAACCCGAACGCGACCTCATCACCTCGTGGTCCTCTCCCCCGAGTTGGGACGTGGTGGCCGAACGAGAGGCGCCACCGCCGGGCCGGGGCAAGTTCTTGATCAAGGTCGGCGGTCGACCGGGCATCCCCGTCGAGGTCGTCTTGACGCAAGGTGAGTTGGCGGTAAACGACACCAACAAACAGTGGCGTCAACGATGAGGCGAGCCCGCAATCGCCTCTCGCAGAGCGCCCAGGCGGAAGAGCTCTACGCCGTCTTCGCCGTCGCTGCGGTGATTGCGCTGGTTGCGCTCATCTGGACGGCGGTCCATCTCGGTGCAGCCATCGACCACCTGCCCACTCCTGCGAACAATCCGGTCCTGCTCGTCCTCGGCCTCCTACGGAAAAGGACTCCGTGGCCGCTGGCCGCCACCTTCGTCGTGGCCGCAGAGGTCGTCAGCGCATCCGCCTTGGCGTTTGCGGTCGTCTGGGTCGTAGCCCAGCATCGCGGTCGGCGTGAACTGGTCGATGTCTTGGCCAGACGGCTGCCACGTAACACCAATGCCCTTCGCCGCTACAGCGAACTCGAACACGCACCGGTTGCCGCTGGCGTCGGTCCGGGGCTGGCCCTCGGATACGACGTGGTGAGCGGAGCGGTCATCCGCCAGAGCTGGGAAGACGTGGCCGCCATCATCGCCGGCGCCCGGACCGGCAAGACCACCACCCAGGTGGCCCCGGCCATCCTGGCTGCCCCCGGCGCCGTCTACACCTGTTCGAACAAGCGCGATGTGGTGGATCTGACGGCGGGTCCACGAACAAAGGTCGGGTCGAAAGTGTGGATCTTCGACCCCCAAGGCATTGCGGAGACACAACCGACCTGGTGGTGGAACCCCCTCGACATGGCCACCAACTTGGCCGACGCACGTAATCTCGCCGGGCTCTTCGCCGCCGCCAGCCGGCCTCCGGGCGCCCAGCGAGATGCCTACTTCGATCCGGAGGGGGAGGAGCTGCTGGCCATCTTGTTGCTGGCTGCCCGCTTGAGCGATGAGCCCCTCACCACGGTCTATGAGTGGCTGTCCACCGGGCGCAACGACCGGGTTGTGTCACGGTTGGCGGCGGGGGGCCACGAGCTAGCCGCCTCGGCCCTGCTCGACGTCATGAACCAGCCCGACAAGCAAAGGGCCGGCGTGTTCGGCACGGCGCGCAAAGACGTGTCGTTCCTGGCCGATCCCAACTTGGGCGACTGGATCACCGACCGCGGTGACAACCGGGCCCGGTTCGACACCGACGCCTTTGCCAGATCGACCGACACGCTCTATTCATTGTCCAAGGAGGGTCCCGGATCCGCCGGGCCGCTGACCGCTGCTCTGACCGCGGCGGTGGTGCTCTCGGCCGAGCGGCTGGCCGCCCGCTCGGTCGGAGGACGCCTCGAGGTTCCCATGGTCTGCCCCCTCGATGAAGTGGCCAATGTCTGTCGTTGGCGCGAGCTCCCCGACCTCTACAGCCACTATGGGTCTCGGGGCATCATCTTGGTGTCGTTCCTCCAGTCGTGGTCCCAAGGGGTCGACGTCTGGGGTGAACAGGGGATGCGAAAGCTGTGGGGTGCAGCCAACATCCGCCTCTACGGCGGAGGCTCGAACGAACAGGGGTTCCTGCACGACATCTCGTCGGTGTGCGGGGAGATGGACACCCGCCAGCTCACCACGTCCTACAACGGCGGACGAGGGGGCCGCAGCCGCTCCTACGCCACGCGGCGCGAACCGATCTTCGACGTGGCGATGTTGGCCGCGCTGCCACGAGGCCGGGCTGTGCTCATGGCTTCGGGCATCGACCCGGTGGTGATCCGCACCCAAAGTGTGCTCGACGGCCCCTACGGCGCGGCGGTCCGGGACTCCTTGGCCAAAGCCGCTGTGACCGTTACCCACTCGGACCGGCACCTCCCGTTCGTTGAAAGCAGCCAGTCCCATGAATTGGAAAAGGAGCCCATGAATGACGACGACTGAGGCCAAAGAAGAGGAAGGGCCACCCGAACCGGGCTTTCCGAACTGCGCCACCTGGGTGGCGAAGTGGTTGTGCCCCAACCTCGAACGCGAGATAAAGCGCACCTTCGAGTGGTGCCCGCAGTGGTGGGACCACCCCGAAGCCGTCCAACGCCTCGAGGCGCTCTGGCGGGCGTGGGAGTTCCTCCGCCTCGACCCTGGCACCGGGATGAGTACGTGGTGGGTGGACCATGCCGACGCCCATTTGGCGCTGTTGTGCAATCCCGATATCGGTCCATTCGGCCACTGCCACACCACGCACGGACGCGACGTCGCGGCCCTGCGCGCAACCGAACCTCCCGATGACTGGCCGCACTGGGTGACGGAGCCGGACACCAAGAGTGCGCCGCCGCGTCCACGTACGAGCGAGCACGATGCAGAGGGTCGGCCACGTGATCCCATTACATCTGACGGCCGAGCCCAGCATGGCTGAAGAGGAGAACATCGTCGGCGAGCTACACGGTCATTTCGACCAGGCGCTTCGCACCGCGCTCTCCGGTGGGCTCCAGATCACCGAGCAGCGCGCCCGACGGCGCCAAAACGAGGCAGAAGCCGAGCGGCTCCGTGCGGTCGAAGCGGCCCGTCAACTCGAAGAGCGCAAACGGGCCGAAGTCCAGGCCAATGCGTTGCTCATCCAACAACGCATTGCCCTAGAAGAGGCAGAGCGGACAGAGCGGACAGAGCGGGCTGAGCGAACGCGCCGGACCGCCGATGCGGCAGCCAAGAGGGCTGTGGAAACTCCCGGAGAGACCGCGGCCGAAGACTTACCGACGGCCTTTCCCACTCCGATCGGCGAGGCCCTGGCCCGCTCGCATCAGAACACAGCCGAACGTAGTGCTGGCCAACCTCCCGCAGCCGAACATAGCGCGAAGACCCGCCGCCAGCGCGAACGTGGGCCGGCCAGAACAACGCCCGATCTCGGGCGTTAGGCCGATCCCTCTGTGCCCCCATGCCCTCGATGCCGACCCTGACACCCGGTGCCTGATCGTCGTGGCGCCTTCCAGTGCGAAAACTGGTTGCGCGCACCCACCAATTACGGTGATACGGGTGCCGCATGAGACGCCGAGTACCCTGGCGAAAGGACACTTCAGAGGAGCCCGGCGCACCGGTTCAGCTCGATTTCGACCAGCTATTGAAAGGTGGCAGCGATGAACCTCTACGGAGCCAAGGCGAAGAACCACATGGCGCAGGTCCGCCCGCAGGAGTACCAACTGATCGAGGACAAAGAGGCGTTCTTCACCGAGATCGGGGAGGAAGCGCAACGCCAAGTCTCTTCGACCTACTCGAACATCTCGAGGCCGGAGCTGGGCGAGAGGGATCTNNATGGACCCGAACTCGGCGATGGCGTTCAGTATCCGGGTCCAGCAGGATCTCTGGGCGGAGTCCGATTCCGGCCAAGCGGACAACACGACCTCGCCCCCGTCGGAGCGCTAGCCAAAATCCAGGCCAACCTGGCGGCGCTCCGCATCTTGCGCCAGCTGCAATCAGACAACAGAACCGCCACCGCTGCCGAGCAGTCCACCCTGGCCCGCTGGGCCAGCTGGGGCGCGGTCCCCGAAATCTTCGACGAGGCCAACCCGCGCTTCGCATCCCTTCGGGATGAACTGCACGCATTGCTCTCCGAGGCCGAGTGGGCTGCCGCTCGGCGGACCACCATCAATGCCCACTACACCTCAGCCGAGGTAGTCCAAGCTGTCTGGTCCGCTGTGACAGACCTGGGCTTTTCCGGTGGCCGAGTGCTCGAACCCGGCTGTGGCTCGGGCAACTTCATCGGCTTCGCCCCCCCAGGTTGTGTCATCACCGGCGTCGAGCTTGACCCGGTGACCGCGAGCATTGCCGCCGCGCTCTACCCGGAAGCAACCATCCGGTCAGAGAGCTTCTCCGATACCGCCCTGCCCGACGGTGGCATGGACCTGGTCATCGGCAACGTGCCGTTCGGCAAGATCACGCTGCACGACCGGGCCCACAATGCGGGCAGGCACTCGATCCACAACCACTTCATCATCAAAGGTCTCGACCTCACCCGGGCCGGTGGATTAGTGGCCGTCGTCACCAGTCGCTTCACCCTCGACGCCCAGTCTGATGCAGCCCGCCACGAGATGACCGAACGCGCCGACCTCCTCGGTGCCATCCGGCTGCCGGCGGGTACCTTTCGGGCGGCGGCGGGCACCGATGTCGTGACCGACGTGGTGTTCCTGCGCAAGCGCGCCCCAGGTGAGGCACATGCCGGCGCGGCGTGGCTCTCTCTGCGCCCGGTGGCGACCGTCGACGGTGAGGTTCTCGTCAACGAATATTTCGCCACCCACCCCGAGATGATCATCGGGGAGCTGCGCCGGGTCAACGGCCAGTACGGCGCCGACGATCTCGACGTCGTCGCCGATCCAGACAAGGCCATCGCACCGGCCGTGGCGGCCATCGTTTCGCGCAGCGCTGAGGCCGGCCGCACGTATAAGCCGAGAATCGCACCTGCGCCGGCCCCCTCGCTGTTCGTCGGGCCCTTGGCGCGCAGTCTCGATGACTTCACGGTGCACAAGGAAGGAACCATTGTGGCCATAGGTGTGGCCACGTTCGCCCGGGTGCGCCAAGGCAAGCTGGAGCCGTTTCAGGCACAGCCGAAGAACCAGACCCAAGAGCTGCGCGCCCTTTGTGGCCTGCGCGACACCCTGGCCGAGGTACTCGATCTCCAGGCGACCAGCACCGATGACGCGGTGTTTCGAGACGCCCAAGGTGATCTCAACCGCCGCTATGACGACTATCGGGCTCGCTACGGTCCGATCAGCCGATTCGCCACCTACGAGACCGGAAGGACGGATCCCGACACCGCGGAGGCGATCATCGGGCGCCGAAACCCCAGACTCGGAGGNNGCGGCGATCTTCTCCGAACGGGTGGTCGGCCCCCGCGAGGTGCGCGGAAAGGCCGACAGTCCGCAAGAGGCTGTCACCATCTGCCTCGATGAACAGGGCTCCGTCACCTTGGAGCGGGTAAGCGAGCTTCTCGACATCGAGACGACCGAGGTCCGGGAACGTCTTGGCACCTTGGTCTTCGACGATCCGCTGACTGAGGAGCTGGTTCCGGCGGGCCGCTATCTCTCGGGCAACGTGCGCGTGAAGCTGCGCCTGGCTGAGGCGGCAACTGCCAACGACGACCGGTTTGCGCCGAACGTCTCGGCGCTGCGAGGCGTCATGCCCGATGATCTTTTGCCCGAAGAGATCGACGCTCGGCCCGGGGCCACCTGGATCGAAGCGAACGATGTGTCCGCCTTCGTGCGCCAGACGCTCGGGGCCAGCCAGGTGGCCACCGAACACGTCGAGGTCATCGCCACCTGGACTATCGCCGTGCCGACTTGGCAAAAGCAGACCCTGGTCATGACGTCGACCTGGGGCACCGATCGGCTCGATGCGGTGAGCCTGCTGACCAAATCGCTCAACCAGACCTCGGCCATGGTCTACGACTCCGACGGCAACGGAGGCAAGGTCTTCAACCCCGAGGCCACCCTGTTGGCCCGAGAGAAGCAACAGGCACTGTCCGACCGATTCGCCGCCTGGATCTGGGAGGACAAAGAGCGCTCGGCTCGCCTGGCTGCCCGTTACAACGAGCTGTTCAACTCCGTCGTCCTTCCTGTCTGGGACGGCAGTCACCAATCTCTCCCGGGCCTCTCCTCCGCCTTCGTTCCCCACCCCCACCAGCTCGACGCCACCTGGCGCTCGGTGCAAGAACCCACGGTGTTGCTCGGCCACGCAGTCGGTGCCGGCAAGACCGCCACCATGGTTATGGCGGGTATGGAGATGAAGCGGCTCGGGCTGGTCTCCAAACCGGCGTACGTGGTCCCGAACCACATGCTCGAGCAGTTCAGCGCCGAGTTTCTCCAGACCTACCCGCTGGCCAACATCTTGGTGGCCACCAGGGAGGCCACGGCGGCCGACGCCCGCAAGGAGTTCGTCGCCCGCTGTGCCACCGGAGACTGGGACGCCGTCGTCATCACCCACGACGCCTTCGTGCGGATCCCTGTTTCCAAAGAGGCCGAGACGGACTATCTCGACTCCCAGGTGAGCGCCTACAGGACCGCCCAGGCCCAGTCGACTGCGGAACACGGGCTCAGCGTGAAGAAGCTGGAAGCCGCCATCATCCGGATGGAGGAACGGATCAAGTCGACAAGAGAGGACGGACGGCGGATCGACGGCGTGACGTTCGAGGAGACCGGCGTCGACTACATCTTCTTGGACGAGGCCCATTTGGCCAAGAACCTTTCCTTCCCCACCCGCATACAAGGAATTGGGGGTGCCGGATCCAAGCGGGCGACCGACATCGAGGTGAAACTGCGCGTGCTTCGTCAACGTCATGGGGCGCGAGTGGCCACCTTTGCCACGGCTACCTTCGTGGCCAACTCCATCTCCGAGCTCTACGTCATGCAGCGCTACCTCCAACCCGACGCCCTCTCGGCGGCGGGCATCGCCACCTTCGATGCCTGGGCGGCCAACTTCGGCCGGACAGTCACCTCCCTCGAACTGGCCCCTGACGGAGGCAGTTACCGGATGAAGGACCGCTTCGCCCGCTTCGCCAACGTCCCCGAGTTGATCGCCATGTTCGCCGAAGTGGCCGACGTCAGGACAGCCGAGCAGCTGGATCTGCCGACCCCCAGGCTCAACGGCGAGCGGGCCGAGGTGGTCGTGGTCCCCCCGTCGGAGGGCCTCAAGGACTACGTGGAATCCTTGGTGGCGCGAGCCGAGGCCGTCTCTCGAGGAGCGGTCCGACCCGAAGAGGACAACATGCTCAAGGTGACCGGGGACGGTCGCAAGGCCGCCCTCGACCTGCGACTGGTCGCACTGCGCCCTGATCCCGACGGCGGCAAGATCACGGCGGCGGCAGAGCGCATCACCTCCATTTGGGCCGACACCAAGGATCGGCACTATCCCGCTCAAGGTGACCGCCTCGGGGCGCTGCAGCTGGTCTTTTGCGATATCGGCACACCCCGGCGGGAGTGGAACGTCTACGACGAGCTCAAGGCCCAACTGACGATGCGCGGAGTACCCGGTGAAGCGGTGCGCTTCATGCACGAGGCGAGGAACGACCGGGAGAAGGCCGAGCTGTTCGCCCAGTGTCGCTCGGGCGCGGTGGGCGTGCTGATCGGATCCACCGAGAAGATGGGCATCGGCACCAACGTCCAGGCCCGCGCCGTGGCGCTCCATCACCTCGACTGCCCTTGGCGGCCGGCCGACATCGAACAACGGGAAGGCCGGATACTGCGCCAAGGAAACCTCAACGACAATGTGTCCGTGCTTCGTTATGTCACTGAGTCCAGCTTCGACGTGTTCATGTGGGGGACGGTCGAACGCAAGGCGGCCTTCATCGCCCAGGTCACCCGAGGCGACCGCGAGCTGGCCCGCCACATTGACGATGTGGGAGAGGCATCCCTCAGCTACGGCGAGGTGAAGGCGCTCGCCACCGGCAACCCGTTGATCATGGAAAAGGCAGGCGTGGACTCAGAAGTGGCGAAACTCGAACGTCTGGCCCATGGCCATGCGGCCGAACAGCGGCGGCTGGCCAAGACGATCGCCGCGTCAGGTCCGACTATCGAGCGTCTCGAACGAAGTATCGCCACGATTGAACATGCGCTGGCACGCCGAACCGATGTCTCGGGTGACGCCTTTCGAGCCACCATCACCGGGGTGAACACTGAGAAGCGGGTCGAAGCCGGAGAAAGGATCAAAGACGCACTCGTTGATGCCCGACGTCGTTTCGGAGAGACCATCGCCATTGGGACCATTGCCAATCTCGATCTGGTGATCGCGGTCAAAGAGGACTTCGGCGAGACCGATTTGCACCTGTCATTCCCCGACGCCCCTGTTGGTTCGACTGTGATCGCGGGCAGGGACATCGAGGACGAGCACCCCGTGGGATTGGTGAGCAGGCTCACCAATCGACTCGGCGACCTCGAAGAACGATTGCGCAATGACACACAAGACCTCAGCACTACCCGTGCGAATCTCGATCAGGCTAGAGAGATGATCGACAAGCCTTTCGACCAGGCGACTCGGCTTGCCAATCTGCGCCGACGCCAAACCGAGATCACCGAGGAGCTGACGCCAAAGCCTGAAGGGGAACGGAAGTCCGATTCAACCAGCTCCCCCACCTTCGAGACTCAGGTCCCGTCCGAAGAATCTGGAGGCAAGCAATTTGATGTTGCCGAATCGCACGTCTCCGCATTCCCTCGGCCCATCGGGCTCGCCCTCGTCACAGCCCGGGTGAAGAGTGCAGAAGCCTCATTGCGCCACCGCGACCGGGCAGCGTTGGTGTCCCGCAACGAACTCGACCGGTAAGGGTGTGCCTCACTCTGCTACCTCCAGTAGACGGTGGCACGGGCTCGCAGCTAATGAAATTGAATAAGGGCGGAAAGACGGAACCACAGTCCCCAAGAACTCGGGAGCCTCTCGTTTCTGGCTGCTCCCGCTATCGGAGGGACCTTCGAGCAACTAAAGCCAGGGCCGATGTGCCAGCTCCGGCGGTACGGCCACCCACGCGCTGAGCAGTCCAGGGTCGACGGAGCCAACCTCAAGTGCCGAGACCAACGGATGAACGATTGGCCAATGTGAATTGAGCAGTCCTCTTCGTGCGCCATCGATCCTGTTGCGTGTAATCCAATACATCGGAGACACCCTTGCCATTGCCCGGACCCCAGCTCCTGTCGCCCGCCCCAAATCAGTCTCCGCGCGACATAGATAGGGCTCGCTTGGCACGTAGAAGTGAAGTTGTCCGTCAGTGTTCCCCACGGGTAGCCCCCAAGCGGCGGCTGCGAGTTTCCCTCCAAGTGCCCACCCAGCTTCGTTCTCAGGGTCACTCAACCCCAGCATCAGGGCCTCGGCGAGACCGCTGTTGCCGGGCATCGGCTCATCCGCAAGCCCGGCTTCAGGTTGGTCAACGCACCAAACGTCTGCCAGCGCCTTGAACAGATTCTTTGTGACTGTTGGACGAGCCTCATGGGTCAAGAGGTGATCATCTTGCAGCAGCGTCGTGGCCCGTACTACTCGGTCCTCCGGCCAACCAAGCAGCTCGACAATGTACTTGGTGCCGACTGGGTCTGGGGCTAAGAGCACCGTAAAGGCCACCCTCCGGACGTCTGGATCAGTCTCGATATATCTCACACGTGCTCGCAGTCACGTCGATTGACCGGCCCCGACCAGCGTAACGAGTGGCGACCATCCGAATTGACAAAGGGCGCTGTCAAGCCATTGCGTTTCGCTGTCATATACCTCGGCCCAGGCCATTGCCTCGGCCTCAGCCCCTGGAGCCAGAGGAACGACGATGGTTTCGCGCCCCCTGTGCGGGCCCAGTGACCGCGAGAGCCCGAACACGTGGCCACTGCGAAAGCTCTGAGACACCACGGTCCCTTGAGCCTGGGCGCGACCGCTCGACACCACCACACCGCGCAACTCCTTGACGCCCGCGAATGTCTCGGACAACAACCGGGCCATGACCATGGTCTTATCGGCCAGGTTTCTCTGGGCCCAGGGTGTGAACATCCAGGTGCCGTCGAGGAGGTCGACGCGGAGCCATGTCGCCCCTGACCTGGCCACTTGTTCTATCTTGCTGCGCAAGATCCACCCGACCCGACGGATACCTGGACCAGTTCCTGCTGGAATATTAAGCGTGGTTCCTGGTGCGGCCAAGGAGCCGGGCACAGCTTCAAGGTCGGCCAATGAATGTTCGACCCTGACTCGTCGGTTCTCGGAACCTGCCACCGCAGTAGCCCTGGCTGCGGCGTCCAAAATGCTCTCCACGTCGGCGTCTGTCACGTCGTCAGATATCGATCCGTCGAATGTCACATCACCCGAGAAATTGAGCCCGATGAGTCCGACACTCAAGGCATCGGCGAGTTGTCGGCCGGCCCGGGTCGAGTCGTCGAGGAGGATCACTCGAACCTCGACCGGCAGGATGACCGGTCCCTTGGAGAGCAGGGCGTCGACAGGAGGGTATCCCTCTTTCACGCTCGCCTCGAGGGCGGCGTTCGCGTCGCTATGCCGGGCCAGCATGGCCAGCTCCATCTGGACAAAGGCGTGCCGCCGGGACTCCTCACGGAAATCAGAGTCAATGGAGTGACGAACCCTGGCCATGCCGGGGATTTGCCTCCCGAGTTCGAGTGAAGCGGCCAGCGTAAGGAGTTCGGCGTAGGCCACCGCGTGGAACGAAGACGCCGCCACCTCACTCGGCGGGCTTCCCTCTCGTCGGATCACCTTGGCTAGCCAGTCAGGAGACAGGTGTGACTCAAGGACCTCAAGCGCCCACAGGCCCGCTGCCCGTCCCTCGTCGCAGCGGAATGACTCGGCCATCCGATGGCGCCAATAGACCCAGTTGCCTCTCTCATTGTCCACAGGGCTGACCGACATTCACCCAGAGTACGGACCGGATGTGTCCTCCCCCGTTTCGAAGGGACCGAAGATCGCAAAGTCGCCGTCTGCGTCCCCGGAGCCGGTAGCCAGAAATTCCGAGAAATCGTGTCGAGGTCGGGCTTGGCCATCGTCTACTCCCTGACCGTCAATCCCAGACCGGCGGCAGGAAGAGGTACAAGAGATGTCAAACCGACCCGAATACGAGGGGCACGTGGAGGTGAAGGTCCGCACGCCCGGTGGTATCACCCACGACTTCCGCTTCGCTGAAGAGGAGTTCGTGGCCTCAGCCATGGCACAGGCAGTGGCCCACTTCGTGGAGCACAATCAGCTCGCTCCCGGAGACTACGCACTGGCGGTCGTGCGGGACGGACGGGTCGAGCCCCTGCTCGATACCGCTCGGGTAGGCGACTACCACCTGACGGCCGGAGCCGAACTGCACCTGGTCAATGAAGCTCCTCAGGTGGACGGGTGAGCCTTCATCCGGCCCTGCTGGTCGAGATGCTCGAGGAGGAGGTGGTGGTTGCCCGGCAGGCGCTGGGCAACCGCATCTCCGAACTCGAGGTGGTCGGCACCGACATTCTCTGCAAGCTCACCGACACCAATGGAGGCAGCACCATCATCCGCCTCGACGGCCAGAACTACGACGCGGAGCCCTTCAGCGTCACTGTCATCAACGATGATGGCGCGGTAGCAGACCGGCCAAAGTGGCCAGGCGCCCTTTTCCACAGCATCCATCCTGCCCTAGGTCGAGGCTTTGTCTGCATTCGCGGGACCTATGAGTACCACTGCCACCCCAGCCATCTGAACGAGCGGTGGGATACCTACCGCGCCACTCTGCGCCTTCCCCAGCTCCTCGGCCACCTGCTGGGCAAAGCGGGCCGGTCATGAGCGCTTTGGTAATCCCCGTCTCCCTCCTTGACGAAGCCCGGGTCTTCTTCGAGGACTGCGGCACCACGGGATGCGAGGGCACCGCCATGATCATGGCCGGACCCGACGGCGTCGCCCACCGCCTCGTCATCCCCGACCAGCGAGCTACTCCCCTGCCGTACTGCTCGGTTGAAGTCACGAGGCAGGGCAAGTTCGACCTGTTAGCTGCGCTGGGACCAAAGGACGTCTACGCCTCTCGGATCCATAGCCATCCCGGCCTCGCCTTCCACAGTCCCACCGACGACGCCAATCCCGCCATCACGCACGAAGGGGCCTTGTCCATTGTGGTCCCATTTTTCGGACTGGGACTGCGGCGAGGACTCGACTCATGTGCCGTATTGGTCCGCCGTCGCGGAGAGTGGGTCAGCGTGAACGTCGAGGGCGAACGCGAGTCGCTGATTGCGGCCCGATGAGCCGGGGACTCGATCCCCGGGTGGCCCTTGGCCCGGCTCTGGCACCCGGAGCGGCCACGGCTGTCCTGGAGGCCCTCGACCGCCTCCGCCCTGTGGTCCGTGTCGAGCCGAATGCGTCGGAGCCCGTGGCCCTGGCCGCGGCCGGGTTGTATTCCCTACTCATGCGAGTGCACGCCCACACAAGTCTCGAAGGAGATGCGTCGCTCGGGCCGAACCCATGGGGCGTCGCCCGACTCTACGAACTTCCCGACCGTCTGGCCACTAGTCAACCGACGGCCGCTTCCGGTCCGGTCCAGGACCTGATAATCGGCGTTGGCCCCGGCGCGGCCGGCGCTGACCTGTGGATCGGTGGTGCCGATTGGACGGCCCGGGTGGGCCGGGTTCCCCAGCCAGCTGGCGGATCGTCCAGCCTCGGCCTTCAGGCGGCTGCCGTCTTCGCCGCCGCCGAAGCCCTAAAGGAGTCCCTTAAAGCCCAGATGATCCACGTCCCACTCGGGGACGAACTGGTTTGGAACCTGTGGGACTACCGCAATCAACCGGCACCCGAGACGGGGGCGGCTCAATGCTTTCTTGACCACGTCGTCTTCTTCGGCTCCGGCTCCGTCGGTTCCAGCGCCATCGGTCTGCTGGCCACCCAACAGAACGTGACCGGCCGAGCGTCAGTCGTCGACCCCGACACGTTCGACCCCGAGCGCAACCCCTACCGGTACCCGGCTGCCACCGGAGCCGAGACTGGCGCCAAAGCAGGATGGACCGCGGGTTTGTTGCGGGCGGCGGGCTGGGATGCCACTGCCTATCGCACCGAGGTGGCGGCCTGGGTTCGGTCCCAGGAAGGGCCCGGCGTGGGTGGCGCCGTCGTCTCCTCGGTCGACACTGTTTCCGGCAGGCTCCAGGTAGCAGACGCCTTGGCCACCACAACCTTGTCCGTGGGGGTGTCGGGCATGGCATTGCACATCCAGCGTGAGCACTGCTTCGACGATTGGGCCTGTCCCTACTGCGAGTTCGTCAGCGCGGCCACGCCGCTGTCCCAAGCCCAGGTGCACAGCCAGATGACCGGTCTAACCGTCGAGCGGATCCTCCAGCTCTACCTCGGGGACGAACTCCTCAGCGCCGAGGACGTCGCGCGGGCGGTCGGGGCCGGCAAGCTGCACCCCGACCGGGTCCCTGAACTCATAGATCGGCGCCTCGACGACCTCATCCAGAGGATCTACGCCCAGGCAGTGGTGGGTGGGCAGGCCGACCCCGGCGTAGTCACCGCTGTGTCCACCCCGTTCGTGTCGTGGATGGGCGGCCTGCTCATCGTGGCCGAGCTGGTCAAGTCGGCTATGGGCGCAACCTTGGTGGACCGACGGGTTGACCTCGAGCTGTCCGGCTTGCCTTTAGGAGCGGTCAGCCGGCGGAGCCGGGACCAGAGTGGTCATTGCACCTGCCACTCCCCTCATCGACAGCGATGGGCTACCAGACTGTACGGCGGTGACCGAACCCTCTGACACCCGGGCCAACGCTGATAAGGCATATTGGTCCGACATCTTCCGCGCCCACCGTCAGGTCATGTGCGCAGCCGCCATCCGCCGTCTGGGACGGGACAAGAGCCACCTCGGCCATGCCGCCGAGTCCGTGGTCCAGGAGGTTATGCGCCACCTGATCGAAAAGGGCCAGGTCATAACGGCCACAAACGTGGAGGCCTACCTGGTGGCGTCGGTCAAGAACCGGGCGACGGACATCCTCCGCCAAGAAGGCCGTCGCCAGCGCGATCGACTGGCCGGCGAAGGTCATACGGAGGACTCCTGGGAGGAACCAACGAATGAAGATGTCTCCGAGGCCGCCACCGACGCAGTTATTCGAGAACAGACCAAAGAGATGCTCAAGACCATGGAGGAAGGACCTCGGCAGGCCTTCATCGAGCGGGTGATGGAGAACCGCCCGCTCACTGAGATAGGTAGGGGAATGGGCGTCAGCGACGTGCAAGCTGGCCGTCTCTACCGGCGAGCAGTCACAGAGATTCAGAAACAGCTCGGGGTCACCCCGGGCGAGACCGAGTAGGAAGGAGCCGGCCATGACACCAGACGACAACGACGATCGGTTCGCCGAGTACCTGGACCAGTACGCCTCCTACCTTAAGGGCGAATCCGACCGTCCCGTCATTAATCGTCTTGGACCCGAAGACCATCGTGAGCTCTCCGCAATGTTCCGGATCATCGAGGCCAGCTGGGCGAGTGCCATTGAGCTGCCGCCCTTCGAGGAGGACCCGGTCGCTCTGGCTCTGGGTTTGGTACCTTCCGCCAGCACAAACTCACCCGTCATGGTGGCCGGGAGTCGAGTTCGAGCCCTACGGCAGGCAATGAACCTCTCTCGCTCCGATCTAGTTACCGTCATCTCTACCCAAGGTTGGCCGATTACTCCCCCAGAGATAGCCGTCCTGGAACGGGCAGATGCCGAGCAGCTTCCCGCCGCCCAGGCCGCAGCCTTAGCTCGGGCTCTACGAACCGGAATTGAAGCGCTCGCACCGGGCCCCGAGGATCCCGTTGGGGAGTTCGTAACCTGGCTGTACTCCGACGAGTTCGACCACGTTGTCGCCGATTGGGCTGCCCGACACGAACGAGCGGCCGATCCCGTGGCCAAAGAGGTTCGTACCAAGATGCTCGCCCCGACTCGACGAAGCAGTGGTCCCAACGGACGCACCCAGTGGCTCCAGACGCTGCGCGCCATTCTCGAGGCCATGGAATGAGGCCAGCCACGTGGGCGGAGCGGCTCTTCAAGGAGCTCGATGAGGAGATACGAACCGAGTTGGCTGCCGATCCAGCCGGTGCGATGCGTGATTACTTCGGCCTCACCGTGCGGGAGTCGAACACACTGAGTCAGAGGGGAGACGGGGGATGGTGTGATGGCATGTCGTTCCGCCGGTACAACGAGGTCCTCTACGCACCCAGCCCATTCTCAAAACGTAGATATTTCACGATGCTCCACGAACTCGGGCACAAACTCACCGACGACGAGGATGACGAGGAAGTCCTCGACTGGCTCGGGGAGCTGAAGAACGAACGGGAGGTCGTTGAGCGGGTGTGTGATCTGATCGCTGGGCGCCTGCTTGTCCCCGATTCGGTCCTTGACAAGGTTCTGGGGACCGAACGGCCGACTGGAGAGGCCCTGGCGCGATTGCATCGCGACACGAATGCTTCACGGGAAGCGTGCGCAGTGGCATTGTCTCGCCGCCTCGGATGTCGCGGTTTCATCACGGTCATTCGCGGTGACGTCATTACGTTTACTTCCAGGGTCGATGAACCCAAGCCCGCTCCTTGGCGAGATGTCCCTCTCCCCACCGGCCATCCCCTCCGGTCCATGGGCGACGGCGAGATCAGAGCCGTGGAGAGCTGGTGGCCCGATTTCGCCGGAGATCGTCACCGCTACTACCAGCATGCGCTGTGCACAGAACCTTGGTCCTACGCCGTCTTCGCCGAAAACGACCTTTGGAATGTCGCTCGTCTGCATCTCCCTCACGAGGACGAAGTGACCTCACAACGCGACCGCGTGGACTTCACTTGTAGCAACTGTGGGCTAAAGAGACGAACTAGGACATTCCGATGCAACAGCTGCGGTGGTCCAGCGTGCCCACAATGCGAACACTGCCGCCACTGCGATCAGGAAGCCACACTCAAACGCGGTCTTTGTAAACACTGCACCCAAAGCGTCCTAGCCCACCTTCTCGACGCAAGCGGCTACTGCCCGGACTGTCGATAACACGCTGCAGGGGCCCAGCTTCGACTCATTTCGGCGACCGCCATCAGTCGCCAAGCAAGCCCTCGATGTCTTCACCGGTCAGGCTTCCTGACTGCTCCAGAGCTAGGGCTACCGTGATGACGTCGTCCCATCGAGCGCGAAGCAAGGCGTCAACCTCGGTACGCCATTCGTCCTGACTCACGCCGGCGACCGCGTTGTTGCCTGGGTGTGCGGCTTGCGCATGTTTCCATGCCCAAGCCTTGTCGTCGTCACCCATGTAGTACAGCGGGAAATGACCGCCGACATTTCGGTCCTGGTATATCTTCTCGGCATGGGGTCCACCCAGAGCAACCTTCCCAGCGAGGACCGGGTCATCTGTAGGAGCTCCATCGAACTGTCCGCCAGGTCGGACGCCATCGTGGATCACGATGCTGACGACCTTGAGCCCGAGCCAGTGAGCAACCACCCCATGACCTGTCTCATGGAAGGCGACGGTTCGGGGATCGTTCCGCCGCGGGTCATCTTCCACGAAAGCGGTGATTCGTGCTGGATTTACGCTGCTGCGCGCCTAGGGACGTACAGGTCCACCAGGACATCACGCAGGCGGCGGTACGTCCGACCGAACTCAAGGATCTCGTGGTGAACGTCCCATAGCGGGTCGCTGGGCGCATGCGAAAGCCGCACGAGATCCCGATAGTGAACCTCCAGCCTGCCGCACCAGGCATCAAGCCTCGGTGGCAGTCCGCTCAACGTTCTGTAGGTCATGGTTCTGCTCCTTTGAACACCAAAGGCTACTTGGACCCTGGCTCTCCCGGGCCATCTCAGCGATAGGAACGCCCTGTGACTTTGGGGCGCTCTTGGACGAGGCAACCACTGAACACCGTGAATCGCTCCAGACCCGTCTGAGCGTCCCTGAGCGGGTCCAAGATCGATAGGTCCCGCCGGTTTTGGCGTCGCGCGGTACGCCGGTCTCGTACCACGCCTTCCTGATTGGACAGCCCGGACTTCTACCTGGCCTACGGTTTCCGACCGCTCGAAGAGTTCCCCTCACTTTGGAGCCCGGAAAGCCCAGCCCTGCAGCTGATAAAGGCTGTTGCAACGCAGTAACGCCGTGCTGCCGTTAAAAGCCCTGCCGTTGAGCAGTTCGTTTGATCAGCGACAGGTATGGTGCGCTCGTGGACGCTATATCGGTGAGCGGCGTGCAGGGAACCGGCAAGTCGACTTTGGCCAGAGCGCTCGGACGTGCCCTTGGTGCGGTCGTGTCATCCCGAGGACCCCTTATGGATGTCCTCCTTGCCGCTGGCGTGCCGCTTGACCCATCCGAGGAAGTCGGACTCAAGGGGGTTGGTGATCTCGCTTACGATCTTCAGACTTCCCTTCTTCGCGAGCAGCTGAGCATGGGCCATTCCGTGGTGCTCGATTGCGGAGCCGACTGGCATGTCCGTGAGGGTTGGAGGAAGGCGGCGGACGAGGCCGGTGCATCCTTTTGGCTCGTCGATACGGTTTGCTCCGACGTGGAACTTCATCGCAGACGATTTGAGGATCGTGGGCCGATCTGGCGCTGCGACGCTGGTCAGACCTGGGAGATGGTTGACGAACTGCGGGTGCAATTTCATCGACACCCACAGGCTGCGTTCATCGCCGACGCCATCCGGTCGGTGGACGAGAACGTCGAGTCGATTTTGAATCTCATCCGAGGCGGAGCAAACCCCTGATACTCATCTACCGAGGCACAAGGGGATCGTCAAGCGGCCAGTTTCGGGCATGATTTCGTGGTGCCGATACACCTTCGCCCTGCCGAGCATTCCGATGCCCCTTTTCTCTCCGAGATGCTCGTCGCGGCGGCCTTTTGGCGACCCGACGGACCGACGGGAAGCGTCGAGGAAACTCTGAAACGGCCTGAACTGGCGCACTACATCGCAGGTTGGCCACGGCCCGGTGACCTCGGAGTAGTCGCCGAAAACGAGAACCCCGTCGGGGCCGCATGGCTTCGGTATCTGCCTGAGAACGACCCTGGCTACGGTTTCGTGAATGCCTCAACACCGGAACTATCCATGGGCGTTGTGCAGACGTGCCGGCAACAAGGAATTGGCACTCATCTACTTCAGGCACTGATCTCTTCTGCCCGCGAACACAAGGTCGCGGGAATCAGCTTGAGCGTGGAACCCGACAATTACGCTCGGCGTCTCTACGAGCGGTTCGGCTTCCAAGAGGTTGGCATGTTGGGCGGATCGCTCACCATGCTCGTGCGCCTCTGACGTCTTGGTCGGTCGACCAGTTCCTGGGTGGAACATCCTTGACTCAATGTTCGTCAAGGGGATCGGCGTACGGACGACGTGCTCACCTGCGCCGTGCTAAGTACAGAACGGCATCCTCCACCTTCGTCACCGCTCCTTCGAACTCGTCATCAATAAGCCGGCGCATTATCTCGTCACGCTCTACGCTGTGGTGACCGCCGTAGGTTCGGGTGACCGCAATGAATGACGCCGCGTCCAGCCTGCGCTCGAACCGGTGACGGTGCACCCTGAGGTCATCGAAATACTCACTGGCGCGGACTGGTTGCAGTGAATCCAATACGTCATTGAGACGTTTTGCCCAAGGCGAACCCGTTACCTCCGAAAGGCGGGCCTCGAAGTTGTTCTCGCCCCACGACACAACATCTGTCCACACCAGGGCCAGCGATCCACCGGGAGAGAGCAGCTGGGCCGCCAGGCTTACGCCCGTGTCTGGTTCGACCCAGTGCCAGGCGTTGAAGGCTGCTATTAGATCGGTGTTCTCGGTCGGGGGCCAGTCCTCAAAGCGACCGTCCACGAAGCGAGCGGAGCTGCCGAACCTTTCCTTGGCGATCGACGCCATCGCCGGTGCGGGTTCAATGGCGATGACTTGAAGACCGCGATCAATCAGAGGGCCAGTGGCGATCCCCGTGCCGGCCCCAATCTCGATCGCACGCGCCCCTGGTTGCAATTACCCCAGTTCGACGATGTCGTCGAAAAGTTCCTCTGGATAACGGGGTCGATAACGGTCGTACGCGACTGCCGCTGCATCGAATTCCTGTGACCGCTGAGCCGACAGTCGCCAGAGCTCCGACATGCGGGCAGCTTTCCATGGGGCGCCCGGTTAGACAACTGAGCCGGTCGGTTCAGCGCGATTCGAGGTTCTTGGCGGTGCCTTTGACGGATCGGCTTGCGGTTAACTCACTGCAGGCTACAAATTCCTCTTCGAAGGCTGGTAGACCCCCAACCCTCCTTAGGTTTCTCACCGTGAACTTCATCGGTATATGCCTACCGAACTGCCGCGCCACCGAGGCGACCAAACCCTCTCCCTGAATAGCTCTTCCCATCAGTGCCGACTGACGAACGATGGAATTGACTCTGGAAGGACACTTCTGGGCGCGAAGGGAATCCGCGGGCCCCAGACTGCGCAATACCTAGTAGTCCCATTTAGTCGAGGCTCTGAGGCCATCCTGCGGCGTCGAAGACTGCTACCGGGTCAAGATAGTCCCGCCACCACGTCACTTTGCTGCCCTTGATCGAAACGATGGAGACGAAGCGATTGTCGTACGGACGACCCGTCTGCACTGATTGGCCGTGCACCTCATACTCGAGGACCACGACCGACGCTGCGGGATCTCGATAGACATAGAGATTGTCGGCGCTACGCACGCTCATGTAGCTGTCGTAGTCGCTGTACAGGTCGATGATGTTCTGCCGCCCTTCAACCCGTCGGGGATAGCCGGGCACGGAGATGACGTATTCGAACACGACATCATCAGCCAACATATCGAAGTAGTCCTCACCATCGGCGAAACCCTTGAGCCCTTCCCGAATGATGTGGAAGAAGGGTCCGTCGGCTCCAAAATTTGAGCTGTCCTCGATATACTTGGTCACTTGCCCTCCTGAACGGCCCAGACGGCAGTACTGCGCAGTGCAAATGCCTCGAAACTGGTGGCAGGCCGACCGATAACCGTCTCGACGTCACCGCTGGGCCTGGACCCTTGGCCTGCGATGATGGCTCCAGTAAGCCATTGGAGCATCTTCGCGTACTCGGCGGGCACCCCTGCTGCGATTGCCCCGTTGATCCAGGCCTCCTGGTCGATGTCTTGGTACATCACGGAACGCCTGCTCACGGCAGCGATAGTCCTGGCGACGTCGTCGAACGTGAGTGCCTCTGGACCCGTCAACGAATATGCGGCGCCTGCATGCTCGGCTGGATCCAAGAGGGTCTCAACCGCTACCTCTGCGATGTCGAGGGCGTCGACGAACGCCTCAGAACCACCACCGCTGGGAACGATCAGAAGCCCATCCACGATGGGGAGGTGCTCGTCCGTGAAGTTCTGCATAACCCATGCAGGGCGAAGGATCGTGTGCGTGAAACCGCCCCTGTTCGCAACTTCGGCCTCGACCGCTGCCATATCGACATCCTGCGGGGCCCGATCGCCGTTGTAGGTGCTCAACAGTGTGACGTGCCCAACGCCGGCAGCCTCCGCCAGGTCGAGGAATATTGCAACAAGGTTGACGTACCGAATGCGCATCGTCGGGGTCACCAGGTACACCCGATCCGCCCCTGCAAGTGCAGCTGCGTACGTGTTGGGCTCGTCCCAGTCGAAGAGAAGATCGCTGCCGTGCCGAGATGCTGTGCGGGCCTGAACTCCCCGATCGGTCAGTTGTTCGGCAATGAGAGATCCGGTCCTCCCGCTGCCGCCAAGGATCAGCGCTGTTTGCTTCGCGTTGGCCATGAACTAAGTGTGCCCGGAGACACCAGGGAGGATCAATATCTGGAACGCTTCATTTGTTGCGTGATGCTCTCGCATCGTTGACTTCGGCACGCTTCTCGCTACCATCGAGCCATGGATCTGTTGTACGACCACCTCATGCGAGCACGTGCCACCGGAGCGGTCTTCGCCCGCACGGTCGTCGCACCGCCCTGGGGCCTGCGACTCGACGGCTCCATCCAGCTCGCGGTGCATGCAGTCACCCGCGGCAGGGCTTGGCTGTGGCTCGACGACCCGAGCCGCGGCGTGGAACTCTTGCCCGGGGAGATCACCCTGGTTCGAGGCGGATCACCGCACTTCATCGCACACCAACTGGGCGCCGACTGCTTGGAGCCGCACGACTTCCGGACCAGGCACGCGCAGTGCGCACCTGCCGCTGACCACGCGGCAACGGTCTTCTTGTGCGGTGCCTACCAATTCTCAGGCGACGTCGGCAATGGGTTGCTGGATTCGCTTCCACCATTGATGACGCTCTCCTATGCGATCGACGAGCCACTCCGAGAGGTAATTTCGCTTCTGTCTCGTGAACTCGTGGCTGAGGAACCGGGTCAACAGACTGTCCTCGATCGCTTGCTCGACGTCCTGCTCGTTCTTGCTTTCCGCAGCGATTTCCAGCGCAGTGAAACAGCGCCCAGGTGGTACACCGCGTCAGCCGACCCACGTCTTCGCGTCGCTCTACAGGCCATGCACGAAGACCCCGGTCACCCGTGGACGGTACCCGAGCTGGCAGCACTGAGTAGTCTGTCGCGAGCTGCATTCGCCCGGTCCTTTCGAGAAGCGATCGGGCAGGCTCCACTGCAGTACTTGACGGAGTGGCGAATGACACTCGCCAGGGACCATCTCCGTGCAGGAACCTTGAGCCTCACGAGCATTGCTTCGGAAGTCGGGTACGGCTCGCCGTACGCATTCGCGACAGCGTTCCGTCGTCATCACGGCATGCCACCTGGAGCTTGGCGAAAGCAGCAGCCATCAGAGCTTCTCACGCTCAACGGCGTCGGTCACACGTCGGAGCGAACCACGCCCGACGATCACGCCTGAGCCAACGTCATGGTTTTGGCAACGAGCGGCCGTCCCGGCAATGGGCTTTTCCATTTGGTGCGACAGCAACTGATTCCAGGATCCGTAGATTACGAAACCCAGAATTCTGCATGTTCCGAATAAGGATCCACCAACGGGTCCTCTCCCTGAGGCTATCGACTACTTCTACTTCTTCTGCCCGACGAGTACATTCTTGGGTGAACTACGGGCCCTGAGATAGTTCACTCCGCAGGCCCTACGTCGAAAACTGGGCTCCAAACAATCAGCACAGCCGTAATGACCGAGATGGCCGCCTATGAAAATCCGACCACGGTGGTCCACATTCTCCGAGCTTGCTTAATCAGCATCTCTGATGGGATGAACCCCAGGTAGCACGCCGCAGCTCGCGAAATGGTTTGACAGGCATCGCCGGTTCATGAGCCCGATGCTGCGCTGCTGGACGTTGACGGAATTGTTGCAGTCGTCGAGCCGACCACTCCTGACATGACGTAGGTCTGCGACTCGAGCACTGTTCCGATCGGCGCATCTTGGTCCGGCGTCACGCTGGCTGCGACATACTCCTGCTCAAGGAGAGCCGAGGTGGTCGGATCAAAGATTAAAACTGTCTGGCGGCCCTGATTGGAATAGGAGATCCCTGTACCCGACCGACCGATGCTGTCGGTGACTGTCCCGAGGAGCTGGATTCCAGGAAGCCCCGCTGCCACTTGGTATAGGGCAGCCCGCAAGGCCGGGGAGGCGTAGGTCTCATCGGATGGATCCAGCAGACTACCGATGTATCCGATCTCCTCGTTGACGCTGGGCGGGAAGTACTTCCCAGAGGTGTTGGTGATCAGACCCTGCGAACCGACTCTTCCTTCGGAAAAGAGGGCCGCTAAATCGGCCGTGTCCGTTGGGAGCGCCGACAAGTTGAAGTATGGGAGGCCAAGCGGACCGAACGTCTGATTGACGAGTGACTCGGGATGAGCCGGAGACCCGGCGGCCAACCATTTGGCTTTATCTGCAGGACTCAGAAAGGTCTGTGGCCCCTGGGCCGACTCGGCGATTCGACCGGAGCCGTCGGGCCCAATCCAAGTCTGGCGGGTAATCGGCTGGAGGACCGTGTACGTATCGGGACCCATGACATTGTTCCCAGGGTGAGTCGGCCAGGTGGCCGCGCCCAGATCGATCTCTTGGGTATAGACGTACTGACCCGGCACTGGCGGAGCAACGGTGGGCTGTTCGTCTGCCACCAGGGACATGCGCTTCAAGACAACTGCTGCCGTTGCCGGCGAGCGCCTTGGCGGAGTAGCGCCATGAGAGCCCAAAGAGATGACGACTGTCGCTGCGACTACTGCCAAGACGAGGCAGGCGAAACTGAATCGAGCAAGAAGGCTCGTGGGGATGCGCCTTGTTCCGTGACCGACACGAAGCGTCGAGTGTGATTTCCTCTGTTGGTTACCGGGTGACCGGTTCGTCGACGAGTTGCTCGCTACCAAATAGCTCAGCAATGCCTGACTCTCGGCGGTGCACTCGGACCCCGCCAGGTCTTCGTTATGGATCAGATTACGGGCCGCAAGCTCGCGGTCGATGATGTCATCAGGCCAGTGGGTCTTCATGTGGATTCCTTCGGTAGCGGAATGGCCAGCTCCACCAAAGCGGGTCTCGCGAATGCACGCGTATGTGGTGGCTCCGTTGTCCGTTTGATCGAGGACGTATTGTGATGAAATTGCGACCGAGTTAGGGCATCGGCGTCGAGAAGTTGGCGCAGACGCCGCCGAGCGCGATGCAAGCGAACCTTGAACGCCGCGGTCGAGCAGCCGAGTACCAACGCTCCCTCTGATGCGCCCAGCCCTTCCCACACCGCGACGCGTAACACCTCACGTGCAGTTTCGCTCAGCTGTTCAAATGCAGCATCGAACGGCTCTTGCCACGCGACAGACTCCGCGTGATCGGGGGCAGCCACGGCGGGTTCGAGCGAGGCCGAGCGCTCATTCAGGCGGGCGATGCGACCCAGACGGCGCCGATGGTGCGAGACGGCACCCCGAGCGAGACTAAAGAGCCAGATGAGAGGGTCGTTGCGCAGGTGGTCCAAGTTCGTCCATGCCGCCGAAAAGGTATCGGCTACTGCATCTTCGGCAACATCGGCTGCGAGTCGGCGGCGGCAATAGGCGAGTACCTGCGTGTGGTGTGCATTGAACAACTCCGTAAAGAGTCGTTCACGCTCCTCACGGGTCATGGTCATCATCTTCTATAAGCCCGGCATTGGTCATCTGGTTACACCAAAGTGCCAGAAATCCAGAGATCGACGACCGATTGGAAATCGCCAATATCATTGCCATTCGGGGTGAAAAGTCCAGTACAGGCTGTCAATACCAGGTCTGCTACCTCTCTGGGCTTGGGCACAGCGATCGTACCGCCGAGGCCCAGTCGTTGGAAAACAATCCGATTCACTGTTTTCCCTGAAGGATCGGGTTACGGATCAGTGTCTCGGCATCGAGGGCATCGCCGATCGCCCGAAAGCGGAGGATCGTCTAGCGGGGTGGTGCTAGCGAGGAATGCCGCGATCACGGCCCTGCGAGACCCGAGCTCCACACTCAGTAGCCCCACGCGATGGCGGTCTGACACTTCTGGGTCGAGGTGGCCCAGGGCGTCAACGACTGACCAGACGGTGTGACGAAACAGGTAGTAAGCGGTGATCGCGTGAGCAAGGAGTCATACAGCAGAGTCCCTGAACTGTCGTAGCCCATGACAGGGATCGTCCCTGACTGGCTGAAGGCCGGCATCGACGGCAACAGTTGACGGGCAACGAAGAAGCCGTTTTCGACGGAGGCTGCAATCACCGACCCTCCGGGCATCTGGACGGTAACCTTGGTGATATTGGGTGCCGCGCGCCCGACGGCAGTGTCCAGCCAGCCGCTCGCCATCGTCGCCTTGCTGAGGTAGCCCCCGCCATCGGAAAAAATCTCGACTGGCTCCATGAGCCAGTGTTCGTACAGGTCGTTAGCGTTGAGCGCCCCGCCCTCGGCCTGGATGTAAGACTCGTACACCCCGGGCACGAGCGTCGACCCGTCTGCAGACTCGTCGCAGGTGTACCAACCTGACGGCGTTGTGACCACCAATGTCGACCCTGAGGGGTCGCTGAACGTGGCCCGCAACACCGCGTCCTTTCCTGCCGCACCGTCCGGACCACCCGCGCCATCCGCGCTCAGACACTGAGTGGCCGCGGCGGTAGCCTGGGCCTGGGTGTAGCCGGTGACCTGGTAGTGAATCGTGCGCGGGTGGTGCGGAGCAACCGCGTGAGTCGTGGGCTTGTGGTGCGGAGCAACCGCCGAGGGCCGGCCCCGCCGTGAGTCGCCACCGCCAGAGGGAAGCAACACGGCAAGGACCGCCACAGCCGCCACCAGAACCGCTGCGGCGGCGAGCAGGCG
Source organism: Acidimicrobiaceae bacterium (assembly GCA_003160635.1). Lineage (GTDB taxonomy): Bacteria > Actinomycetota > Acidimicrobiia > Acidimicrobiales > RAAP-2 > Bog-473. The sequence continues at coordinate 25,883 of PMLV01000309.1, read as the reverse complement.
GTGATGCCGCAGGCCACCGTGGCCACCAGCCAGGTAGAGCTTGCGGCCGACGCCCTTGTCGGCCGGACCGAACTCGGTTTGGGCTGACAACAGCTCAGCCAGCATGGCCGACTCGAACTCGTCGAGGGGCAGTTCTCTATCGTCACAGATCATCGGCGCACCTCCGGGGAGAAGTTGGGACAAGAAGGGGGAAGGGGATCACGCAGGGCTTGACGTAGTGCCTGACGAGCTCGTGACAAACGGACCCGGAACAGGCCGACGTTGACGCCGAGCACCTGAGCGGCTTCGTGCGGGGTCAGTTCGTCGTAGCCAACAAGCCACAGCACTTCACGGTGACGGCTCGGCAGGCCATTCATGGCACGCTCGACCTCCGTGCTGGCACGGGCAGCGTCCATCCGCTCTTCGATGCGGACGGTAGCGTCGTCGCCCAATATCCGCTGACCGCTCACGGCCCGGCTGAGCGACCATTGACGGTATTCCCGCCGGCGAAGGGCAACACACTGGCGGTAGGCCACCCCGATCAACCACGGCCGGAAAGCACCCTTGGCAGGGCTGTAGGTTGCGCTGCTCGTCAGTACAGCCAGGAACGTCGCGGCCACCAAATCCGCTACGTCAGCGGGCTGATAACAGCGGCGGGCGGCGTAGGCCACCACCGAGCGACGGTGCCGGCGGAACAGTTCCTCGAATGCAGCCGCGTCCCCTGGGAGTCGAAGCACCAGTTCGGCATCGGTGGTGCTGTCGAGAATCCTCACACTTATAGTTAGTCACGAGGCTCAGCCGCGTTACAGAGTTTCCCTGGTCGTCCGGCCTGGTGCCTCGATGTGGGCGAAAACTGCTGGTCAGCGGGGCTTCGTCACCTGCCATATTCTACAGCACGCCTTGACGGGATGATCAGGACTCGACGCCGTCCCCCAGGGGGATCCGCTTGCGACGACGATCCCGGCGACCGGTCGGCCGGCTCCACCTCGTGCCGCTGGCGGTTCGGCTTGCGGGATCGTGAGAGCTCGTCACACCATGGGGGCACCCTCAGACCAGCTCAAGAGTCAATCAATTGGACGTTTCGGCTCCACTCCCATTATCCACGGGTTGACGTTTCGCCGGATGACCCGAGGTGACCATCCGCCAGCGCGAACCAATCCGCCGCGCGGTGCGTCATCATCTAGGTATGCGAAAGCTACTGGGTTTCCTGACAGTCCTTCTTGGCGTTGCTTCGCTCACGGTGGTGACTTCGAGCGCCACGGCGGCCGAGCCCAAGCCTGGGGTGGCAACAGGTCGAGCCGTTCCTTGCGCAGGACCGCCGACTGTAACGATCGCCAACCTCAGCGTCTACCACGGGAGCACTCTCATCCGAAGGTCGTCCGTGCCAGCCGGTACGACGTTTCGATTCGTTCTGCCCCCAGGCACCTACGTCATCTCAAATCAGGGTCATCCCGGGCAATACGTGGGAAGTAAGCCTTTCCGAGTGCGCTCCGGTCACACCACCCATGTCGTGGTTAGGAATTTCTGCATGTAGATCCCTAATGGGCGCTGCTTCTCAGCTTCAGACAGCGCAACGCGCCCGGCTCGCCGGATTCGAGCATAGGGTAATGGTGCTGACCGAGGTTGGAAGGTCGCCCGCATCTACGATGAATTGATGGAACTGCGCCAGCCGTCCGGTCACCGCGTCCGGTGGAGGAGGTTCGGTCTGCCAACTCTTGGGTGGGTCTTGGTGGGAGCGAGTGTTCTTGCGGCCTGCGGTAGTACTCCGGCCACAATCGACTCCTCCAATGTCGGAGTTACTCCGTTGGCGCTCGCTCAGTCTTGGTTCAAGTCGATCAACAGCAAAGACCTCAGTGCGGCACGGGGGGACTTTGTGCCCTCAGCTCGTTCCATGATGGATTGGGGAGGGGGCGATACCAGTACTTGGTCCACCTTCACAAAGCTTCATTGCAAGACCTTGCAAGAGTCAGGACGAAATGCGGCGGTCTATTGCTCGTTCGACGAAAGTCCATCTCCGTCCGAAGGAAACCCCGACTCGTTTTGGACGATCTCAATGCAACGTAGCGAGTCCGGTCGTTGGCTGATCAACAACTACGGCCAGGGCTAGGACTCCTTGAAGCAGGGTCCCAATCCGCCGCCCGCTGATCGTCTTAACCCTCGATCCACCGCGATCTCTCCCCAGGTCCATCCCTGATTACCGGGCGGTGGCATCCGGCACCTGGAACCCAGAACAGAGCAAGATTGAAAGCATGGATCAAGCCGCGCTTACGATCGCATTGGTATCGATCGCGATCTCGATCGTTGGTCTTCTCTGGCAACTCACGCTCTATCGATTATCAGGTGCGCGAATTCGTATTGGGTTCACCCCGGTAGTGATGACTCATCGTGGAACGATCGTGAAAGGGTCTCGGGGTCAATGGCCCAAGCAGTTGCCTGGTATAGCCGAGCTCCAAGAAAGTGATTTGTGGGTAGAGCTTGCACAGATCGACATCGCCAATGTAGGTCGAACAGCCATTTGGGCGTCCGGCATCGGACTGGACTTCGGACCAGAATCTCTACTGAGACGTCGCCAGAGATTGACCTTGAGCCTCCGACCGTTTGGCGTTGGCGGAGGTCTCATCGACAACTCGCCAACGAGACTCGATCCCGGACAGGCCGTTGTTATGTATGTGACCTTGAGGGAATCGATCACCTGGGCGGGGGGACATCACCGGCACGAACGTATAGCAGTGCGAGGCACAGCCACTCTCGCTGGTCGGCGAGCGAAACGAAGTCCCTGGAGACGAGCATTGCGAGTGAATGAGGGCCACTCGAAGCGGTTCCCGCATGGAGAGACAACGCTCCCCGTGCTCATATTTCAGGAACTTGTGAATCATTGGCCGACGTCAGATATTGGGCACCTCTACGAGACATGGCTTGCTGTATGGGGTGCCCTCGATGATCCCTCGGAAGGCGAGACAATCGAAAATGCGCTTAAACCTCACTTCAAGTCGATGATGGCAAGGATCAGCTTGGCGCATCGACTACGAGCAGTATTTGCGTCGTCAACATCTCTTGTTTGAGAGCGTACCGACGAAGTGCCCCTTACGACCGATGGGTCCGACGGCACGCCCACTGGAGAATGACGACGGGTTGCCCAGGACGCAAACGATCTCTCTTTGAGCACACCGACGCACTAGGAGATAGACGACTTGATACGACTGCCTGCAGCCGTTGGCCGCCTTAACATGAACACAGGACGCATCGGGTGGCGGTGACCCAGATACCCCCCCCGTCGCGACGGTACCGGGACCGGTCTACTCCGTTGCAGTCGACGCGTGAACAACGCAGTTGAGGAACACGACCAGGGAGCCATTCTCTTCGGTTGACTCAAAGCCGGTGGGATGCCCACCGGAGATCTCTTCACGCAGTGCCAAAACTCCGTCACGGTCCGAGTTCTCGCTGATGGCGACGTGGATCGGGAAGCGCAGATTCGACGTGTTCACGTATCTTGGGCCACTCATGAACACGACCGTCACCCTTGTCTGACTCATGGGCGAGTTCTCCGATGATCGCTTCAGGGCAACACGGCATTTCGACTGCCTGGGCTTGGCATGTTGCCAACTGGTCCCTTATAAGGCCGATCGCGTCCAGGGTCCGAATGGGAGGTACGGAGCTCGGTAGGCGGCAACCTTCATAGTCTCGAGTTTGGCACTTCTCCGTATGTCCGGATGCTTGAAATTCAGGGTGGTGGCACGTGTCCGGCATGCCGCCAACAACGTTCCGCTCGGGGATCCTCTATGGGATACCAAAGAGATTCGATTACCTTCAGGGTCTGCCCACTGAATCACTGGACTCGCCATTCAGCTGAACGGCAGGTGGAAGATGGCCCGATTACCTCCGCGTAAGGCTCACCTGCCACACCTGATATCGCTCTGGCGAGTTTGAAGATGGCGACGGTGGCAGGGATATCAGCGCCAGAGCTCCGCCTTGGTCGGGATAGAGACCTTCGAGAACGCTCCTGGACGTTCTCGGAGCGCCGCGAAGGATCACCTGATGCCATCTCACGCCATTCGGTGACGACCAAAGCTCGACACCGGCGCCGTCACTACCGGGATAGCTTGCATCCCAAGCGATCAGACCTGTGGGGGTGGCGACGGGGTTAGTCGACGTGCCAGACGAACCGCCGGCAAGGGTTGTTCGCATCCATTTTGTGCCATTGGTCGACCACCAGTACATACCAGGCCCGACACCCGCGACACCGACGACGGCGGTCATGTCGCGACCGATACTGGCCACCGCAGTCGTTTCACTGCCATCGCCGGGAATCCCAGGAAGCGTCGTGGCAGTCCACTGCATCCCGTCCGCCGAGGTCCACACCGTGGGCCGCTTGGTGGACTTTGTCTGACCTCCCATGAGAAACCCCGAAGATGTCGTCGTCACTGCAGCCAAGACGGCAACCTGGCTCAGGGGTGACTGCGTCCACGTCGAGCCGTTCGCTGAGGTCCAAACCGTGTCACTCTGCCCGTACACTTTGTCAGGACCGCCGGCGAATCTGTTTGAGAGGATTGCCACAGTCAGACCATGGCCCCACGTGGCGTCCGACACGGAGAGCGCCTCCATGGCGGGCGGAAGATTGACGCGAGTAAAGGTCACTCCGTTGGTTGAACGCCACAGGGCGGTTGCCATACCCGAGTCGAAGAGCAACACACCATCGGGTGTTATCACCAGGTGTTGGACGGTACCGGTGCCAAGCGTTACGCCGTCACTGTTCCACGCTTCGTTCCACTTACCCTTGGCGGCAGACGACCACACCACTGGTTCAAGGACCTTTTCGGCTGGTGTGCAGGCCGGCTCACCGGGACTCGTGCAAGGAGGGAAGAACAATCCCGAAGCGAGGACGTGACCGCGAAAACTCACCACGTCGGTGATCTGGGCTCCAAGGGGGAGGCTGCCGCCAGATGGGTCCGATGGAGTCCATCGTGCGATCAACCGTGGAGCCGGGCCCGGAGGGATGACTCTTGTCGCTGAGGGCGGGCCACCCCCATGAATGGCTGCGACCAGGGTGGCCACGACCACCGCGACGACGACTACCACGCCGACGGACCAACGCCGACGACGCCGACGACGCGCCTCTTTCATCAGAGCCTGGGCGTCGCGGTCCACGGCGTGGCCCGTCATGGAGTCGTTGAACGGTACGGGACTTCTCGTCAGCACCACAATGGAACTACTATGGCTATACCCATGCTCAATGTCAACATCGATCGATCAGAGCCGGTGCTCCTCCACGACCAGGTGGCAGCTGAGGTTCGCCGGGCCATCGTCCAGGGCGAAGCCGAGCCCGGAGAACGTCTGCCACTGGTGAAGGACATTGCCGCAGTGTTGGGCGTGAACAGGAATACGGTTCTGCGTGCCATGCACATTCTCCGAGACGAAGGACTCCTCGAGTTCAGTCGTGGTCGGGGAATCACGGTGGTGGGCGCTCCGCATAAAAGCGTGCTGATGCGAGAGGTTCGACAACTGGTCGATTCCGCCCGCAAGCAGGGTTACAGAAAAGAAGACGTGATTCGCATCATCCAATCGCTTCCCTGAGGCCGACAGCGAACTCGCCCCCGACTGGCCCTATTCCTGAGTGCCCCAGAGTCCGCCGCCACCTAGCGCGCCGTCCCTAGATGGATCCTCTACGGGACGTCGAGCGCTGGCGTTTCGTCGGCTGGTGCCGGCGCTATGACGGCGCGGCGGCAGCGGCGGCAGCCTCCCCGCTCTCGACGATAAACCGGGCGCGCTCCAATACCTCGTCGAAGGTGAGGATCTCGACGCCCAGCTGACTCCGGCGGAACAGTTCGAAGCTGGTCATCTTCTCGACGTTTATCTGACCGTCTGGGGCCAACTCTCGAAGGTTTCCGATAATCACCACCTGACGAGGAGAGACCGTCGACACCTCGAACTCGAAGTCCCCTTCCGGAGTACTCTGTCGGTGTAAGTCCTGCAGGTCGTTGATCGCCTTGTGTGTGGTCTTCTGCACCTGCGCCACTGCGCCACTCAGCTCCTTCGACACCTGGTAAACGTCAGGCTCGCGGTACTGCCGCGACATCAACAGGTTGGTGTCATGCTTCTTGATCTCGGCGAAGAGCAAGCTCTGGATGAACCCGCGCGTGCGCATCGCCGCATCAATCCGCTTTCCGCCACCGGTGAAGACGTTTGCCCCGGTCGTGATCACTTCCAAGCCCTTTTCACTGATGGCCTCACACGAAACCAGCGTGAGGCCATAGCCAAAGATCCAGGGGTTGTCCTCGAAGAACCGCTGCCACACGGCCTCGATCCCCTTGAGCGCAAGTCGCTCTCGCTCGGACTCGATCAGGCTTTCCTCGCTGAGGAGTCGCTCGAAGTATTCGATTGTCTTCCGACGGTCGACCAGCATCTGTACGTCGCGCTCGGTGATGTCGCCATCAAGATACGTCTTCACCGCCGTAAGAACAGCGTCCTTGTTGTGTCCCTTCAGCGCATCGAGTAGTTCGGCGTCTACGGCGGGAGTGACACGGAACTCGTGGCTCGGAAACTTGACGCCCTTGAACGTGCGGAGAAACTCCATGAGTTTCCAGAAGTTGTCGGCGCAGTCTCCAACGTCGACCATCGACTTGACGACGATCGCCACCTCCCCCGTGGCGGTCTCTTCCGCGACGTTGTCCTTCCCACCCTTGGTCTTGTCCTTCTTCCAAAGCCGTAGCCGTGGAGTTAAGGCGTCGTCCTTGCCAGCGAGGATGACGTCGCACATGGTGTCGACCCGCGGACCCTCCCGAACCAGGAAGCTCTTGATGAGGCGCTTCTCCGACGAGTCGTAGAAGAAATGGAACCCCTCGGCAGCCTGGACGACGAGGTTGCTAAAGTCGCCGGTCGCGACGTCGAACTCGTTCTCCTTGGCCTTTTGACGGATGAGGTCTTTCAACTTGCGGAACTCGACCACTGCGTCTGCTCCTCTTGTCGCTTCGCGGAGAGGCTACGCGAGATGCGTGGGTGAGGTGAGGACGCGAAGGCCTGACCCGAAGATTCGTTCCGTGGAACGCAACCTTGGCGACGAGCAAGGTCGTCGCATGGGCTTGTCGGCGAAACATGGTGCGCGGGAGACCGCAGGGACTGGGAATGGCGACGGATGCCAGCGCACCCCGACTCAGTGATCGGTCTTCAGACAAGTGATTGTGGCCCGGCGTACCGTACCGGGAACGCCATCCGGCACTGATCAGTTCATCCTTCAGGGCAGCATCCCGGTGTCCGCAGGGGATCCCCTTGAGGCCGTGGGCCACCCGATGCCGCAACTTCAACTCCTCATGGCGGCGCGCCAGGGAGACAGATCCAAGCCTGGGTAGCGCTCTGCTGTCCCGATGATCGTTGCCTTCGTCCAGTAGGGATGTCCCGGTGGAGGAAACCCGAAAAGAGCAAGTTGCTTCGGGGTTGCCCTGAGCACGAAATCATGCCAACGCTCCGAGTTCGTGTACTTCTGCCATGGATGACGGCTGATCCAGTCCACCCCTTCAGGGCGAAAATTGACATGGATCGTGTAGCGCGCACCCCATGATGCACTAAGCGCAGTCCCCCGGTGAAAAATGTCATTGGCGTAGGCCACCACCGTTCCCGCTGGCCCTGCGGCAGAGACCTCGGCGTCATAAAGCCCGGGCATCCCGCTCTCGGCAATCCATTCGGGGTGTTCTTGGTCGAGGCCCACATTGTCCTGGAGAGGGAACCAGTTGGGTATGGCGGGCAGGTCTCTTGTATACCTCCGTGGCACGAATGAGGGCGGGCCCAACTCTGGGGGAACATCCGACAAATAGAGGAACATCTCCACCTGTTGATACCGAGGGTCTAGGGATGGGACCACCATTGTCTGGCTGAGGTAGTCCCGGTGGTGGTGCTGGCTGTAGTCCGCTGCGCCCGTGTATTTCGCCCAGGCTTCGATGGAATAGACGCGTAACTGCTCGGTCCCAAGGAGTGACGAAGCGAGTTCGACGAGGTCCTCATGTACCGCCAAGAGATTCAGTTCCGTGCTGTTGAACGGAAAGTCGTCGATCCCCCCGAACTCATCTCTGAACCGATCGTATTGTTGCTTATCGGGTGCGCCGTGAAACTCATCCGCGGTCGGAAAGAGACGACCAAGGTCAGCAATACCTGGCTCCACCTGGGACGCTGACAGGAAGCGGGGCAGCAGCGCAAAGCCGTCCGTGTGCCATTTGCCAAGTGAAGAACTCAGATCTACCGCCTCAGTCTCGCTTCGACGGCCTCCCTCGTCCCCTTCGGCATCGTGGACCGCACGATCAATCGAACTACCTCGCTGAGTAAAAGGCCCGATGTCGGCAAGGGATCCGCTCGGGCGTGCCTCTAGCTCCCCCTTCGTGGCAACGATCCGGCTGAATCCTAGGTGCTCACCCTTGTCGACTCGGAGCATGGCTACTTCATCGTTGGCAGCCTTCTTCCAGCGGTCGGGAGCCAGAGGCAGTTTGATCTCGCCGAATCTAAGCCAATCTTTCCATCCGTCAATGAGGGAATCGGCCAGATTGACGTGGGCTTTGCCGGTCTTCTGCCAATGCTCACGCCACCATTCGGGACTGTGGAACGAGCAGAAGTCCCACTCCCAGAACGGGATGAGTTCCTCGGGAATCTTCGAACCCACCTCGTTGACCAACCCTGGTACGGCGATTGCGATCTCGCCCCCCTCCTTGAGGAACTCCGCGATATAGCCGAGGTAGAGATCGTCGGTGCCGAAGTAGTGGTACGCGTCAACACTCACGATTGCGTCGAAGAAGTCCGCGGCAAAGGGAAGTGCGTGTGCTTCGGCGTGGATCGGGACGACGAGGTCCTCCACGCCGGTGGCGCGAATCCTTTCCAGATTGGCCGACGCCTCAATCCATAAGTCGGTGGCCCAGACCCGGACGCCGAACTCCTGGGCCAAAAAGATGGAGGTGAGGGCCGTTCCGCAGCCGAGGTCAAGCACTCGCATGCCGGGTTTGAACTGAACGACTTCGCTGAGGGCTTCGACCAACCAGAGGGGATTTGGTCCCATCTGGTTCGTGATGACCCATTGCGGGTCGTAGTTGTTTGAACGGGGATAGCGCGGATGGTGAAGCAGATTGCTGCTGGTAGTAGTCACTGCGTGGGTCTCCTTGGAGCGGATTTGGGACGCGGTCAGAGACGACGTCGGGCAATACGCCGGACTCGCTGTTTTGTTTCAGTCCCGAATGGGACTCAGGCCGTGAAGACCACCCGCATACGCACGCACCTCCAAATAATGAACCAAAGTCTTTCCGCATCGTAGTCGTAGGGATAACTGAGAACACGAACTCCCTCCCTCGAGGATGCCACCGCCTGGGCCCGAACTGGTACCCGGCCCCGTCACTCGCCCGACACTTCTTGGCAAACAGAAGCCCCTCACCGCCTCTACAACATGACGGTGTCGTAAACCTAACGGCTTGTGCATTCCCCAGCTCAACTTCTTGGGTCGTTGGCCGTGTGCCCGAAGGGGATCGCCTTGTTGGCAATCTCTGGTCGAAAGAAACCACGGGGCGTACCTGTCGACCGCTCCAAAATTGCTCACGAGGTAGTTGCAGTTCGGCCGACTCGGCCCTGGCACCACTTCCACATGCTGGCTACGCTGACGCCCTCCGCACGGCGAAGAGAATGTGCGTTCCCGCGTCGAGTGTGCCGGGCTCCTTGGTGAGCTCTTCCTCCCATGTGAGCAGCCGCTGCCAGCGGTCAGTATCCCGCTCGAACGAGTCGAGTGCCTCTGGGTCACCCGAGGAGATCGCGTTGGACGCTGACGCCACCTCTAGCTCGCAAGGGAGCCTGTTCACCATGTCGGCGATTTCGCTCCAGCGAAACATTCGGCACTGGTGCGGCGTGTGTCTCTGCTCGCCCGTGCGGACCATGGTGTCGAACACCTCCGCCCCGAACAGCGACATCTCCTCTGCAACAGCGGCCAGGTGGTACCGCAGCGAGCCTACGAGCGACATCACGCTAGCGAGCACACATCCGCCGGGACGAGTGACGCGTAGACAGTCCCCGAGCGCAGCTTCGGCTGCCTCGAAGGCGTAGGAGAGCGGCCCGCCGAAGGCGACGACCGCGTCGAACGAGACATCGGGGATCGCCGAGAGGTCGGCCACGTCCAGCACGAAGCGGTCTTCGACGCTCGACTCGGCCCCAGCTTCGGCGACCATGCGCTCATTCAGCTCGAGTTGGACCGGTGAAATGTCTGAGACGACCACCGTCGCCCCCAGTCCGGCGAGCTCGATGGTGAAACGGCCAGGCCCAGCGCCGATTTCGAGGACTCTGGCCCCGGGGGTGATGAAGCGCGCCAGCATCCTCCGATGCAGCTCCATTGAGACCCGTGACGCGACCGAACGAGTCATTCGATCCCATTCGATGATCCCGAGTTCGTCATAGAAGCGCCGGGACCGCTCCGCGTTCGTGGCATCGGGCATCATGCGACCCATTGTCCCGCAAAACCAAGGACGACTGACGCAACCCCGGCCGGTCCGGCCGGCACGCACATCGTTTCCTCAAGGGATCCTCTTGTGGGCAGCCAGCCACCATTCCGAGAACGAGCTAGTCAGTACCAGATCCGCTTGAGGGAACCGGATCGGGGTCATGGGTAAGGAAAGGCAGAACGCCAAATGAGTGTCGGTCACGAGGCCTCTAGGGCCGGACCGGCAGCGACCGGTTCAGGGACGTTCGCAGGATTCGTCAGCTGGCTCGGCGCCGGGCACGCAGCACGACATCGTCGATGTGATGGGAAGCGGAGACAGCCCCGGCTGGACGCGGTCGCTTCTCCTTGACTTCGATGTCCCATCTTGATGAGTCAGCGAGGTCGGCTGCGAAATCATCGGTCCGTAGGTAGGCGTCCGGGTCGAAACGATGGTTCTGAGCCGGTGCGTCTACCGGCTCGCGCATCGCGTCGAGATCATGGCTCACGATCAGCAGCGTGCCACCTGGAGCCACTGCGTTCAGAACGTTGCGCACGCCGCGGCCATCGGGTGTGCGGGGGATCGAGGCGTACTGCACCGACACGAGGTCGAATGCTGCGGTCTCGAATGCATTGAGCGCATTCGCGTCGGTGTGATGGCGCTCGACGTGGAGCCCGCGTCGTTTGGCCTCGGCGTCGACTCGGTCGAGCGCTCGCTGGGAGACGTCGCTCGCTGTCACCTGCCACCCTTGCTGGGCGAGCCACAGTGCGTCACCGCCCTCACCGGCGCCGACGTCGAGTGCCCGGCCTGAAGGCATGCCGCCGATCTCGTTGACGAGCGTGCCGTTCGGGTTGCCGCTCCACACCTGCTCGCCCCCGTAGCGATGATCCCAGTCGGCTTCGTTGGCCGATGGGCGGGCGGCGGCACGGAGGTCCTCATCGGCCAGACTGAAGCTGATCATGGCGCCGACCCGGCCGCCGTTGGCGGCGGCCTCCACTACCTGCTGACTCGGATCGGCCACGTTGCCCGCTGCGTAGAGGCCCGGTACGACCGTTGCGCCGGTCGGGTCAGTCTCCACGAAGTCGCCGAGCCCACTCTGGTGCGCCACTGGTCGAAGGCCGAGCGTCACGAACGGATCGGCCTGCACCCTGAAGCGGGGACCAATAGCAACGACGTCTGCGTCGATACGTTCTCGGCCGGCCAGCTCGACTGCTTCGAGCTTGCCGTCAGTGCCTCTCACGATCTGGCGCACCGTCCCAACACGGATGTCCATGCCGCCGGCGCGAAGGGCATCGACCTCAGCGTCTTGCACCTCGGCCTGGTCGTGGAGCACAACAGTGAGCCGGTCGGTCAGCTGGCGAAACAGAGGGGCGGTGTGGAGCCCCATCGAGTGGGTGACTATCTGGACGATCCGGCGGTCCCGGAACTCGAAGCCATGACAAAACGGGCAGTGGATCACGTCGCGCCCCCAGCCCTCGGCGAGGCCGTCGATCTCTGGCAGCACGTCTATCAGACCGGTGGCAGCGAGCACCCGGCGAGCGATAATGGAGCGACCGCTGTCGAGTTCGACCCGGAAGTGATCGCCGTCGGTGCGGGTCACGGCACCCACACGACCGGAAAGTACCTCGCCACCATAGCTGCGAACTTCTGCGCGACCCATTGCGATCAGCTCGGATGGCGCGAGCCCTTCGCGGCTGAGGTAGCCGTGCATGTGGGCTGCAGGAGCGTTGCGGGGTTCGCCCGCGTCGACCACAATTACCGATCGGCGTTGACGGCCCAGTTGGAGTGCTGCGGCAAGTCCGGCGGCTGATCCGCCGACGACGGCGACATCGCAGTGCCGCTCGATGACTTGGGGGGCGTGGTCATTCATGACATGTAGAGTACGGTGTACCTAGAGAACTGCAAGCATACTTGCAGTATTCGCAAGATCACCACCGAGGAGCGATGGCTGAGCCAGGCGAGATCGATCGTGCGGTCCGGGCTCGACTGCGGAGCCTGCGCAACACGCTGGGGCTGTCCCTCGACGAGCTCGCCGCGCGCACTCACCTCAGCCCCTCCACCATCAGCCGAGTCGAGACCGGGAAGCGGACGATCAGCCTGGACATCTTGGTGCCGCTGGCAGCGGCCCTCCAAGTGGACCTCGACGCACTCCTCGACGTGCGCAGCGACGACGATGTAGTCATCCACCCGACGCCGAACAGCTCGGGCGAGCGCACGACATGGATGCTGAGTGGCCCGACCGGTAGGACGCTTGCGATCAAGGTGCGACTGGAACCGACCGACAGGGCGGCCGAGCAGCAGGTACATCCCGGACACGATTGGCTCTTCGTTATCGACGGACGAGTTCGCCTATTGCTCGGTGACCGCGAAATCACTGTCGAAACGGGAGAGGCAGCGGAGTTCACCACCATGACGCCGCACGCCATCGCGGCCATCGACGAGCCGGCCGAGCTGATCATGATCTTTGATCGCGACGGCCAACGCGCCCACATCCATGACGAGAGCAACGGAAAACTAAGGTCCTAGCTCGGTCGGACCCACCGCCACCGCGGCAGTCGGCCACCACGTCGACTCTGTGGTCCACCCTCATGCGATGGACTGATCAGCACCACCCAGAACTGGCGAGCTGAACAGCTATGTAATGACCCAGCGCAGGCGCCCATCGACAGTTACCGCGTCCCAGGAAGGGAACGGACTGCAGGAACGATCCAGGTCAGATGGCCCTCGCGTGAATGGGAGTCCGCTGGGCCCGCCCGCACAGGTGCCCGGTGACGGGGCGCGAAATGAAGCTGGCGAGTCCCCTCCTACTGGACCAGTGGCTCCTATCGAACATGGCGCCTGGAACCAACCTCTCGGGGATCCTTGAGACTCCGACGATGCTCAGCGCCCGATGCCACGACCCGGGCTCTGCCCGCGTCCTCGGTGATGCTTGGCTTGGTGCGGGACGTTCTCGCGCATCGCCGCATCGAAACGACCCTCGTGTACCCGCTCGCCCGGAGCCAGCTCTTGTATCGACTTCGTCTCGAAGCGGTCGTGCAGCGTCGCGATCTCAGCCGACAAGGTGTCGACGAGCACCTTGGCCGTATGGGACTCCCCCCGCGCGGCGTGCGCATCAGCGATAGCCCGAAGTGTCCTTCCCAGCTGATTGATCAACATGGCCCAGGCCATGGGCGAATCGGTGCTTAGTTGGGACTGGGCGACGATCGCCGTCACTCCTCGGAGGTCTCGCACCGCTTCGCGCTCCGGGGCGGGCTCACCCGGTCGGTTCTGCGCCGAACGAGCCAATACGTCTGCTGTTGCCGCCAGAGGTCCTGGACCGTTCCCTTCCAGGCGTTTCGACCAGGCGGCAAAGACACCAGCGGCTTCCCGTGCCGCCCCACGCCAGGCGGGCAGATCCGATACCGGGACCGCTCGCAAGCGTTCGACCGACCTTTCCACTGCCGCCACCGCCCGTCGCCAGTCATCTGGGTGACCACGGAGAGCCTCTCGGCCGGGGGCAGATGACTTGGCGGCGCTCCACTCGGCGACGGCTGCCCTTTGATCGTCTTTTGAGACTTCCCAGAACTGGCGCAGGTGCGGCAAGGTCAGGTCTTTGGCCAGCTTCCCGCCGCCGAACCAGATCGGCGCGGCTCCACCCGTGGTCCTGAGCGCCGCAGAGTACCCGACCACCGCCTCTTGGCCCCCGGTCTCGAAACGGGGTCGAACGAGCGCCCCGCTCCCCCGCAGGCGCCGGACGAACTCGGCTTCATCTTTGGAGGCGACCGAGGCCTCGCGAACAAGGCGGGCCAGAGTGATCCGTGGCGGTTCGGCCAAATGCTCGCGGGCCGTGCGTTCGAGTTCGGCTCTGCTCAACCCGGGCATCCCTTTACCGTCCCGCCCCTCGACAACGCTGAGGCCGTAGTCCTTCTCGAACTCGGCACACGCTCGTGAAAGGGCCTTCCGGTCCTGCCAGACGTCCACCCGGCTGCCATCGAGTCGGACCAAAGAGGCGGCGATATGAAGGTGCTGATTGCCTTGTGCGCTCGTCCCGTGCCCGACCGCGACCCAGGCAGCGGGGGCCAGGGTCTCTCCTTCGAAACCCAGCGTCACCATCAGACTCGTCGCGATCTCCGCCCACTCCTCGTCGATGAGGGTCCGATCCCCGGGTGGTAGCGACAACGAGACATGCCAGATGTGGCCCCCGGTCGGGTTTTTTCCGTAGGAGTCGTTGGCGGCATCGAGCGATGCTCCGAGGTCGTTGATCTCCTGGGCACTGAGGGTGCGCCCTTCTTCAGCCCACAGCGCCACACCACTGGCGATGACCCGTTGGTCACGGTGCTCGTTGGCCTTCCCGGGCCCGAACAGATAGCGCATGAGGCCCCGGGCAGACGCCCCCTTGGAAATCTTCCCAATCATCCGAACGTCTCGAAGGTCGATGCGAGCGCATCGGCTCTCTTTGAGACCAAACCTGTGGCACTCCTCACCGTCGCCAGTACGGACTCGATCTGAGCGGGGATGGCGCCATTGGCATTGGCCCACTTGGTCAACTGGTTGAGGTTGTTGCCAGCGGCTCGGAGCACCGCTCGCGCTTGCATCAGCTCGCGCTCAGCTGACCGGCGGGCGGCACCGTCTCCGGCATGGCCGGACAGTCCAGCCTCGACCAGGTAGCGCTGCACCGAGACGCCCGCCGTGCGGGCCCGACGTTCAAGAGTGGTGTGTTCGTCGTCACTCAAGCGCACAATGACCTGTCGGCGACGCCCGCCGGGGATGGCGCGCAACCGATCTCGGCGGACGCTCGCCGCGCCTTCGCAAAGGTTCTCACCGTCGGGCAAGATCCCGCCGGTGTCGAAGACGTCGAACATCGGCTAGGCCTTTTCGCCCAGCGCAGCGACCTCGAGTAAAGCTCGAGGACAGGCCCACTGCGTGGGCCAACGGCAACGCCACCACGTCCAGTAATACTGGACGTCTATCTTGCTCTGTGCCTCATCAGCCCTGAGAGTGGGCCTCATCCGAGCGAAGGGCGATTGGACAGTGAGCCCACCGGGCTCCCTGCTCTTCTCTTCTGTTCGACTGGCGGCGCCAGCGTAATGACACAACCGTGACGCTGGAAGAGGGAACTGGCGCCGGACCATCCCAGAAGCTCCTCGGCCCTGTGGGCAGGCCATATGCCTTCCCCACCAGGTGGACGAGGGCGAGCGTAGGGCGGTCAACCGGACCGCCTCACGCTCTGGCCGCCGTTCGGCGGCAGTCGGTTCGGCTCGAATTGTTCGCACAGAAGGAACTGGGGGGAGATCCAGTCGGGGCGATGTGGTCCTGTTCATTTTCGAAAATTCAGGCCGCGTCGAGGCTGTTCGTGAATGATGAACCCCACACCTCGAAGTGATGAACCCTCCCACCTGCGCTGATGCCGCTTCTGGCGCCCTGACCGGTCTCCCGTTGGGTCGAAACCGCAAAGCTTGTCGCGAAGTAATGATCGCGCTCATGACCGAAGTGATGAACCCTCCCACCAGGGATTTAACGCACTCTCGGGACCGCGACCCTACGGAGGGGCCGGATTGGCGGTCGGCGAAGAACTCTTGGGTTTTCTCAGCTGATGACGCGTTTGATGAGAGGTTTGATGAGGCGCCTTCTTCATCGTGGCGGCCATGGACTCCCAGACGATCCGCCAGATGCGACGAGAATGGCAGGCCCTTGGGACTGCTCCCGCATCGAGGACTGCGTACCGGTGTCTGGCTGCGCGAGAGCCGGTGGTCGGCCGACTCGGAGTGGGCGACCTCGCCGAATTGGTGGCCACCCTGTCGCCCTCGTCGAATCGGCTGTCCCGTGACGAGGCCGCCGGTGTGGTCGCTGCGATGCTGCAAAGTGCGGATGCACACGAGCTCATCCCCCGGGCCATCGTTCAGGCGCTGGTCCCTGGCGTCCTCTCTCTGGCCCGACACTTTGAGATTGCAGATGGCCCCTGGAGCGACCTCGATGCCTTCTTCTCCGACGCGATCTCGTGCCTCTGGGAACAGATCACAACCTGGTCCGGGACGTGGCACGCCTATGCCGCTGGTGACCTGCTCTCGGGTGCCCGCACCCGGCTCCGGACCCTCCAGACCACCGAGCGGCGCCACCGCTCTCGACGTGCGGACACCCCCGACGCGCTGGACCTGGTCCCGGCCGTAGGCGATCGATCCGACGAGGAGCTGTTGGCCAGTGCTCTCACCGACGCCACTGGGCATGGCCTGGCGGTCGCCGATGCTGCCGTGTTGTACGCGACGAGCGTGCTCGGTCTGTCCCTGGCCGAACTGTCCGACCTGCGCGGGGAGCCCGTTCCTCGTCTCCGGCGCCAACGTCGTTCTGCCATCGCCCAACTGGTGGCGTGACCGGTCGCCGATAAATGGCATTGGAAGGTAAAGCGTGGAAGAGGGAGACCCCGGTGGGGTCCCCCTCTTCCTATCAGCCATCTTCGGCTGGAGCCTCGGGCTCGTCGGTGCTGGTGGACTTGTCCAAGAACCGGANNTGCCGTAGCTGGCGATGAACTCGGCCGTCTTTTCCCAGGACTGCAGGTCGATGAAGACCGTCTTGTCCCTTCCCTGCTCGTTGATGGCCACCCTCACGGTGGTGACGGCCTTGCCCTGTCCCGAAGTGATCTTCANNGCCGGTGATCGTTACGGTGTTCATGTTGTTTCCTCTCTTGTGGGTTGGTGTTGGAAAGAGGCGGCTCCGGGGGAAAGGCGGAGCGTCAGGGGTGCCCGAAGGGCCGAGGAGAAGTTCTGGCGGGACCGGTCACGGTCAGTGAGCCGAGCGAACGCCGTCAGAAGTTGTCCGTAGCCTTGACGCCCGCCGGACCGGTGCATCATCTTGAAGACAGCCAGCCACATCGAAGAGAGGGACACTTCGAACACTTCGCGTGATCTCTGGCCGAAGGAGCCGACCCCGCGGCTGATCACTGCCGTCGGCAAGTCCGTCCGCCCATAGGTGGCGGGGTGACAATGAGCCGGGGACGCGAGTTGGGCTCCAGCGATCGAGATGGGATAGACGTGTCGCCTCCGCTGAGCGGCCAGGACCTCGCCCAGGTGCCAGATACCGAGATCCGCCGCCGCGGCGATGGCCCGGACCGAGCACCCGCCCTGCCACAGCCGTTTAATTCGTTGGCAACTCTGTCTGCCACCAAGCGGGTCGAGATAGTCGAGCAAGGCTGATCCCACCAGAAGAGTCATGGTCGGCTCGCTCCACACCGACTTCGTATCGATGGCTCCGGCGGCACCCGGCCCGGCCCTCGGGCGGATCGACTGGACGGACGCCGATCGCAGTCTCACCAAAAGAACTGGGGCGCGATGCGCAGCGGTGAACGTGCGTGTCACGAGAAATGCTGCGATGGGAGGGGGGCCTGGAGGGGTCGGACGTTACGACCCCTCCAGGGCCCGTCGGAGAAAGGTCACCTCGTCGCCAAGCTCATCGGCGCTCCAGCGCTCCACCCGCTGGACGTCTGCGGGGCCGTCATATCGCAGGACGAGGTGGTGAAAGGGGGTTCATCACCGAGATGATGAAGGCAATGAGCAGGGGAAATGTCCTTCTCATCACCGTTCCGCCGCTGCTGTGCGTGGACAGACGGGCAAATCAGTTCCAACAGTGATGAACCCCTTCATCACCGGAGTGATGAACCCTCTCATCAGGGGTTATTCCCACCGTCCAGATCGTCAAGCCTCTGAGCAGGCGTTTTATCGCTCAGAACAGAAATCTCGATATTTCTGGGGTGATGAGGGTTCTGATGAGAGGTTTGATGAGACACAACCGTCATCGTTGTCGGCATGGACTCCTCCACGACCCACCCGCCTCCAGTCGCACGGCAAGCCCTTCACACTGCGCCCGCACCGATCGTCGTACGTCATCGCCTGACGGCGTGCGAGCCGGTGGTCGCCCACCGGGAGTCGTGCGACGTAGGTGGCTTGGGCGCCACCCTATCCCCTTCGTTGGCTCGGCGGCCCTTGAGCGAGGCTGGCCATCTGCCCCGTGAACTGAAGTTTTCGCTTGCCTCGGATTGTGTCCGCTGGCTCCCCGTCGACCCGCTCCCGTTGACCGTCGGACAGTGCTGTTGCCAAACGTCGATGCCATCCGCTGGCGGTGCTCCATGACCGCCTCCCTAATTGTCCGCGCCACCGGCGGGATCGAGTTGCCGCTGGTGTGCTCGCCGTCGCAGGTCGCACCGTTGCTCGGGCGATCGGACCATGCCATCCGTGACGACTGTGTAGCGGGCGTCATTCCGACGCTGCCGAGAGCTGGTGGGTCAGGCGCGCACCACCGGATTGCCACAGCGCGGCTGCTCGATCAGATAGGCGTTCCTTACGAGATCGTCTCGTCCGAGAAAGTGGCGTCGTGATATCCGCTGAACAACCCGGCAGACGTAGACACGGCTAACGATGGCGGCTGCAGGCGGTGGTGTCCCTGGATCTTCGACTGTATCCAACCTCTGTGCGCGCACCAGCCCAGCGGCGAAGATCACACAACAGACGTCACCCTATTCTTTTGGTCTGATCCTCGCCCAGGCATCCCCAAGAGGTACCCGGACGTGGACCAGTCTCAATAGACGTGAACCTCCTCGTCGCCCGTAAGGCCTAAATCGAATGGTTCCCCCACTGGTGTGCCAAGATCGCCGTCCCAGCTCCGCACCCGCAGAGTGCTCAGCCCCAGTTCATCGTTCCACGTAGTGCCACCCACCACTTCGTAGTCGGCGCCAGCGCCGTCGGGCGAGGTGATCTCGACGCAGTAGCCGGACAGCCTCTCCCAAAACGCGGCGTCCGCGTCACCATCGCCAAAGCTGAGTTTGTAGGCCATCACCGCTCCTCGAGGATTTCGGCGTGGTAGTGCTCCTGAGCCAAGAAAGCGATCTCCGCCGGGCGAAAACCAAGGCGGTCCGCCAGGTGCATCACGTCGGTCATCAGGTCCACGAGAGCCGTCTTGTCATCGCCCGTCCGCACGGCGTTCTCCCAGGCGCGGACAACGCCGATCGGGTCAGTTTGTGCGCACTCTCTTCTGACGTCGGTTGCTAAGAATGCGCCGACGGCAATCCGGGCCAGGTCTGCCCGGTCCGAATTAGTCAGGTCCCTCGTGTGGTGCATCGCGTCTCCTTCGATGGCGCTCACCGTGAACACCGCGGGCAGCCCTCCGAGGAGGGCTGCCGACGCTGCCAACGAGTCAGAGCGAGACCTCGGGCTCAGATTCGGAGACCTCTTGACGGCGCTCGGTCCTCCGTACGTCAGCGGTGGCAAAGCGCAGGCTCGGCCCGATCTCATCGGCCGTGATCTCGACCTTGGAGCGGTGCTCACCCTCCTCGGTCTCCCAGCTGCGCTGCTCCAGGCGGCCCGCGACGACCACGCGCATGCCCTTGGAGAGGGAGAGGGCCACGTTCTCGGCCAGATCCCTCCAGCACACGACGTCAAAGAAAGAGGTCGACTCCGTCCACTCCTGGGTGCTGCGGTCCTGCCAGCGTCGGTTAACAGCTACGCCGAGTTGGGCCGTCGCTTGGCCTTCCTTCGTGTAGCGAATCTCGGGTTCCCGGGTCAGGTTGCCGGTGATCGTAACGGTGTTGCTCATGGTTTCGCTCCTATGCTCTTGGCTTCGTTCCTTGCGAACGACGCCGCTGCGTCGATCGCCTGATCGGCGACGACTACCGGTAAGCGAGCGGGGTCAAGCCCGGCCGAGGGTCTGCCCATCGGGTCGAGACAGAATTGTTTGGGGGCGCGGTTATGAGCGCCGCCGCAGGCGGCTCGGCTCGGTTGCCCCCAGAGAATTGTTTCTCGCCCTTGGCCGGGCTTGACGCCGTGAGCGGCGGTGGTCCCTGTCCGGCAGAACCACCTGGGACCTGCCACCTATCTCAATCGCGCTCGCTAAGGGGACAAGACCTCGCAAGCATTGGACCAACGGTCCAATTGTTCGCCACTGCCACCGAGTCAATAGCGCTGGCTGTTTCCCACTGGCACAGCGTCCCGCCTGCGAGCCGGAGCTGCCCGACGGTGGCGCCTCCGCATCAACACCGGTTCCCGTCGGTTCCGAAATGGACCACTCTTGAACGTGGGCGTCCACGGTGGCTTTACTCGGTCGGCTATTCGGACGGCACGGTGCTGGGTTAGGGAAAGGCGCCTCCGACGTCAGGCTTCCAGTCGTTCCATGCGGTGGGGTCCCATCCCATCACCTCGATGATGCGGTCGACTGAGAGGAGACAGGCGACCAGGGCCACTTGGACGGACGCCTCCATGACGGGCAACGAGCTGGTCCAGGTGAGTTTGGTCGGGTCGGTTGGGTCCTCGACGAAATGCTGCATGAGGCCGTAGAGCGTCCCGTGGGTAATGGCGGAGTAGACGTTGTAGACGACGACGCTTCCGTGATCGAGGATTTGCCCCAGGCAGTCCGTCGTGAGGGTCGTAGCGTCGGGTCGCTTTTCTCCATCCACCGAGGGTGAGAACCCGCCTCCCGTGACCGCGAGACCTAGCCCCGTAAGTCGGGCTCGAACCCGAGTCTCCTGATCGAGATACTCCTGGAGGTCCGGACCACCCCCGAGCTTGGTCGCCGCCTGATTCGCGCGGAGGGCACTCTCCATCTCCTCCGCGCCACACCGGGCGACCCGGGGGCGAGCACCGATCCTCGGCTCCATCAACCACCAGACACCCGAACCAATCTCGATGGCAGATCGTGCCACGACGGTGGTGGCGAGAGCGGGGGCAACGGGTTGGGTGAGGATTTCCAGCGCACTCAACTGATCCAGGACAGCCGTAATCCCTGCGTTGGCCAATGCGTAGGCGGTGCGAACCGGAGGTTCTCCCCATAGGCCGGCTGGCCCGGTTTCGGCATTGTGGAGTTCAGTTTCACCCTCCGACCCGGCGATCGGCTCCCAGATCGGGGTATCCACGTAGGTGAGGGCCACTCGGCCGGTGCCCTTCAGTACTTCACGGAGTTGCTGACAGCGTTCTTCGATCGGAACTTGGGCCATGCCGAACTGTACGTCTCGCAGTTTTCCCCGCCCTACGAATTGGTGAACCTTCCCCAGGTGTCCACGGGGACAGCGAACTACCTTTCGCCTCGGAGATATGGGCAGGCAACCGCACAGAGCGCAGGCCGCTCATGCCCACCCGAGATGAAGACGAGGCGATGACGACAGCCCGTAAGCAGATGGGTTAGCGCGCCACGTCAAGCGAGTCGGGCGCCACGAAGCCAAGGACCAAGCCGAAGGGTGCACCGAGCCTCGCGAGGGTCTCTTGCGTTGGGTTGGCCTGCCCCGACTCGATGCGGCTGATCTCAGGCTGTGGAATCCCGGAGAGCTCTGAGAGGTGGGTCTGCGTGAACGCGGCCGCCTGGCGGGCCGTGGCCAGCTGCTTGCCAATACCGAAGTGCTCGAGGTAGACAGCCTTGTAGTGGGCGTCGAAGGCTGTAGCGAGTTCCCGCTCGTCCTCGGTGGCCGTGGTGTCGGCTGCTGCCATGTAATCGTCGAACTTTGTGCCCATCTCTCTACTCCTTCTCCCTCATATTATGTGCCAACACACATAGCTCGTCAAGCACAATTCAGCGTCAAGACTTGCGATGGGTACGCCAGTAGGTGCGGAAGCTGCGCTTGAGCGGCACTCCCCGGTCCCCCACCGGGCCAGATGGCGTGCTCGCTCGGTGCTCAAGTGTCCAGCGGCGCAGAGCCTTGCGGGCGGCTGTGATCTCCCTGTTTTGCCGCCTGGTACTCGGGTCGTTGCCCTTGTCGTACCCGGCCAATAGCAGGACGATCTTCTCCCCGTAGGGGTGAAAGAAGACCCTCAACAGGATCTTCCCGCCGTCAGATGCCTCGGCGATCTTCTGGGCTAGATCGGGTCGAACCCGAGCCAGGATCACGGCTTCAGAGTGGCGCAAGCGGAACTCGAACAAGCCCTGCCCGAGGTTCTTACCGAACTCGGTGTCACACACGTCAGGGCCTTGGCGGCCCAGGATGTTGACGAGCGCGGCCCGGAGGGCCAGCTTCTTGGGGACAGGGAGACCGTCGATGAATTCCCTGCAGGGCTCTGATCCCGACTCGTCCTCGTAGAACTCCATCTCGTAGTGCTCGGGGTTCATGGGCGGGCACCATAGTTGGCGGGCATATTGATCCCGGGTGAGTGACCCCTCAGCTCGGCGTCCTACCCGGCAGTTCCTGCACAGAAGGGCTGTACCGCTAATGGGCAGGCTCCACATGTTGTGCTTGCCGCTGAACGGTTCTCCGAGGGTTGCAGCGGGGTTCGCCCACCGAAGAAGGAGTTTGCTGTGGGCGAACCCCCTCAAACGCGCCATGGGGGGCACAGTCTTGAGGTGCCAGTTGGCTGGCCCGAGGCGGACTCGCATCCGTACCGATGCGTAGTGTGACAACCGATGCCGGGAGACCATCGCCCCGAGGATGCGCCATTCGACGGAAGGTGGTGGCTGCCAGAGGACAGTTCCATTGTTGTCGGTGGGCGCCTGGAGCTCCATGAGGATACGTGGCGCATTGTCCTGATGGGCTGGCTGGGACCATGGGACAAAGTTGCCGGCATGGGTGAGTGCCCAACTCGCTTGCATGGTCAGGTGGGCACGACCGCGGTGAGCCTTCTTGATCTCGTCCCGGAACACTTCGAGTCGACGCTCCTCTCGCCTCCTCACCGGGCGACCTTGTCGGCGAGGACAGTCATCTTCGGCTCGCACCTCGATCAGTTGACCCTCTTCACACACGCATCGGTTCGTCTCGTCAGTCTCAATGAATGGGCCAATCGCCGGCCCTGGTCCTCTGAGAATGGGGTGGATGAGCACGGGATGTGGAGGCACAAGGGCGTCTACACCCCTCCGGAAAACTTGGACGCGACCGTACCTGGGGCCAAGGTGACCCTCGGGCGCTCCTTCGGATATACGGGTGGTGATTTCTCAGAAATGAGGATGTGGAGCGAAGAGCACGTGGATTTCGCTCTTGACACCCCCCTCGATCTCGCTGCTGTCGAGCACGACTATGTTCGTCCCCTGAGGTATCTCGTCGAGCTGGCGAGCGGCGCCCGCAGCGCGGTGCTCGAGCTCACCGTCATGCCGCAAGGCTCCGGAAGGCTCACTCCCGCCAGCGAGGTGCTCTCTGCCGTCGAGGCTCGAGCTGACGCCACACCAAAGGCATTTTTCCGGTTTCTCTTCAATCTCGGAAGTGTCCCATTCGACGAAGTCGTGCCGGCGTGGTGGACGCTTCATTCCGAGATTGGGCCCGTTTCCGACCTTGTAGCGAGTCTGTGGGATGGCTCGCGGAACATATCGAACCGGTTCCTGGACGGAGCATCGGCAATCGAGGGGTATCACCGCCACAAGTTTCCGGGACCAGACAGAACGTTCGCTCAACGCGTAGACGCAGTAGTTGCGCTCGGCGGCCCGCGGTTTGCTGCGGCTGTCGGAGATCCGGTGCGATGGCGCAACTGGGTGAGGGACGGTCGAAACTCCGTTGCACATCGCGACCCGTCGATGGTCGACCTCGAAAGGGAATGGAGGACGACGATCGGTGTAACCGCCTCTATGCAGTGGCTCCTGATCCTGGCCCTCTTGTCCGACCTGAGCATCCCCGACGCGATCGTCGAGGAGGGCCTCCGCCAAAACCGACCGCTCGAGCAAGTCGAGGTCTACCTTCGGAGCGTAAAACCCGAATGGTTTTGAGCGACTCGGGCTAGCTGGGGAGCGGTGACCTTTTGCGACCCGCTTATGATTATCGGATCCGGGATCGCCTTGTGGGGCAGCGAGAGTGCCGCCCGTTTTGCATCCATCCCGTCATGCCCACCGATGTCCATCGTGATCGCCAGACCGGCGTGACCGAGGATCACCGCAGGAAGGACAGGTGTGCCATCTGGATCGACCTCGGAGGCAGCGTTCACTGAGGGCACGGGTACTATGACGCGGGGGCCAGCGGCCGGACAGTGATGACATAGGGCACCCGTGAGGGGCCGGGCCGCTAGCCCGAGGGTGTGCCCGGAATCCAGCCGAGTTCCTCGCGCAGCAGTTCGCCAAGTCTCTTGGTGACCTCACCGTGGGCGGACCGGAGGGCCGTCTCCTGCGCTTCTAGCCGAGTGATGGCCTCGTTGGCGGGACGATCTTTGAGGTACGCGATCTCAGCTTCCAGCTTCGATGTCTGCGTGTGGAACCCCTCCAGCTCCCGCCGAAGTTGATCGTCGAGGACCCGCTCTCGCAACAGGAACAAATCGATTCCGGCGGCGAAGCTCTCCTCACTCAGCTCCTCACCCACTAGGCAGAACTTGCCCTGCTCTTTCAGCGTCCTTTTGTCCCGCATCACGATCAATACGGTTGAGCGCATGTGACGACGCAACACATCCTGTAGTTCAAGCAGGACTTCGCGCTGAAAATCGTGCCTCCGGTCATCGGCACGTTCGACTCGGGCATCCTGACGAGCCACCAGTTCTCGCTCCGTGGCCCGCTGGTCTCGCTTCTCCTCGTTTTGCCCGGCCAACCAGTAACCGAGGACACCGGTTGCGGCGGGTACGACGATGGCAAGCGCGGCGAGCCAACCGGGGACGTTTGTCATGGAGAGCTATCTCGGGAGGGCATCCGAGGCGACGGCAGCAACTCATTGAGGGTCCATATGTCGTCTTCGGCGCGGCACGCCATACGCACGCGAAACTCCGGCAACTCCACGGCAGCACTGCAGCAGAGCGTGAATCGGACCTCTTGTCCCATTGGAATCGGTCCAAGAGTGATCTCATCATCTGCCCAACCCTGCGTGCCCCCGGTAACTGCGAACGGATACTTGATCCCGCCAGGATCGTCAGGAGGCCGTGGGCGGGAGACGATCAGGGCGTCCAGATCTCGTGGCCCGTCGTTGCGTACTCGGTAGATCGCTCTGTCTCCCGGAGCCTCGACCGGGTTGTCAAGGATGATGGTCAGTTGGGGCGTGCGTGCCCTGCGGTCGGCGGCTTCGGCCACCTTCGCTGACCGTTCGGCAGCGCCTGCCGAACCCTCGGCAGCATGCGCTGACCGTTTGACTTCCGCCCAACTGAGGCCACTGAAGACGGCGGCTACCGCGGCCACGGTGAGGGCGGCAATGGCAAGTCCGGTGCTCACCTCGCGGTAGTTCCTTTCGGGCGTCGGTTTGGTCCATAGACCATCCGTAAGTGGTCTATGAAAGCCACGTACCAAATCAGTTTTCCACAGCCCGCTACCCACGCAATAGGACCGAACCACGGTTCCCCCGCTCAGGCCGATAGGGGGCCACAAAAACGTCCTGCGATCGCGAGATGATGCTGAGTCCATGTGCGAGCAGGGGATAATTTCTCCCCTGCTCGCATCGTTGTCGGAATCCTTCCCTGGTGATCTGAAAATCGGCTTTGCCCTAGTTTTTGCCCTAGTTCTTGGGAGCCGGTTGAATCCGGCTGGGTCCGGTTGCTTCCGCGCCTTTCTCGCTGACCTGCGGAAACTTCCAGTTGACCTCCGTCCGCGTCCGTCATTTCCGGTGCCCGGACTGATTATGAGTCCCCTGCTCTAACCACTGAG
>PMLV01000316.1 GCA_003160635.1 Acidimicrobiaceae bacterium | reverse complement strand
GCCCAGAACCGAAGCCCCCGCTCCGGCACGACCGGGCTAGGTCCTTCGGCCCTCTAGGTTTGAAGGATCGCACCTGTCAACGATTTCATTTCACATATTGACGACCCCGTAAAGTGAGTGTTGAACTTCAAAGTTATCTGTGAAGAGGGAGGACAAGATCTATGGCGGCGCTCGTCCTATCGACGATGATCTCAGCAGGCGCCATCGGTGGCTTCAGCCCTGCTGCAATCGCTTCCACCACTTTGCCGGTTGAGCCAGCGTGAAACCGACCTCTCGACCCAGGCTCACCACATGCAATCCCGGCGGGTGGGTTGAGCGAGATGGGCATGGTGCGATGCGGCGGAGTGGATTCAAGACATTCGTGGCGGCGGCGTTAGTCGGGTCTCTTCTCTTGGGCGGCGAAGCGATTGTGGGAATCGGGACGAATACAGCTGCTGCAGCTCCCGAAAGCGCCTTTACAAAGATCCAGCTCGTTAGGTCACCAGTTCACAGATCCACCGTGCGTGTTCTGCCCAACGTAGTGAACTTTGCCCTTCCGCCGACCTCAGCCGGTTGCGGAGGAGCCACCCAACTGTCCGGAGGAGCATCGAGTATTCCGATCACGGTGAGCGTCGTTAAGGGGCAGGTCGAAGAACTGACCAACGTTTGCCTGAATGGGAAGGGACCATTCCCATTCCTGATCGACACCGGCGCCGCCTTTTCCGTCGTCGCCACCCAACTGGCGAAGCAACTCGACCTTCCGGACATCGGTCCGGCCGGGGGGGCCTATGGGATCGGTTGCACTCTCTCCACCCAGCCGGTGTCGGTCAGATCCTGGTCAGTCGGAGGCGTGAATTTGACTCCTCAGAACTTGGTGGCGACTACGCAGCCCTACTTCGGCGTCAAGGGGCAACCGGACGGGCTCCTCGGCTCCGACGTGCTTAGTCGCTTTGGTGCCGTTCGCCTCGACTTCGCCGCCAAGGCGTTGACCCTGGGCGGACCTGAAGGTCCAGCACCGACTGGTTACGTGGGGGTGAATGGACCTACAGGCCCGCCCCCGTCGAGTACCGTTACTCACGGCCAGACCGGATCCACGGTGCCGGTTACCGTGATGCTTGGGCCCGGCGGGACGGAGATGAACGTGCCGCTTCGCTTCGGTAAGGGTCCCAGCCTGACGTTCAGCGTCGACACCGGCACCTCGCAATCACTGGTGAGCAGCTCTGAGGCCAAGGTGCAGCACTTGGTCGGCACCAACTTGGCCCAGGTGAGTAGCTCGGTCTGTTCCACCACCACCGTGCCGTTGGTGCACAGCGGCAAGTGGTCGATCCCTGGAGCGACCCTCCATCCTCAACTGATCGAATCGATTCCATTTGACCCAGCCGCCACGGGTGGCGTCTATGGAACTCTGGGGTCAGACCAGCTGATCCACTTCGGATGGGTCGTCTTCGACTACACGGGAGGACGGTTGATCTTGGGTTAGCACCACCGATGCCTCGGTCCACCGTCGTCGAGCCGCCCGCCGTATCGGGAAGGTGCGACCGTCCTCGCCTCACGATCTACCCCGGTCCCTTGTGTCGGATCTACCCGATGCGGGGGTGGACATCTCGGTAGTGCAGCAGTTTGTCGGTCATGCGAATGTCACCACGACAGCTCGCTACGATCGCCGAGGAGAGCACGCCAAGAAGAGGGCAGCCAAGTCCCTGCATGTCCCATTCATGGTCGACTCGTAACAACGAGGGCGTCTTATAGGGGGTCACTTCCGGTGACAGTGGTCAGATGCCGTATCGATACCGAAACGTCGCCCCAGATCGTAACCTGGCGACAATCCAGGCTCAGAAGGCGTATCCCGAAGTCACCGTTGCGCGGCGGGGAAACAATAGCGAGGAGCCCGTGACCCGAGATCACGTTGATGTACTCTCGGTACACACCTCCAGGGCTCAACTTAAGGGCAAATATGGTGATCACCGAATATCCGAGCCATGTCGAGCGGCGCCGTGCCACCGATGACCCCGTGGTAACTGGTGTCGTACTAGAAGATCGCCCACGAGACGGCAAAGGTCACTGTTGGGACGGCCGCATCTGCGATCATCCTGACCATGGTGCCTACAGCCCCGATTACGGCACCATCCACGTCTTTCGCTGATCCATTTACATCTCGTCTGCCGATAGGGGAGCCACTACGTTGGCCACCTGTGACCTTCCCCCATCACTACGAACTTCCGTCGATTGGGGTCCCCGAGTCCGGGGAACTGGCACTGGAGATGCCGAGGTACGTCGGGGCCACCACTGAGTCGGTCACGTGGGGCCGGTGCTACCCATAGCGACCACAGGACAGGACTGACTACAGGGAGGAGGGGTCGTCGCGGGCGGCTCATGCCTATGACGATAAGACTGTGACCATGCCCGACAACGAACATCCGTTCGACCATGAAGCGCTGCTGATCTCGTTTCGACGGGAACGGGAGACGAAGAACACGATTCGCTACGAAGAGTTGGCATCCGATATGCCCCCGGTAGTGGGGACGCTCTACCTCCAGAAGTGGGCGCTTCACCGCCTCGGTGAGCCCGAGGTCATCAGCGTCAGCATCACCGCCGCTCCTTCCTGATTTGACAGAGATGGGCTTGCCCGCCTCGATCGAAACGAGGCCGACGTGCTCGTCGCTGCCAAGATCGACCAGGTCAGTCGAAGCACCACTGACTTCGCCCGCCTCCTTGACCAGGCCGAGAAGAAGGGATGGAAGTTGGTCGTCCTTGACGCCGATGTGGACACCACTACGGCAGCCGGGCGATTACTCGTTGACGTCGTGAGCTCAGCCGCTTCATTTGAATCACGCCGCATCGGGGAGAGGGCCAAATCCGTCCACGCTGTCAGGCGCTCACAGGGGAAGAGAGCTGGACAGGCACCGCTCCTCTCTGATGCTGTCCGATTACGGATTGCTGGTGAGCATGCTGAGGGTAAATCGCTGAATGCCATCGCTGCGACGCTCAATGCAGAAGGTGTTCCGGCCGCCAAAGGTGGAAAATGGTACGCCTCCACGATTAGGCACGTCCTCCGCTCCGTCGAGGTCGATGAGGAGCTGGCCAAAGTCCATACTGTCCGCGCCTAATCCACTCGTTCGGAACCTGTGACCCGCCAAGAGATGGCCACTTGAGTTTGGCCACCTGTTGGGTTTTGTCCTCTAACCAGTCGGTGCGCCCCGTGTATCGGGACCGTCGCTAACAGCGTCGAGAAGACATGGCCACGTCGTGTTGGCCATCTGTCGCGAACGGATACACGAGACTTAACTCGGAAACGCCCCAACGACCCCCCATCGTCGTCGAATCAGAATGACACGGGACTCCGGCAGGTGTCGTTCATAGTCGGGAGTTCAAGTAATCGGATAATCCACTGCGCGGGATTACCGCTTTTTGTTCCACGCTCACTTGCGTCATCGAGTCATAAGAGGTGATAAGGAATGGCCCAGCTCCTGTCGAGCGCCAGCGATGAGGGGCCCGAGGAGTGGTGACGGACGGCTACTGGCCATATACCGGCCGGAGCATTTGGGGCAACGTTGCTTCCCTTTCTCGCAGACAGACGGCGCTGAGAAGGGGCAGTGGCCCGAGATGGTGGATGTCTCCGAGGCGTTCCCTCGCGTTGTCTTGGAGTGCTACGGGTCACCGATGATGTGACCTTCGGCCCTGTTGTCGGTGTTCTCTCGGGGATCTACTGGCAATGAAGCAACGTGTGGAAGATCAGGATGAGCGTGGTTCGGCGACAGCCAGAATCCTCGGGGGCTGCCAAGCTTGTGCCACGCCCTGTTTGTCAAAGTCGAGAAAGAGGGAGAGCATGTGGGACGACGTCCAACCGCATAGCGGGCTGGGCAATATGACGCAGCCTTCCTCGTCGATTCCCACGGCGACGTCCCCGGCGGGTGTTCCGGTTGCACCTGAGCAAAGGGAGGCGGCGGGGGGAGATTCAGACTGGAACCTTGTATCCGCATCCCACCAAGGGCGAGGCTCCCGACCACGTAAGCCGGCCCGACATCCGCTGATCGACGGAGCTCTCGCCATCATCATCATCATCATCGGGATGGCGATCGGCTACGTGGTGTGGGGAAGCGCCCCGGTGTCCTCGCCTACGGTGTCAACCAAGCCGTCCACCACCACACCCGCTCCGAGCAGTTCGTCGACCGCTGCCCTCGCAGCGAAGGTCGACCCCGAACTCGTCGACGTGACCGCCACCCTCGGCTACGAGAACGCGGCGGCGGCCGGAACGGGCATGGTGCTCACTTCTTCGGGCCGCGTGCTGACCAACAACCACGTGATCAACGGGGCCACGTCCATCAGTGTTACCGACGTCGGCAACCACAAGACGTACTCGGCGACGGTGGTGGGCTATGACCTGACCGGAGATGTCGCGGTACTCCAGCTGCAGGGAGCGTCGGGACTCAAGACTGCCTCGATCGGTGATTCCGCAACGGTGCGGGTCGGTGGCCCGGTGGTGGCCCTGGGCAACGCCGGCGGCACCGGTGGCACCCCCAGCGTCGCCCGCGGAAAGGTCACCGCCCTCGACCAGTCGATTACGGCGGTCGACGAAGCGAGCGGTGCGTCCGAGCAGCTGACCGGTCTCATCGAGACGAATGCTCCGATTCAGGCCGGGGACTCGGGCGGCCCCCTTCTCGACGCATCGGGCCACGTGATCGGGATGAACACGGCGGCGTCAACCGGGTACTTCTTCGGAGGAGGGGCAAGTCAGGGCTACGCCATCCCGAGCGAGAAAGCGCGTACCCTCGCCGCGCTGATCACCAGTGGCGTGGCTTCCGACACGGTGCACATCGGGCCCACGGCCTTCCTCGGCGTGGAGGTCGCGGCCTTCACCAGGGGATTCTCCGGCGTGGCCGGAGCGGTCATCGCGGGTGTGTGGCCGGGAACCCCCGCTGAGAGCGCGGGACTGGTTTCAGGTGATGTAATCGTGTCGGTCAACGGCCAAAGCGTGGGTACTCCAACCGACCTCACGACCATGCTGCAAGCGCTGCGGCCTGGCGACACCGTTCAGCTAGCCTGGCTAGACATCTCGGGCCAATCGCAGACCGCCTCGGTAACCCTGTCCACCGGGCCCGCCGGCTGACAGCCTGTGAGGTCGTCGGTCTCACGTATGGGAACCAGTTTCCAAACAAGAGATTCAAGCGGCCACCTCGATCTGCCAGGTGGGCGGTGGGTTTATGGTTAAAGTTCCCCCTTCGGCCACCAGGGTTATCCGGGGAGCTGACTACTGAGTCATCACGTGGACAGCAATCCAGTTTGTCCCCTGTGCGGTCCGTATGAGGCGGTGAGGCGTTTGTCGTGGCAGGAGGACCCAGTCTCCCTGTTCCAAGGAGAGCCTTTCGCCGTCAACCTCAAGTTCGGCAGCACCCCCAAGCAGTACGACCCACTCATCATGGTCCTGGGCATAGTCGACCGGCCTATCGACCACACCGCTGAGAATCTGCTCGATGACCACTTCGCCCACCTGAACAAGTTCCTCGACATGTTCACCGCTCATGGGCGCAATGGAGCTAGGAAGAAGTCGTCCACGGGCAGGCGTGCGCATCGTCTGAAGGCTACGCCTGGCATCGCTGATCTGTCGCTCCTAGGAACCACTACCGCAAGAGCGATTACGCATGGCCCCTCCCCATCGTCGCCAAACGTGATTCTCCATGGGACTCCGGCAGGTGCCATTCAGATTCAGGCCTTTGTGTAATCGGATAAAACCACCACCTCGACCCTTCGGGCCGCTCACGCCCGGCTGAACGAGTGTGCCCGATTAGGTAACTAACAGCCGCGGTGTGACCCCCACGTCATAGACGAGTGTGTCTTCGGCAAGGCGCACGCCTTCTGTCGGTACATGGGGAGTAGAGCGACCGTCGTGCATCAGGTGGACTACGTCGATCCCTCGCACCAATACGAGATGATCGGCGATCAAGCGACGATGGCAACGCCACCACAGGGACTCACTACACATCACAGTCGGCGAATCGCTCTTGGCGAGTACCAACAACTCCTCGATACCCGCCAAGAAGGCGTGTGTCTCCATGTAGTCGGCATAGGCCCGGAAAGCGTCATTTCGTAGCGCTACGTGCTTTGATCCAGCGACCGGTCGGCGGCGGCCGCCCAGTTCGCGTATCCAGACGTAACCGATTCCCGCCATTGGCACCCACCGCTCCATCTCCTCACGACCGAACTGCGGGTTGTGACGGCTTCCAGGGAAGGACCGCACGTCAACCACGCGATCGACATGCGCCTCGTCGAGCAACGAGGCGAACTCCTCGGTGCTGAGTGTGCCGTGCCCAACTGTGCGAACGGTGGTCATGACCTCGTTTTAGCGGATCGGGGACGTGGTCAGTGCCGCCGCATCATTTGAATCCCGCCGGGGAGGCCCAATGCGTCCACGCCGTAAGGCGCTCCCAACGGAAGCATGCCGGTCAGACACCCCTCCTGCCCGAATCTGTCCGATTGGACTTTTGATGAACATGCCCAAGGCAAATCGTTCAACGTCATCGCCGTGTCGCTGAATGAGGAGGGTGTCCCGACTGCAAAGGGTGGCCGTTGGCACGCCTCGACCATCAGTCACGTTTTCCACTCCGAGGATGTCGACAGAGAGCTGGCGAAGATCCGTTCAGGGCTTCTCGCATAGGTGGCCAACTCGCCGTGGCCACGTGTAGAAGGCTTCCCTTCGATATTGCGCGGGTGGCCGAACAAATAACGGCCCCCCATAGTCGCCGAATCTGATTACCGATGGGACTCCGGCAGGTGACGGTAATGGGCCACTGTTCGCGTAATGGGATAAGACCACCAGGCCCTTCAGCACCCGACCGGTGAACTTGCAGATGATGAGGAACCTGTGCCCCGCAAATGGTCTGCGTGAAGATTGTTGAGTGTCACCCCTGTAACAAAATCTCCATGACATAGCCATGGATTAGGCGCCGAGCGACCTTTACGCTGATTGAAACGCCATCCGCTGGGCGCCTCTCCTTTTCGGCAGTCCCCTACGGCGCCCAGCGGGCGGCGCCCCTCCGAAGCTTCTCGCACATCGTACGGATTTGCCCTCACTATTCACAAACGTCAGGGCTGCCTTGAGGGTCTTGGCCGAGCGCCCTGGCGGCCGCCGACGCATGGAGCGTAGGGATGCGGGCCGTGTCCAACCTCTGGCCAGACCATCGCCGTAAGATTGTACGCTGCGAAGCGGTACAGGCGACGAGCACCCGATGGCGCTCTGTATTGGAGTGATCGGGACATGGTCCTTGAACGATTCTGCAACGATGTCGGTGTGCCTTGGCGTTGGTGCCCGGGACCGGCATCGGACGGCGAACTGTTCACACTTCCGTCACCGTGACAACGGCTGGCGTGTGTCGATGGTGTCGGACCGAGTTGAAGGGTTCTGTGTGACGGAACTCCGCGGAAATGACATTGAATCGAACGACCGTTCACAGCTGGGCCTAAGGGCCAAGAGGTAGTTTCTTCTGTGTAGCCATTCCTCTGGGTATGGCGGCGATGCCCCCGAACCGGACCCCCCTTCGGTTGCGGGGGCGATTCGCGTCCGGCCGATGTTTGGGAGACGCCCTTGTCGGAAATGAAGTACGACGACCGGAAGCTGGCCCCCCACGCAAGAACCGGACTCCCCCCTTCAAATCCGGTTCTTGCGCGCCCATCGAACTTATCGCAGCCCCGTTGGAGATGCTTGCCGCTCGAATGCCGTCATCATCCGCACCCAGCCCGTCGGGCACGACAGGGCAGCCTCCGTCGCTAATGACTCCGGCCCGGCGTACCGGGCTCGTCGACGACCCATCGATGAATCGCTTCAGCGCACGCAGGTAGCCGCCAGTGCCACCCTCTGTATTCCCCTTCCAATCGGGCGCGAGAGGCGGACGAGCGAGTCGCCGATGGCTGCTTCCTGGTTACTTCTTGATTATGACGTTGTGCACTTCCGTCACCACGTCAACCTTGACACCGGGGACGTTCGGCTTCACGTTGTTGTCGAACCAGTTCTGGAAGTCATCCCGGCTCTCCCATATCTCAGACACGTGAAACTCGCCATCTCCCACGAAGGCCACGTGGGCGACGAATCCCGCCGCGGCCAGAAGGGGGGGCGTCAGTTGCTCTGACACCTTGTCGTACGAGTCCGTCGTCATGCCTGAAACAGACAACCTCACCAATACCGACATGTTCGCTCCTCTGGTTCGTGGTTCATGTACTGCGAAAAGGACCCTACTCACATGCACCACCTCGTGCACCAGGTCTGTGGCGGTCGCCGGATGCGCCTCTAAGGTGCCGACGCGTGTCCTCTATCCGGCCGTGCCGACATCGCCCTAACCCGCCAACCTTCCCCCGTGTGGGTGCCGGCGCGGGATATTGGCCGCGGACCGGCGGTGAAGTGGGGCACTCCCAGTAGCGTCTCACCGGCATGGCATAGGCTGGCCGGATGCGAGTTGCTGTCTTCGGCATGGGAAACATGGGCCGTGCGTTCGCCGCACGTGCGCTGGAAAGGGGGCACCAGGTCACCGTATGGAACCGAACAGCGAATCGAGCCGCTGATCTCATTTCGAGCGGCGCCGTCGAGAAGCACTCTCCCAAAGAGGCCGTGGCCGACAGCGACGTGGTCTTGATGGTCCTGGCCGACGACGACGCCGTACTCAGCGTGTGTCTAAGCGAACATGGCGTTCTGAACTCACTCCCCCCGGGGGCGACCCTGGCCATTGTCAGCACGGTCTCGCCGGACACGGTTCGTCGAGTGGCAGAGGTGGCTTCCGAGGGCGCGGTGCTCGATGCTCCGGTGATGGGCTCCCCTTCTATGATCGCCGCGGGCATGGGGAGCTTTTTGATCGGCGGGCCTTCGCCGACCGTGACCAGTCTCGATGCCCTGTGGAGTGACCTCGGTGCCGGCTACAAGTACTGCGGACCGGTTGGATCCGGGGCGACCATGAAGCTGGTTTCGAACCTGTTGCTGATCACCGGAGTGGCTGCCCTGGCGGAAGCTATCGCCACTGCCCGACACCACGGAATACCCGACGACCTTCTGAAGAGCCTTTTTAATGAGAGCTTCGTTGTCAGTCCGGCGAGCAAGATGCGGCTGGAGAGTCTCTTCGATGAGGCACACCCGGGATGGTTCACTCCGGTGCTGGCCCGCAAGGACGTGCGTTTGGCCGTCGGCCTTGCCGACCAAGCTGAGATCGGGGTGCGCATAGGCCCGGCCACCGACACACTCTTGTCAGCAGTTATCGACACCGGCCGTCCGTGGCCCGACTTCTCCGCCGTTATTGAGGCGCTCAACCCGCCGTAACTCCACCGAGCACCCGTGGCTCTCCTCCACGCTGGCGCATCATCCTCAGTTCGTCACATTGCCGGCGTTCGGGGGCACTCTCCACACCGACCTGATGCGTTATGTACCAGTCCCTATTCGCGTCGGTTCTAGGGCTTCCGGATGTCGTGAGCCTCGAAGATTTCTGGGGGGGGGCGGAAAACTCGATTCCAGCTTTGGCGAGGACCGGAATGAGGCGCTCGCCGAACGCCTCAAACTGCTCCTGTGTGTCCCAGACTTGACTTACCAGGACGTTTCCATCCGGGCCAAAGAGGCAGACGTGGTAGTCGAGTCCCGCGGGAGGCCATTCCAGCTTGGCCTTCTCCAACGCTTCCCAGCTCTTGTCATACTGCTCGGCAGTCACGGACGACGCGGGGCTAAGACGGACGACGATGCTCATGGCGGATGCTCCTCTCAGGATCGTCCTGAACTCTATAACACGCCTGTAGCGGTGTCCTCTGGTGAGCAGGCTGCTCGGCGAGGGACGAAGTGTGGCTCACAAAGCCGGCGTACGGGGGCACTCACAGAGCAGCGGCCGATCGGGTTATTGGGATAGTGCGTCGGTGAGCGATACCGAGCACTTCACAGAAGGTTGAGTGCAAGACCCGCGGAGCGCAGGATCGGCATGTTTGCGATCGGTATCGATGGCGTCGATTGCTTTAGACGACTTGGAACACGGGATGATCCCGAGCATCAGGCAGCTTTGTGAAGCACGGGCTCACGACGCGACCGGCAACTTCGCGGTACCGGGCGATAACCGGGCCCCGCTCGTCGACTGGGACCTCGATGGCGTCGAAGGCCTCGGTCTGGCCCTTGCGGTTCAGTTCGCCCTTACCGGCAGCTCGGAGATTGCGGACCCATTCGGACTCGCCGTACGGCGACACCAGATAACGGCTACCGCCGACTTCGACGGGAATGACTGGCACCCGCTGCTGCTCTCCGGTTCGCCGGCCGATCACGGTGAGAGTAGCGCCACCATGGGCGTTCAGCCTCATGGCCACTGGATTGGCCAGCCGCCGGGTGAAGGCTGGTGGCTTCAGATAGGCCATCGGTGGTCTCCCTTGTTGAGCCCGAGTATCCCGGGCGCTGCTGCATCGCATGGAGGCGGTCGTCGACTTCGCACTTTCTACGATGCCCCCACCTCCTAGCCTCGACCAGGGCCGAAGGTCCCCAAGAAGATCAGAAACACGCGGCGTCGGGCATTCCGGCTCACGACAACAGACCGAGCGGTACTGCCGGTTAGCGGGTGGGTTGTCTTGGCCGGAAACGTGTATTCCCAATGTGCCGAACCGTCCCACCGAGCCGGCAATATGGGCTCCGAGGCGAGGAAGTCGCTGTTCGTTCTGGGGCACGCGTTCAGTGCGGCGGTACCGACCAGCCCGCCATAGCGGCCGCGAAGGGGGCGACCACGAGGGCTTGGCCGTCAGGCTTCCTCTCGCTTACGCCTGCTGGGTCGACCCCGCCGCAGCCCGTAGCGACATGGCGATCCCTGTGGCCCACCGCTCAATGTCCGGCCAATCCCGGTGATCGCCAAACGTGCCACCGAGCAGTCTGAGAAAGAGGTTGCCCACAACCGTCCAGTGACCCCGTTCGATCGCGCCAGCGAAGTATCGATGCTCGCGAGAGTCGATTCTTGGCCGGACCTCCGAGACAATCGCCGGTTCCTTCCGTCGTCGCCGCATCGGCCGAGCCATTCGTTCGCTGAAGAAGCTGGTCGTTTCACCGAGGGAGCAGACACTGAACAGCCACACGGGACGACCGGCTAGCGCGGCAGTGTGGGTGCGCATGAAGTCGACGGCGGGCGGGAGCCACTTCTGATTGTGAATGGCGCTCCCCAGGATCGCGGCGTCGTAGGTGTCAACCGAATCGATCTCGTCGAGTGGGCGTACGTCGACCTCGAAGCCCTCGGCTCGCAACCGCTCGCATGCGGGTCGCGACTCCTTTCGTTGATCCGTAGGCGCTCGCATAGCCAACGAGGACTCTGGTCATTGGAACCTGCGAGTGACTCGACACTCCATCAGTCTGGAGGTGCGACAACCTCGAATGCAAGGGCCCAATGGCACATGCTGGAAGGGAAACGTGCCGCTGGACGGCCACGATCATCGCAAGGGCCTTGACCAACTCCCGGAGGTGCGCGCGATCGCGCCCGGCGCCCGGCCGAAATGGAGCGGGACCTCTTGATCGAACGCACGAATCGCGGTATCGCAGCAGCGAGAGCGCGGGGACGGAATGGCGGTCGCAAGCGTGAGTTCAGTCCTGCTGCGGCGAGAAAGGCCCAGGAACGGTACGACCGGGGCGACATGTCCGTTTCAGAGATCGCACGGCTGGCCGGTGTCAGTCGGCAGACTCTTTATAGGTATCTAGACATTTCCGCTCATCGGGCACCCGAACTGGTTACTGCTGGGTCCGC
Organism: Acidimicrobiaceae bacterium; assembly: GCA_003160635.1. GTDB lineage: Bacteria > Actinomycetota > Acidimicrobiia > Acidimicrobiales > RAAP-2 > Bog-473. Next base: position 2,424 of record PMLV01000316.1, on the reverse strand, counting down.
GTAGCGATCCTGCGCCTTGTCGAGAACCCAGCCCTGGTCGCCAACGCGATGCAGTCGCCCCGCTCCCGGCGTACTGAGTCACCCTCTGGCTCTCATGGACCAGACGTTCAGGACTCGTTGGCGGTCGACTTAGGCAGACCCTTAGACTCTGTGCCCGCTCCGATCAAACGTTGAGGGCATTCGTGAATATCGATCCGTACATCGTCCTCGGGAGTGCCGTCATTGGGTTCCTCGTCGGGCTGACCGGAGCAGGTGGCGGGGCACTCATGACGCCAATGCTGATCCTGTTGTTCAATGTGAAGCCATCAACGGCAATCTCCAGCGATCTAGTCGCTGCCGTCTTCATGCGCCCGTTTGGGGCGGCCGTTCACATGGCAAAGAGGACGGTGAATTTCGGCTTGGTCGGGTGGATGGTGGCCGGATCGGTGCCGACGGCCTTTCTTGGCGCCTACCTCCTCCATCTCATGGGACACGCCAAGACATCACAGACCAACATCGAGAAGGCATTGGGCGCCGCACTTTTGGTTGGGGCAGCGGCCATGGTGATCCGATACTTCCTCGACCGTCGGGGAGGCCACGAGCGCACGGCGGTAGTTCACGGACTCGTGGTCCGTCCCGTCCCCACCGTTGCGATCGGCATGGTCGGCGGCCTGATCGTCGGGATGACGTCGGTCGGGTCGGGGTCCTTGATGATTGTAATGCTCCTCTTCCTCTATCCCATGCTTGGTGCCAATCAGTTGGTGGGCACTGACCTCACCCAGGCAGTCCCGTTGACGGCCGCCGCCGCACTTGGTGCCCTCGCATTCGGACACGTCGAGTTCTCGGTCACCACGTCGATAGTCATCGGGAGCATCCCGGCCGTCATCGTGGGTTCGTTTATCTCATCGAGGGCTCCGGACAGGTACATTCGGCCAGCCATTACCTTTGTGATCTTCGCATCAGGCCTGAAGTATGCGGGACTTGGGACGACTGTTCTCGGCTGGGTCCTGTGTGTGACCTTGCTCGTGGGCGCAGCCATCTGGCTTGCCTACGTGCAGCCGTGGCACGATGCTCAGTCGGCTACTTTCACGGTTCCTGGCGACGAACACGAAGAGTCAGTTGGACCCGAACCGTCCCCGTAATTGCGAAAGAGGGAAATCGTCCACCACCCATGCAGTTACCGCATGGTTACGCCCGAGTCCGGCGTACTGAGCTACCCCTGGGACCGGAGACATCTCTCGCTTTACTTGACGTCCTCCTGCCAAAGAGTGCATAGGCTGGTTGCGTGTTCGGGACCCGGACCGGCGCCAGGAATTCGTCGCCATCGGATGGTCGGTAGTGGGCTAGTTTCACCTGCGGAAACGTTCTGACCTGCGAGTTTGGCCAATCTCTAGTCCATACACGAGTCGCGCGCAAAATATTCACAAAAAGGTCATTGACATGCAACGCGTATGTTCACAGAATAAACACAGCTTTTCCTAAGCTGGAGGTGGTGCCGATGTGGATCGCATTGGGAATCCCGCTCATGCTCTTGGGCTGTGCAGTCGCGATTGGCCCGGTGCTCTACGGAACCTGTCGTAGAAACTGGCACTCAAGCGTGAGCGCGGAACCCCCCGTCTCCGTCGCGACAAGGCCGCAACAGCTGGAAGTTGCCTGTCCGCCATGCGGGGAGGTAGTACGAGCATCGGGGCATGAAGCGCTGCTAACGGCTGTTCATGAACACGCCTGGACTCGCCACGGCGTGCCGCATTCCGCGTCACTCCTTCGATCGGCCACTATCACGATGCCAGGTCTGTTGAGTTCGCCAACGGACTAGCACGCTAGTCCTCAGGTAGCGACACGTCTACGCCTGCTTGACCTTCTATTCGTACACCGGTCTTGGCTCGCGCGGCCCGAGCAGCACGCGCCTTCTTGGCCAAAGCAACTCGCTGCTCCACCGACATGGCGTTTGCCCTAGCTTTGCCGCCCAAACAAGCCCACTACCAGACGGTCCAACCTGCGAGACTCAATCGACCGTCGTCGACACATTGACGGCGTCAGGGACCACCACGGGACATGTGTCGGCTACTTCCGGTAAGTGTCCCGTAACGTTCCAGCAATACTGAATAGCCATTGTGGCAGACAAGTGCCGGTCGGTCGCGCTCAATCCCGGCGGTTGGGGCGACTCAGGGCCGATCTTCCTGGAAGCTTGGTCTAGATACCCAAATTCCGACACTACTTCTGGAATCCTCTCGTTTTCACCCGTCGGCGACCTGCCGGGCCTTCGCACATGGAGTGAAGACCATTCGCCAGATTGACATTCGGCTATTTGTCCAAGAATTGGGTGAGCGTCGTGACAACGTTGGGCTTACATAGTGCGGCCCTCCGTAGAGTTCTTCACATAAGAGGGTGAATCCATGGGCATCGTTGGAACGCAAGAATACGCGGAACGGATGCCTCAAGGCG
>PMLV01000120.1 GCA_003160635.1 Acidimicrobiaceae bacterium | reverse complement strand
TTACCCGCACCTCGATCCCATTACCGTCGATCGGGTGGCGCCTCACTCGGCCCTAACCGGCCAAAACGCGGAAACACCTACGTTACGGGGTGATCGCTAGCTGACGTCGGCCCGCTTTACATTCGAAATCGCGTGGGCGCTGACTGCCCGTGACAGACGTCTCGGGTGGACGGAAATGCCGGTGCGCAAACCAATGGCAAAGATGGCAGTCAGCGAAGCTCGGGAACGACTTTCCGAGGCGGTGGAGATGGCCCACACCGAAGCGGTGTTCCTCGAGCGCTACGGCCGGCCTACAGCGGTGCTGGTCAGCCCCGAACAGTATGAGGAGTTGATCGAGGCGCTCGAGGATGCCGAAGACGCCCAGGCCTTCGACGCAGCGATGGCAGAGGAAGGTCCCAACATCCCCTGGGATGAGGTGAAGACCGATCTCGGCTGGAAGTGATGACCTATCGCACCGAGCTGCGTCCCGCTGCGGCCCGGGCACTGCGGAAACTCGACCCGGCAATTCGTCCCCGTATCCAAGGCGCAATCGGGCTACTCGCCGACGACCCGAGGCCGCCAGCATCCCGACCTCTGCGAGGTCGCCCTGGTTATCCGGGTGAGCGTAGGCGACTACCGCAGCGTCTACACCATTGCCGACGATGTGCTCTTGATCGTGGTTGTGGCTCTTGGACATCCTCGCGAGGTATATGATCGGTAGGGGATTGCCGGCGACGTGACCATTGGGATCGACAAGATTCGTCGTCATCAGATGCTGAAGTGTGGACCTTGCACAGAGGGCGACCGGTTCTTATTGTGTCCCCCAAGGTCCACCAGTTCCCCCTGGTCAGGGGCTTGCACTTGCTCGTCGGACACGGTATCGCACTCCGGCGCGCGCGCCTTCGGCGGCATCGAGGAAGCGCATCTCCACCCGCTCGATGCGGGGGAGTCGTACACCGTCACAGGGTGACTTGATCAGTAACCCTGTCTGGACGGCGGCTCGTCTCTAGTCGTGATCTTCGATCACCACTGTCGTGATCGTGACGACGACCACTGGACGGGAAAGCTCTGCCGCACGGCCACGTCGTGGCCGTTTGCCCTCCGAACATGCCGATCCACCGGCCGCCCGGGACCGGGGTGACAGGGCTCCCAATTCCGTTACCCGCCGTGATTGTCCCGCAGCGAACAGTCTATGGCACTGACGGGATGAATTTGGCCTCGTCCTCTGCGGGCAACTCAGGACGATGAAGGGCTGCCCCCTACCGAACCCGGGGCAACCCGACGGCACGCAGGCACGAGCGCGTTTTGGGACACCGATCCACCCGCAGATCGCCGACTCGGAACCCATCTCGGAACGCCCGGCCCCTCCAGCCTGCGATCCACACCGAACGGCAGATCTGGGTCGCCGACGATCAGCCGGTTACTTTCCGAGCTGCGGCGTAAGTCCGTCCACGTGCATCTCGTAGTACTCGTTGTTCGCCCATGGTCCGACCGCGCCTTCAACCACCTCACGNNATTCGGTGGATGACTGTCACAAACACGGGTTACCGTCCCTTCATGGGGGTGACTGAGCGGAAGCGCAGCCCCTATTGCTAGCACACCCGAAAATGGCGCGCTCTGGCGCGTCCGACACCACTCCCTATCGACGGATCTGGGGAGCTGGGCTCGGCCGCGGTACATCCCCACCTCGATACCGTCCACGGCGGTGATCGTGGTTAAGCGATACCGTTCGGCCAGCCGCCTCCCAGAAAGCAGGCATGTCATGAGCGTTACCTCGGTTACTCGATTCCACGCTGCTAAAGGTCATGAGGGAGCACTTCTCGAACTGCAGTCAGAAGGGCGAAGGCGCATGTTGGCTTCTGAAGGGTGCGAGTCGTTCGACATTCTGCGGGATCAATCAGACCCAAGATCCAGTGCCTTCGTTCAAACGTGGTCGTCCCGCGAAGCACACGATTCTGCCTTCGGTGAACTGATTTTGGCGAGTGGTCATTTGGAGAAGGTTCTTGCTGCTCTCGATGAAGGCGTCGTTCAGACCTTCTACGACATCGTCTCTTGAATCGGTTTGACTGTCTCCGTATCGTGACGTCAGGCCGGAGACTAAACGTGATGAGGCCATTTCTTCATCATTGCCGGTACCCCCGATCGAACGCCCAGTTCGGATAGCTAAAGGTGAGGAGGGCCAGGTGCTCGTCCCAGTTCGAAGCATCGAGAGGCTGCGGGTCAACGACCGTAATGACGCCTTTCGAAATATCGAAACCCCAACTGAATCCCGCGATTGCTTGCACTCTCCGTGTCAGCACAGCGTCTGGCGAGACACATAGGAAACTGTGCGCTCGCCAGAGCATGTCGGTCCGAGTCTCCCGGGACGGAGCGTCGAAGAGGGTCGGTTTGAGTCCGTATCATGCGAAGGGGGTTGATACTTCTGAGTAGATCGCGATCGGGATCTACCTCGAATTGGGCATTGGCGACCTCTGTGGAGCGGACCAGCTGGGTCCAACCAAAGACCGCTGCGTAGCCTTCAGCCTGGTAGGCGACAGTCGCTCGACAGACCGGGAAGCCGTTGGCGAAGTCAACTGGTAGGCCACCGCTTAGCAATGAATAGCCGACGGCCACTGGGTCGTGGTTGGGAGTGACGAACGCCTCGATGACGCCCCGAGCTCCGCGAAGCGAGAAGTCGAGTCTGAGGTTCGAGCTGGTTGCCATTGCGAAAGCTTGCCCGAAATAGGCTTGGGGCCCCATCCTTTGGAGAAGAGCGCTTCTTGGGTGAAAAGCAGCTTGGCGAAGAGGCCGTCAGTTGAGCCGCCGTGAATCTGACACTGCCTCATTTATCCCGGGCGGTGACACCGTGGTCACTTTCTTGAAGCCTGGAACTCAGAGTCTTCACTCATGTGAACGTAGACGTGGCCGCGCCAGGAGCCATCGGATCGGAGGGCCGCCCACCCTCGTCCGCAGGCATGATCGCATTCGGCGTTGGCATCCCACGTGAACTCCACAGCGGGTCGGTCTTCGATGACGGTTCCATCTCCTCGATCCGCCATTTGCCCGTGAGGCCCGCCCTGCGCCGGCCAGTTGTCACAGGTCCAACCGACGAGTGCGTTGTCGTAGCGAGTTGGCGATCCACGCCTCGTCGACCTCGTGTGCCGCCATTGCCGGGACTGCTGACTCGGTTTCGTCCACGTCGGGTGGGTCTGGATCCCACACGACACCGTTCAGATCCAAGAAGGCGACGAGCCAGGCCCAACTCACCCTTTGTTTCCGTCTGGAAGAGGATGATTCCACGCCATGTGGCACGTAAGCACCGCCGCCTCGTCGATCAGATCTGGATAGAAGCCTTGATCGCCGAAGCTGGCGTGAGGAGCATGAAGGGCCCCGTCAGCCAGGTTGTGACCGCCGGATTTCGCCAGGATCTCGGCGTTGATCCCGGTCACCTGCTCTGCGAGTCATCAGAATTCGGGCAGTGTGATGTATCGGGTCACCGAGCGAGCCGGTCGAGCAACTCCTTGTCACGCTCAAGAATCCGACTAATCCGGGTCCAACGGACACGTCATTTGCCATCTGAGATGGTCTTTCCTTGGTAGCCACAGGTCACCGAGAGGGGCTTGAAGGGATTCACACGGCTGAGGTCATGGGTTCGAGCCCGCAGCGACACCATCGGCCGGTCCGTCGAATCGAAACGGCCGGGCATCGTGTCGTCATGGTGTTCCGAACCAGTAAGTCAGGGCGTCGCGCAATCCCGCATCTGTGCCGTTCCCCACCCAGGCGACATATCCGTCGGGCCGGATCAACACGCCAGTGGGAGCGGCGACCGCGCCAAGTACCGGAAGCTCCCACAGGCCGACGTACTCAGCATCGATCATCTGGACCCGGTCGGCCCATGGCGTGATGTCAGAGTCGCCGATCTCACCGAGGTTGAGCAGCACCGGCTTGGCGTCGTGCAGCAGGGTGAAGACCCGCAGCGTGCCGTCGGCGGTCACCAGGTCCAGATCGGGCATGCGGCGCCCGAGCAGCGGGTGGCCCTCACCGAGGTCGTACTGAATGTCGAGGCCCGAAATCATTGCGGCGAACCGCTTGCGCGGCTCGTCCATGCTCAGCAGCTCAGCGATGGTGTCGCGCAACGCGTCGGTGCGCTCGTCGGTGCCTATGAGCGCGACCTGCGCCATGGTGTTGTGCTGCACGCGGGCACCAACCGGGTGCCGTTCGGCGTGGTAGGTGTCCAGGAGGGAGTCTGGTGATGTCCCGTTGAGCACCTCGGCCAACTTCCATCCCAGATTCACTGCATCCTGCACACCGGTTTGGAGGCCCTGTCCACCTTGCGGGGGATGCACGTGTGCGGCGTCGCCCGCGAGCAGTACACGTCCCTTTCGGTAGGACGCCGCCTGCCGGGTCGTGTCGGTGAAACGGGAGATCCACGTAGGGCTGTGCACCCCGTAGTCCGTCCCGTCGACGGCGATGAGTGCCTCGCTGAGATCCTGCAGGGTGGGCTCGCTGGTGGGTTCGAGGTGCTGTTCGCTCAGTACGACCCGTACTCGGCCTCCCTCCTCTACCCGGCCGATGCCACCCCCGCGGCGCAGGCCGAGCTCCGGCTCCTCGTCCATCTCGACCTCGGCGATGAGCCAGCTGATCGATGGATCCCACCCGGGAAATTCGATGCCGGCGGCCTTTCGGATCACACTGCGCCCTCCGTCGCACCCGACGAGGTAGTCCGCCCGTAGCGACCGGCCGCGGGACAACTCGACGTCGACGCCGGTGTCGTCCTGCGCGAAGCCTGTCACCTCATGTTTGCGAGCGATCGGCACCCCCAGCTCGCTGACCCAGTCGGCCAGTATGCGCTCGAAGTGGCTCTGCCACAGCGCGAGCCCGTAGTTGTGGCGGGTGGGGAAGTCGCTGATGTCGAGCGGCACCCCGGCGAACCTCTGGACCTGCATCGCCTGCCCCTCGGCGAGGAACCGATCGGCGATGCCGCGCTGATCGAGCACCTCGATAGTGCGCGAGTGCAGACCGCCGGAGCGCGAGCCGTCGAGCTCCTGGGTCGCGCGCCGCTCGACGATTGCGACATCAATCCCCGCGAGCCTTAACTCAGCCGCCAGCATCATCCCTGTCGGACCGCCTCCGGCGATAACCACAGCATGATCGGTCATGCGCATCCCCTCCTTTTCTGTAGGTTCTGGTTCGGGCCGGAGATTCTGCACATCCAGCAGGGCCTTGCCGCAAGCGCCCGGTGAGCGCTAGATTGAGAATGGCACAGGGTTTGTAACCTCCTTCTTCCTCCTTCTTCCTCTTTGTTCGGTGCTGACGGACGTTCCCTCTGAGATGCGGCTGCGGGCAACGGCAGCATGGGCCTGCCCACAAAGGTCCTGCACGGCCTGGGACACGGCGTTCTGCTGAACCGAGGGAGACGAGCGCGCACGCACATGCTCGTGACGCCGGCACAAGCTGCCGGCGGCGCTCCCACGTGAGTAGCGTCGTCGGCGCCCGATTTCGTGTAACCGGCATGGAGGGCCGAGGCGCCGAGGGTGAAGCCGGCGAAGGCCAAGCGGATGACGGCAAACGACACGACGGCACGCAGGGCCGAGCGCGTCGCGAACGGGTGGTGAGCGGTGTGAGCCCTGACGAGCAGTGCCTCGATGCCTCTGCTTTTTGAGGCTAGCGTCTCCCGAACCATCGCAAAGGGGGGCAATGCGCTCACGTCGGAGGAAGTTCTTGACAGCGGCCACGCTGTTGCCATAACGCTCACGCCCATCACGGTGACCGAAGCGAGCGCATCGGCGACGCCGGCACCGATCAAGATCGCTCTCATCTCATCTCTGACTGGTGCAGCAGCGAGTGAGTTCTCGACTTCGGCCCAAGGCTTCAACGCTCGGATCGCTCTACAGAACGCCATGGGCGGGGTGAACGGGCACAAGATCGGGGGAATCGTCATTGATGACCAAACAAGCCCCTCGTCCGACCCGACTGCGGTGCAGGACGCGGTTTCAAAGGGTGTGACGGGCATTGTCTCGGTAAGCCCGCTCTTCTTCCTAGGGGCCAAATATGCCCAACAAGCCGGCATCCCTGTCACCGGCGGGTTCTTCGATGGCCCCGAATGGGGCGAGCAGCCCTACACCAATATGTTTGCTTCGGACGCTGGAAGTGTTGACCCGAAATATCCGGTGAGTTCGCTCTACGGGAACATTGTGAGGAAGTACGGCGGCACGGTGGTGGGTTCGTATGGATATGGCATCTCGCCGAGCGCCGTTCGCTCGGCGACCGGCTTCGCCGAGTCGTCGCAACGCCAAGGGCTGAAGGTAGGCGTCCTCGACGTGTCAGTTCCGTATGGCAGCGTGGATTTCTCCACGGAAGCCCTGGCAGCCAAGCAGAAGGGCGTCAACGTCATATGGACAAGTATGGACGACAATTCAGACTTCGCCCTCGTGACCGCGATGGAGCAAGCTGGGGTGAAGCTCAAGACGATCATCCTCCCGACGGGCTACGAGCCGTCGGTGGTGAGCTCTCCGGCATGGCACGATCTGCAAGGCGCGTATTTCTTCTCCGGGTTTCGACCCCTCATCCTCCCAAACGCGGGGACGAGGCAGATGGCCGCAGCCCTTCAAAAGTACGAACACCGAGCGCCATCTGACTTTCCGACCTACGACATCTACCAGTCGTGGGTCGGTGCCGATCTCATGATCAAGGGACTCGAACTGGCCGGCAAGAATCCGACCAGCGCCGGTGTCATTAAGGCGTTGCGAGGTGTGAAGTCCTACGATGCTGACGGCTTGCTCCCGACGCCGCTTGACTATGCGACCAACTTCGGTCACGACGAGAAGAAGAACTGTCAGTGGATCCTGCAGGCGAAGAAGTCCGGGTTCGTGCTCACCAGCACTCAGCCAGTCTGCGGGAGCGACATACCGGGAACTTCGACCGGGTCGAGCTCGTAAACAGTAGAGGAGCGATGGATGACGTTGGACGAGGAAGGCCCCGGTATCGCTGGCCGTGAGGTGACCCGGTTCATTCCGGTTCCGACATCTGTCAGCGAACACGCCCAGCAGTTCCTCGGCATGGATTTGTTCGGTGGCAGCGGCGATCGTCTCGACCCAAGCGATATCGCAGGCTGGCGGGCGAAGATCAAAGCGACCGATGAGATGCTCGTCGCCGTGATGGGTCCACAGGTCGAACTGCTCCGCTCGTCGGTTCAATCCAGATCGGTCGGGGGAGTGCCCGTATTCGTGGTCACCCCTGAGGGCGTCGACGAGAGTGATGGTCAGCCGCTTTTCTTGGACATCCACGGCGGTTCGCTCGTTATGGGCAGCGGCAAGGCGTGCGAAGTGATGGCACGAAGGATGGCGGCCCAGGTGCAAATGCAGACGTGGTCCGTCGATTATCGGATGCCTCCCGACCATCCCTACCCCGCAGCGTTGGACGACGTCCTCGCCGTCTACCGCGGTCTGCTCGAAGTTCGGGCACCCGAGCACATAGTGGTGGGCGGGGGTTCAGCAGGGGGGAACTTGGCCGCCGCCCTGATGTTGCGAGCTCGAGACGAGGGACTGCCCCTCCCGGTGGCACTCGTCCTGCTGACGCCCGAAGTCGACCTGACCGAGTCCGGCGACTCTTTCAACACAAATCTGGGTATCGACTGCGTGCTGACGGAGAGCCTTGCTGACTCCATCGCGCTGTACGCGGGTGAACACGATCTCCGACACCCCTATCTTTCGCCACTGTTCGGCGATCTCACCGCCCCGTTCCCGCCGACGTTCCTTCAAGCTGGAACCCGGGACCTGTTTCTGTCCAACACCGTTCGGATGCACCGGAAGCTGCGTGCCGGCGGGGTCGATGCGCAACTGCACGTATTCGAGGCCATGCCCCACGGCGGGTTCTTCGGTGCCCCCGAGGACGATGAGCTGACCGACGAGATCCGTCGCTTTCTGGCCACCCATGCCCGCGTCAGCCAACGGTGACCCGAGTGTTCACGCATCCGCCCCGCTCGGGTCGTCGATGTCGTAGCTGTCCGCGCGGCCGAAGAGCACGAACGTGGAGCAATCGAAGGTTCGACGAACGTGCCCATCGACACACTGCGGGACAATCTTGACGCAATGGGTAGCGGCCCAGTTGTTGTCTATTGCGAAGTAGGGCAGCGGGCACACACCGCCACGGCGCTGCTGCACGAGCTCGGGCCAAGGCAACTATGGCCCCGGTCCCGTAGGGATTCGTCAATTGACGGCAGTCCCAATGGTGAACCATGACCATGGTCGGGGTCCCTTGGCGTAGCGCTGCTCAATACGGTCGATCACAAATCCGGCGTCCGAAATGAGAGCTGGGATGTCACGGGTGAGATGGCACCCGTCCGCCAAGCGACGTTGCCAGGGATCTAATCGACGTTGCCAGACCGCGACGTCAGGGTCGGGAGCAAGACCGTGCTCGAGAAAATGGAACGTACCGCCGGGACGCACGACTCGGCGCAATTCGGAGAGGGCAAGGCGGGCATCGGGGACGGTGCACAGAGTGAACGTCGACAGGGCTGCATCACAGCTGGCGTCATCGAGGGGGATGGACTGGCCGTCGAGACCGACATGCTCGACGGGGATCGACGACGAGGAGATTCGACGGGCGGCCAACCGCCGAGCCACCTCGGCCGGTTCGACCGCAAGGACAACATCGACCGTGGATGGGTAGTACGGGACATTGAGTCCGGAGCCGAAGCCGATCTCGACCACCCGACCGTGCAGCCCGTCGGTGACATCGGCACGCCACCTCGCCATCTCGGCGGTGCCGCATGCCCGGTCCACGAGCCGGGGTAGGACGTGTTCACGATAAAACCCCACGTCAGAAAGGTAGCCGGGACCAATGAGTCGCGCCGTTGGGCAGTCACGCGGAGTACAGAGGGACCCCGCCCGGCGAAGAGTGGCGTTGAGGACAACCAGGCGATGCCCCTCCGCGCCCATAGAGACTAAAGGAAATACTTGAGTATCGAACCTTGAGGGTTCTATACTCAAGTAGATGCTTAATCAAACGATCGACATGGATCGGACCTTCCGGGCGTTGGCCGACAAGAGCAGGCGCAACATGGTGGAACGACTCGCCTTGGGGCCCGCTTCGGTCAGTGAACTGGCAGAACCTCTGGCCATGTCGCTTGCCGCCGTCCTCCAGCACGTCCAGGTCCTCGAGTCGTGCGGGCTCGTCAAGACCGAGAAGCTTGGGAGGACGCGTACGTGTCGGATTGAACGTGCGGCGATGACCGTCGCCGAACAGTGGTTCACCGACCGACGCCGGGGTTGGGAAGCCCGCCTGGACCGACTGGGCGACATCCTGAACGAAGTTGTCACCACCGAGGAGAAACGATGACTTTGTCCACCGTTGCCCATGACACGTTCGTCATTGAGAGGACCTTTGCCGTTCCAGTTACTCAGGTCTTCCAGGCTTGGGCGGATCCCATACTCAAGGCCCGCTGGTTCGCCGGCTCGGCGGATGCCCTGGAAGCAGGGTACGAACTCGATTTCCGGGTCGGTGGCCATGAGGTGAATCGCGGTGGGCCTCCGGGTGGGCCCGTCTACACCTACGAGTCGCAGTTTCGCGACATCATTCCTGAGCAGCGGATTGTCTACACGTACGAAATGTCCGCCGATGAGAATCGGATCTCGGTGTCCGTCGCCACGGTCCAATTCCACGGCCAAGATGCAATGACGCGTCTGGTTCTCACGGAGCAGGGGGTGTTCCTCGACGGCCACGACACGGTGGCCCAAAGAGAAGAAGGAACCCGGTCCCTCCTGGACTCGCTGGCTGCCCTCTTGCACGGAGGCGGATCGTGACAAAGTCTTGGTGCAGCTCCTGATCTCGGTGGACGGCTACTCCGACGGGCGCATCAACACCTCGACCGGTTCGTCATGGACGACGAGTTGCTTTCCTACGTAGACGCGATGTTGAGGTCGATCGACGGCCTCAACGTGGCAAGCGATTCCTCGACGACTTGCCCGAACGGCTCAAGCTGACCCTTCAAGAGACGCGTGACTACATGCCGACTTGCGCCATGGCATGAAAGCAGGCAGATCTTGCAACGACGCGCAAATGCCCCGGGGCCCACTCGTTGGAATGGCTTCAAGGTCCCGTGACCAACATCCTTATTCAGCGAGTGGTAGTAAAGCATATGGAACGGCGACGGGTGCGGGCGCCCTGAGAACGGAAAGTCCGGCCGGCCTCTCCGCTTCAGTCAGGAATATGCCGTGGATTTGAAATCGATGACGAAGTTCATTCTTCCGGATGATGTCGGCACGGATCGCCTTTCGTAGCCTTATGGAAATGACGTCGCTATCGGCTCCGATCGATCATGTACTCGCCATGCCGTATATCGACCTCGGTTCGATGTGCTGGAACCGGCCACAGGGTCCCCTGGTCCTTCCGGCTCATCGATATTGCGGGATTTCACGAACTTGTCATACTGGAAGGCTTTTCAGGCCGATAGGAGCACGGAGTACGCGCCCCATGTCCAGCGAAGCCCGCAACCCCTGAAGGGGAGTCACGGTGTCTCTCACCTCGCTGGCAAGTTGTACCCACACGAGGTGGTGGCGGACTTTCTTGTGGAGCCTCGGAGCCATCTCCTTCAGCATCACGCTGGTCAGGGCTGTTGATATTGGCCTTTCTACCCATCAGGTCGACTTCGACGTCTACTTGATGGGGGCAAAACAGGTCTTCACTGGCCGTCTCTACACCACCTACCTATTCTTCCCAAGGGTCCCCTTCACGTATCCGCCGATTGCGGCGCTGCTGTTCACTCCGTTCACCTTGGTGTCCCGTGTCACGGGCCAGGTCATATGGGCAGTCATTTCGACGATTCTGCTGATCGCCTTCCTTCGTACCTCTCTCAGGGCCGTTCGACCGCTCTGGAAAAAAGATGACTTGGTGCTTTGGTCGCTCATTTTGGCGCTTCCGACCATGGCACTAAATCCGGTCAACCTGACCTTTGAATTCGGGCAGATCAACATACTCCTGGCGCTCCTTGTGCTCGCCGACCTCACCGGTGATCACTTCGTGAAGGCACGAACGATTCCGATTCCGCGTGGCGTCATGACCGGCATCGCTGCTGCGCTGAAGCTCACCCCTCTTATTTTCGTGCCTTTCCTCTTTGCCACCAAGCAGATTCGGGCCGGATGCGTGGCGCTGATCACATTCTGCGCATGCGGAATCGTCATGCTGGTTGCGGCACCCTCGGAAGCATGGTCGTACTGGACGAGGTATGTCTTCGATGCCCACCGGGTGGGTGGGGTCATCTACATTTCGAATCAGAGTCTTCGAAGCACCATTTATCGATTCAACCATGGACGCCCACCCGAAGACCTTCTCGTAGTGTTGCTGTTGTTGGTTGGGATCATCGGCGTTTGCACTGCGGTGTGGGCCTACCGTTCGTCGTCGCCCCTCCTTGGCGTACTGCTCTGTGCTGTGACCGGGCTCCTCGTCTCTCCCATAACCTGGGCACACCACTTCGTCTGGATCGTCCCGATCATCCTCTGGCTAGCTCTTGCTCATGACCGACCTGCTTTCGGTCGGATCTGGGCCACTTTGGCCGCCGTGTGGTTCTGGGACGGTCCCATTTGGCGCATCCCTCACGGAAACGGTGTCGAAATCCACGACTCATTCGGGCAGCTGGTGATTGGCAACTCCTATACAATCAGCTTGCTGGTTTTTTTGGGCGGAATGATCATTATGTTGGCGCTTCGTCGCTCTGCAGCCATTCCGTCCTCTGGTCACTCGATCGATCGGGCACCTTGGGGGATACCCGGTCACTGAGGCGTCACGCTCAACCACTTCCGGTCTTCTTTCGGACATGCGTCTTCGCCGGTGGACCGAAATATTGTTCGATCGCCTGGGCAAGGCCCCTGGCAATGGCTTCTTGGCCAGTCACACCGGTGGCGATCGTGCCTTCGAACGGATCGGTAATGAAGAGTGGCTCAATGAGGGCACCGGGCATCTCGCTCGGGGTGGTGAAGTAACCAGCTTCAGGTGGCCCCAGAAGCAGCAGATGCCCGTAGTGTCCTGCCGCCTGCGTCAAAGGCGGGCCACCGAGGTAAACGTCCGAGACCACTCCGGCATCCGGAATATCCCATCCGTGCGCGTTCAACTCGGAGAGGACGTCACTCTGCACGAGCGTGGCGAGCTTCAGGTTCAATGAGGAAAACGGTCGGTCCGTGTCATAGCCGGTGATACTGCCAGCGTTCTCCGTCGATGCACCCACGTCGAAGTAGATACCAACCAGAATGTTGGCTCGGGCACGGTTTGCGCATTCGTCTCGTGCGGCCACGTCGTTATGCTCGCCTTGCACGGTGAAGATGCCGCCCGATTGATCTCCGGGCTTGATCCGGGCGACGGTGGAGTTGCGAGTCCGCGAGTCGACCACCTCGAATCCCTGGGCACGCAACAAGGCCGTCGTGTCCAATTCCACGGGCAATGTTTCATTCGCCTCGTAGATCGTCTGGCCTGATTCAGTGATGCCAGCGCCCCCTGGGTCGAGGCCGCCATGGCCAGCATCGAGGAACACGGTTTTGTGGCGGTTTCCAGAAGTGGGTGGGAACGACACGCATGATCCGTTGGTGAACAGGCTTGGATCAACTGCACGCCCGGGAGAACTTCCGATCCACAGGGCAGTTGCCCTCCGTAGAACTCGCGATGGGTCGGCTCGCCCCGGGAGGATGACAACGGCGGCGACAACGACCAGTCCGGCGATACCGACCGCGTACCCTCGCCGAAGGTGACATTGCCGCCTGGCCACTCGATGGGAGTAACCCATCCTGTTGGATGCCTTATTGGCAATCGGGCTGGTGGCTGGCCGAACGATGACTTTCTCCGTCCCATTGATACTTCGGGCGGCTCCGCCCCTCCCCGCGAATTATGACCTCACGTCGGACCGGTCGGGTGGTCAACGACGAGTTGGGGCCGTACAACGACTAGTCCTGGACTCCCTCCGACTTCCGCTCCCAATGGCTCTCGCAGTGACTCTATGCATCAAACCTGACGCGGACATGAAGGCGAAGCAGACGAACGGGAGGTTCGACGCAGACCATCGACCGAACCAGTAGGGGGGCCACATCAAGGAGACCCCACGCCTGTTTGCAGGATAGGGGCGGATGTAAGCACCGTGATGAAGTCACGGGTCCAACCGACGAGATACTGATTGGCCGGACGGTATTGTCCCGGGATGGCGGTGACGAACGGGCCGCCGGCCGTCGAGGCCAAATCGAGCTGGATCCACGTGGGATTGATGTCAAGTTCCATGGCATTGACGGCGCCGTCGTCAGAGAGTGCAAGAGCCAGGTCGATTGGCAAAGCGGACATACTGGCGGCAAAGAGGATGTCCCCGGCCGGATCTTCGCCGAGGGCACTGCGCGCGGTTGCGGTGAGGCCATGGAGTGTCGCACCCCACTGCGTGACAGTCCCAATCTGGGCGCTCATCTGTCCACCTTCGATGAGTGGTGGAAGGTTCTGGCGAACGCTGGCCACCTGCTCTCCGGGCAGGGGGACGGTAGACCCCCATACCCCGATTCGGCCTGTGCCGTTCGTGTCGATCACGAAGCTGGCGAGGCCATTGAGAAGAGGGGTGAGTATTTGCCCGTCGACTTCAACACCACCAGCCGCAGCATTCACCTTAAATCCACCATTGAAGGCTCCCAGTAGCTCAGGGATCTCCGTCGTGCTCACAAGAGACGAGGACTCTGGGCCGATCACCGCCGCTCCCGCGGGAGGGTCTTGGCTGCCGACGTGCAGATGGAACCGAACTTGTCCGGCTCGAAAGCGGACCACGGAGATTTGCTGACCATCTGGAACGGTTACGTTCCGCTGATCGGTGATAACGCCATTGGGGCCGGAAGCGATCGGCGTCCAACCGGGCTCTATTGGAACCGTCGTCGTGGTTGTGGTCGCTGGCGGTGGGATGACAGGACTCGATATGGGCGGAGAGGTAGAGGCCAGGCGACTTGGGTTCGCATCCGAGCAAGACGCCAGGAGCAGGGAAAGGAGGACGACGATGGTCACGAGGGTGCCAGGGGCAGGGCCCGCTGCTTCTCGCGGCACCACTATGTCGAGCAGGGGGAACTGATTGGCGTCGTCACTGCCTGCGCATGAGTGATCTGCCTGAAAGGTGGGGCCGACCGGTTGTCATCCCGGGAGCCGTCGCCAGAGCTGCTGTGGCATGTGACGCAGGGCGAGAAATACCCAACGGAGGGTGGAGGGAACCCAGATGATGGGTTGATTGCGTTCGATACCTCGCATGACAGCAGTGGCAACCATCTCCGGGTCAACGGCGAAGGGCGCTGGTCGAAGTCCCGCCGTCATCTTTGTGCGGACAAATCCTGGTCGCACTACCTGTAGTTGCACTCCAGATCCGCGGAGGGTTTCTGCGAGCCCCAGCGCGTAGCCGTCCAGACCCGATTTCGCGGACCCGTAGATGAAATTGGTTTCCCGTATCCTCACCCCGGCGACAGAGGAGAACACCACGACTCGGCCATAGCCCTGATGCCGTAAGCGTTGGGCAATGGAACCGAGAGCAACAGCAGGCCACACGAAGTTGACCGTGATGTTCTCCGTGATTCTGGTCGCTTCCCTGACATCGGCGGCCGCATCGCCCAACAGGCCGAGAGTGACGAGTACGAGATCCACGCTCTCACCTATGGCATCGAAACAAGCCCCGATCGCGTTTTCGGTGTGGACAACGTCGAGGGCGTCGAACGCCACAATTTTCACGGTCTCTGCCCCATTGTCCTGGGCACGTTTCGCCGCGTGGGCAAGTGCTTCGGGATCCCTCCCTGCGAGTACGACGGTCCGGCATTGATCGGCCACCAGGCGATCGACCAACGCACCGGCGATTTCGGACGACCCCCCGAGCACCACAACCGACCGGGGGTGGTTAAAGGCGTCGTTCANNCTCCACAAAGTCCTTGATCCCCGGGTACATCACGCTGAGTAGCTCAGGTCGCAGCCGTGCGTCTTTCGCCAGATATACCCTTCCGTCGTGCGCCGCCACCATGTCATCCAGCCGATTCAGCAGAGCTGGGAGCCCCGCTAATCCGGCGGGAAAGTCGAGGGCCAAGGTCCAGCCTTCAATCGGAAACGAGAGTGGTCCCGGGTCGCCGGGACCGAATCGCTTGAGCACAGCCATTGATGATGCGATACCGGAGGAGGCCACCATCGAAATCACCCGACGAATAACGTCAGCGTACTGTGGGGCGACGACGAACTGATACTGAACGAAGCCGCGTGGTCCGTAGAGCAGGTTCCAATCTGCAACTCCATCAAGGGGATGCAGAAAGGACGTCAATGGTATGAGTTCTCCATATTTGCGCCGTGGTGACTTGCGGAACCACATTGCGTTGAATGCCCGCAGGGAACTTTGGTTCACGAGTCGGCCCGGTGGACTGAAGGGCACTCGCAGATGTGAAACGCGCGGGACGGTGCGAGCGCTGCTGCGTGACCCTGGAGGAAGCATGTCAAGCGGCGCATAGTTACCCCTCGTCACTACAGATCTCCCTACGCTGCTGCGATGGGAGCTGCAATCGACCCAGGCCACGGAGAATCGGTAGGTGTGGTCCAATGCCTCCATGGTGGACATTGCGCCATCAAGGTCAGCGAAGCGTTCGCTGTCAACAACCACCCATGCCGTCTCGACCCTGGTAAGCCGGAGTGTGGCTTTCACGATGACGCCGGTAAGGCCCATCCCACCGGCTGTGGCCCAAAACAGTTCTGGGTCGGACTCGGGACGTATCGTGCACATCCCCACCGGAGTGACCAATGTCAGTGACGTGACATAGGAGCAGAAACTGCCATCCCGATGATGATTCTTCCCATGGACATCGGCGGCTATGGCGCCCCCGACGGTTACTTGTCGAGTACCGGGCGATACCGGGATGAACCAGCCCTGTGGAAGTGAGGCGCGAATGAGCGCGTCGAGGCTCGCTCCTCCACCTACTTCGACTGAACCAGTGTCAGGGTCAATGTCTCCGATCGAATCAACGTGGGAGGTATCGATGACGAGACCTCCCGCACACTGGGCGGCGTCGCCGTAACTTCGTCCCAGTCCTCGGGCGATCACTCCACGTTGCACGCCGGAGTTGCGGGCGGACGTCCCTGGGTCTTCGATCGAAAGCAGGCGAACCAGCTCGTCGGGATCGTCGAAGGCCACAACGTGGCTCACTGCAGGCGAGGTACGCCCCCATCCCGCCAGCAAGCGGGGTTGGCTCGATGGCTCATCGTCGAAGTCAGTGGCCACTCCGAGGGAAGACATGCCATGGTTGGCGTTCACTCCGCGCACGGGCTTTTCCATCACCTCGCGATCCGGGTCATTCATCCGTAGATGCCGATTGCGAACAACGCAACCCACAACGCAGCAAGGCCCTGGAGCACGTGGTCGTGAAAGACCAGGTCCTCGGGTGCGTCGACCAGCCCGGCGTCGACCAGCCGGAGCATGTGGAGGGTTCCGAGGATTACGGGAATCACAGATAGCTGGATCCACACAAAATGATGACTGGCGTGCGAGAGCAGTCCTGCCTTGTCGAATGCCCACAAGCAGTAGGCCGTAACCGTCACCGAAGAGGTCAGCGTCAGCGCTGATCGTAGGAACGATACCGTGTAGAGAGAGAGTACTTTCCGGTGGTCCCCGCGTCGTTCGCCCAACCGAAGCAGCTCCCCCAGACGCTTTCCCGTCACCACGAACAGTGCGCCGAAGGAAGACACGGCGAGAAACCAGCTCGAGAGTGGCACGTGGGTGGCAACGCCACCAGCGACGGCCCGAAGGAGGAATCCTGAGGCGACTGCAGCAAGTTCGATAACCGGCTCTCTCTTCAGTCTAAGCGTGTAGGAGGTACTGATGGCGAGATAGATGGCCATGAC
This sequence comes from Acidimicrobiaceae bacterium, assembly GCA_003160635.1. Lineage (GTDB taxonomy): Bacteria > Actinomycetota > Acidimicrobiia > Acidimicrobiales > RAAP-2 > Bog-473. The sequence goes on along the minus strand of PMLV01000120.1, from coordinate 89,955 downwards.
GAGGACGAGACTCCAGCGCGCAACATACCAAGAAGCAGCGAAGGTGACGAGCATCAATCCCGCAGCCATGACTAGTGCGAAGGTTGGACTGATGATGCCATGAGCGATCGGCCGAAGGCGTTTGTTGGGGTGTTCCCGGTCAGCCTTCGCGTCGGCTACGTCGTTCACCAAATACGTGCCCGAAGCGGCCGCACAGAAGATCCCGAATGCGGCCAGCGCATGCAATAGGTCAATCCGGCGAGTGAGCACGCCGGCTGACGCTGGTGCCACGAAGACCAGAGCGTTCTTGGTCCACTGGCGAGGACGTAGGCTTCTCACTACCGCAATGAACGGTGCTGAATTTCCATCTGCCCCTCGTGTAGGGGGGGTCGCCGTGTCAAACGGCGCCATGGAGAGCTGTTCAGCGACGGCGTCGGGTGATGCGAGTACCGCTTTGTGGTGAGAGCGCACGTCACGTACCCACTGCGGACATGGTGAAGAAGTCCCGGGCCCACCATGTCTGGAAGTAACGGGTCGGTGTTCCCGTCATGCCGGGGAGCAGTTCGGTTCCGTTGGCTCCTGATGCTGGTCCGTTTGGTGTGGCCGGCTTGTAGACCGAGTAGTTGACCCAGTCGGTGTTGATGTCGAGCTCCATGGCGCGAACCGCGCCCGCCCGTAGCAAGAGATTGGCCAGGTCGGTGACGTTGAGCCCTGGGCCGCCGACATAGACAAGGGCGCCGTCCGCAGTGACCCCAATGCCCGAACGCCAAACGTAGATCGCATTTCCTAACGTGTTCCCCCACTGCGTCGTGTCCGATGCGTTCAAGCCGGGAGCGGGCTGACCGCCGTCGACCAAGAGACTGAGATTCTGGCGGACAGATACGACGTTCGCCGTCATGGTGACGTCACGACCCCATTGACCGACGGTTGCCGTGCCATTGCGATAGATGACGAACGACGCCGCACCCGTGCGCAGCGGGAGGATCGTCTTGTTGTCCGTGTAATAGCCACCGTTGGCTGCGCTCATGAGGAATCCGGCATTGAATGCCGCAACCAGGCTGTTCGCCGCTTGAGGTTGTACGGGAGCTGTATGGGTATAGGGGCCACCACCTGGGATCTGACTCCCGGAGTAGAGGGTGGCCTTCAAGAGCTTGGTGTCCATCCAGGCCACACCAACCACGTAGCTGGTGTGTATGGCGTCGGGCCGGAGCGTCGTCTCATAGATCGCTGGGATCCCTCCCACGAGACGACCGGCGGGCGACCACTGCCCTTCGCCGGGGATCGCCGGCTGGGCAATGGGTTGGATCGCCGTTGGGGGCGACAGGTGGGGCGGCCCCGCAGTCGTGGTGGCCGCCGCCCCGTGCGGGACGAGGATCGCGCCGGCGGGGGGTTTGCCCCCGACGGGCGGTGGATGGTGGCTGTACCACTCCTTTTCGACCCAGTTCACGATGCTGGCGCCTCCATGACCCCGAGCCCATTCGGAAAAGCGCGAGGTGAACGAGCTTCCAAGGGCCGGATTCGTCAGGGCTCCGCCGAGCGAGAAGGCCAGCCACAGGCAGAAGCCGGCAAAGGCCAGTCCAAGGAGCAGCAGGATTCGCCGGCGTCGGTAGGGTGTTCTGGCCCTAGCACGGCGCCGCCGATGGGTGTTCCGCACAGGCCGCGGCGCGAGATCGAGCCGTGATCCCCTCGACTCCGGCACCTCATGGTCGACTTCATCTCGAAGAAGGTCAGAGTTCACCGGCGCCCTTCCACCAGGTGAAGGGCCAAACGTGGACATGCGGCGACGGCGCGACGAGCATGTTCGATGAGTCCCGTTGGTATCTCTTCTTGGTCAACGATCGGATAGCCCCAGTGATCCATGACGACCCGCTCAGGGAACAACTCTGCGCACACTCCGTGCCCGTCGCACAGGATGGGATCGACCACGAGGTTGACCCGCCACCTTGCCACCGGTGCTTTGACGACACGGGCACCTTGCCCACTGACGCGTCGGGTCTCCATCACCGATCTTGGCCATCGTGGGTTGGACAGGGCAAAAGCGCTGGTGCCTTGATCGCAGCGCAGGGGCCGTGGCGGAGGTGCTTTTCCACCTCGTCACGAAAGACAACGAGTGCGCTGCGGACAAATCGAGTAACGCCATCCGGGTGACGGCAAGCACCTCTCCCGTCGATGAGGTTGCACAGTTCGAGAATGGGCGGAACGTGACGACGGAAACTCGCCGGATTGAAGGCGAGACCTTCGAGGTGTGCTGCGAGGTCGGCGAGACCATGGATGCAGGGCCCGCACTGACCGGCTCCCTGGCGCTGCATGTAGCGGACCACTCGAGCCGACTCGGCCAACGGGCAGTGCGTGCGAGGAAGGAGGACGACGACCCCGGCGCCCAGCGACGAATGCAGTTGCCGGGCCGATTCTTCGCTCAGGCGACAGTCGAGGAGGTCGGGGATAGAGACCCAACCTCCCCCGTAGCCACCTAACAGTGCCCCCCAGTATCTGTCTGCATCTTGTGGCGTGAGCGTCAAGAGATCTCGGAAGGCAGCGCCGAGAGGTGCTTCGACAACCATGGGTTCCGACCATCGCCCGGTGACCGTGAGGAGCATGGTGCCGGGCGAATCCTGCGTCCCGAGGGACCGAAACCACAGGCCTCCGTAACGGCTGATCATCGCCACGTGGGCGAGCGTCTCCACGTTTTGTACCAGGGTGGGTCGGCCGCGTACGCCGTGGTCGCGAATGGACCGCAAGCCGATGAAGGTGGGAATCGCAGGTCCGTCGTTGAGCGCGTGCACAACGGCGGATTCCTGACCCGAAAGGTACGCGTCCGGTGCTTCGATGACTTCGATCTCCACCCTGTCGATGCCACTACGCCGTCGATCATGAACGACTCGATGAAGGCCATCGACTTGGCGCGCCGGCACGTACAGCACGACCCGACTCGCGTTGAGGGTTGCCGCGGCAAGAGAGAGCCCGTCGAGCACCAAATGGGGCGTGTGGGTCAGGAGGAGTTCATCCTTGCGGCTGGCCGGTTCTCCTTCGGACCCGTTGGCCACCACCACTGTCCGGCGGCTTCCGCGTGCGAGGGCTCGCCACTTGGTCCCAACGGGAAACCAGGCTCCTCCGTGGCCTCGGAGGCCGCTCGCATCAAGTTCGTCCAAGAGCCCGCTTCGTGCGCTGTGGAGGGGCAGATCTCCCCAGTGTGTGAGGTGCGCTTCCAGGTCGACGACGGAGTCAGGCGAAGGGAGGGCGCTCAAGAGGCGTGGGAAACCCGGGGCCTGCGGGAGCGTTGCCGTCGATGCGGCCAGCGGGGCTCTCACTGGTTGTTCCTCGAAGTTCCGGACACGGTTCCGGTGATGCTGCCAGTGGACTGATCAATGCTGAGCTGCATGTCGAGCTCAATGCGTCCGCGGGGCCCCAGTACGGTGGCCCCGATGGTGGACCCATCCAGTGCGGTGACGACGCCCTGGGCATTGCCCAGGGCGACACTGCTACTCGTCATCGACACTCCTCCGTTTACAGGTGTGCCGATCAGTTTCACCACCAGAGCGGTATTCGATCCCTGAAGTTCCATCGAAAGCAGGACCTCTACACCTCCCGCGCTGTTCGGGGCCGACGTCTTGATGGTCCCGCTGACGTTCGCGGTGAAAGGGGACGTCGGAATAATACTAGTCGAGGACGGAGCGGTCGTGCTTGGAACCGTCGGCGATGTCGCGCTCCCGCTCGCGTTTCCTACGGAACTGGCGGCGTATCGAGCGTTGATCTCGGCCAANNCGCCGGCCGCCACCAGGCGCCGGGAGCTCGGCAGACGACGGGAGGCCACGAGCCGCCACGCGACGGCACTCACCACAGAGGCGATGCAGACCACCTCGATCAGCACCATGATGGGCAAGCGAGCATCGGTCCCACTGCCCAGTCCGTGCAGCACCGCGATGGGCCAGCACGCGTAGGCCAGGTAGTGCACCCCCCGCCAGGCCCGCACTCCGATTCGCCGACGCAACCCGCTTGTGATGCCCACGGCAAGCAGCATGTCGAACGCCAATGCTCCCAGGCCGATCCAGAGGGGTCGATACGGCGTAAGGAACGGTATGAACGCGTCCAGGTAGCTGATGGGGACATACCCATCAGCTACCGTCGTGACGATATGGATGGCGAGCAGCGCCATGCAGAAGAGCGAGAGATTGCGATGCACGGCCTGCGAGAGAAATCGCGGCCACCGCTCCGTCGTCCAACCGACCGAGGCGACGATACCGAGCACGACAGTGGCAGAAAGAAGTATGAGCGAGATCAGACCAGTGGCCCTGGTCAAGTACCACAATGCTGTCCCAGTGTGGGCAACTGCGGCGAGCGTCAGCATCATCGAGTGCTCTCCGTCAGTTCTGATATCGCCGAGGCACCGGCCGGCCATCCCGCAACCCTCAGGATACGTCCACCGACCGTAACCAACCGCGACGGGAGTCCGAGGGAGTCCAGCCATTGGACAGCGGTGGCGCCCTTGACCATGGCCGCCGTCGACGCGGCGTTCGCATCGACACATGACCCGGCAGTAACGGTGACCGTGCGCCACGTCGGTGCGGGGCAGAGCCCGGTCGAAGGGTCGACGATGTGGTTCACCATGTGGCGCCCCAACCGCCACCGGCGAGACATGATACCTGACGTGGCAAGCCCTCCTGATGCGATCGTCACGGTCTCGGGCGCTTCGACATCGCCGCTCACGTCGGCCAGACCGACACGAAATCCGCCGAAAGGTGAGGGACCCCCAACGGCGATGTCCCCACCGAGTGAGACCAGGACCCCGCAACCGAGCGTCGCCGATACACGTTGGGCAATCCGGTCCGCCGTGAGCGCCTTTGCGGTGGCGCCGAGATCGATCAATGTACCTGGGGGCACCCTCAGCGTCCTGTTGGCCCGATCTAGCTCGATACTGCGCCAGCCGACGACCGGGAGCTCCTCGGGGAGGGAGCCACAGACGCCTCCGGCGATCCGGGCGAAGTCCCGGTCATAGCCGAGCCGGCTCACGGCATTGCCGACTGTGGGATCGACATCGCCATCGGTAGCCTCGGCTACCCGCAGCGCGACGGAGACGGCTTCGACCAGGGTTGAGCTGATAGCGACAGGGCGCCCCTTGGCCCGTTGCACAACGGCGATCTCTGAATCAGCCCGGAAACGGCTGGCCGCTCTGTCAATGCGCTCGAGCTCGTGGTGGAGAATGTCGATCGCGCCCACAAGAGCGTTCGCGTCGGTGACCCAGATCTCAGCCCGGCACCCGAGCCCAAGGGTCCGGTAGATGTGTTGGTTGTCCACGGGTGGAGCGTTGACCACCGTCGTCAACTGGCTCCCGAGACAACGGGTGCCGGTTGCTGAGACTGTGCGGGAGGGCTTGAGGGAGGTGACAACTGACCCGAGGAAGCTCCCGCGGCAGTGGTACTCGACGCGGGCGCCGTTGTCGAAGAATTCTGAGTGGCGGTGTGGTGGCCCGGCAGGGCTTTGCCGAGGTAGAGCCCTAACACCCCTGTCATGGCGAGAACGCCTATACCGAGCGTCTTGGTAATCTTGGTGATCCGGTACAGGGAGTTATCCCGTCGGATGCGCGCAATGCGGGAGTGATCCGGTGCTGGCCGTTGCTGTGAGCGTGCCATGTGTTCAAGGGTAAGGAACGTTCCTGACGACTACATGACGAAGACTCTGAAGAATCTAAGGAGTTTCTAAGACGTCAACCTCGCGAATGTGCCGGGGCGGGGTGCGCAAGACCGGAGGCAGCCTCTCGGTCGTCGTGGGCGCCCGAATCGCTGTTGCGGCGAGGGGGAGCCTTGCGCCACGTGACCTGCATCCGAGCGCCGCCATGAGGGGAATCCGCTATCAGCCAGGTGCCATTTGTTGCCCTCACGACCGAGTCGGCTATGGCGAGTCCGAGCCCGGTTCCTGGGCGATCTTCGTCCGCGCGGTGAAAGCGGTCCATGATGAGCGTCCGCTGATCCATCGGGATCCCGGGCCCGTTGTCATCGACCTGAAGAATGATCCGGTTGCCCGTGGCGTGGACACCCACCGTTGCCACTCCACCGATGCCGGCGAACTTGCATGCGTTGTCGATCAGGACACCAATCAACCGGTCGACCCATTCGGCCTCCGCGTGCACGCAGAGGGGTTCAGGCACGTCGTCGAACGAGAGGGTAACTCCCTTCGTGGCGGCCACGGCTTGGAACCTGTCGGTACACGTCCTCGCTATCTCGGCCAGGTCAACTGTCGCGTCCGCAGCGATCTCCATGCCCCGGTCGTCCACCCGCGCCAGCCACAACAAGTCGTCGACAATTCGCCTGAGCCTGCGACTTTCGCCCGCGACGCGACGTAGGACGGACCGGTACTCGTCAGGACTTCGGGATCGGCTGAGTGCCAGATCAACCTCAGCCTCAATGACGCTGAGCGGGGTTCGGAGCTCATGGGAGGCGTCGGCGGTGAACTCGGCTTGACGGCGTCGAACCAGCTCCAGCGGGGCGGAGGCCCGCAACCCGATAAGGAGCGAACCGACGAACATCACGACGAGGAGCGCAAGACCAAAGATGAGCTCGGGAGTCATGAGGGCGTTACTGACTCGGTCAATTTGGGCGATGCTCTCTCCGGCAACCAACGTTTCCGATCCGTTCGTGATCGATTGAAGTCGAAAGGGAGTACCGCCAATGTCGACCGTACTGGCTCCTTTGCTCACCGTCGTATGGAGCAAGGACGGCGCTCCTGTAGTCAGTGCGGAAATCGACCCTTGTGGACTCACTCTCCAGACGAAGATCGGTGCATCATCCTCATCCTGATCGTGGTGCGTAGAGAGAGGGGCGGTTCCGGCTCCGGTGATGGTGAGCTTTCCAATGTCGGCAAGCCGTTTGGCCAGTCGCACATCGGCCTGAGCGGTGAGTCTATGCACCACGACAAGATTGAACATCAGGGCGCCGATCACGTAGCAGGCGACGACAATAACGGTCGCCACAATCGCCACTTTGGCGGCGTGTGTTCGGCGGGATTCGTTGTCCCTCACAGCGCAACCAATCGATACCCGCTTCCTCGGACCGTTTCGATCCGGGTCTGACTTCCCGTGAGCTTGGACCGAAGACGACCGACGTGAACGTCGATGGTGTTTGATCCCACCGCCTCGGCCTCGTCGTCCCAGACCTGCGTGGCAATCGTCTGACGCGTGACGACACTGGGAGATCGGCGGAGAAGGAGTTCGAGCAAAGCAAGTTCTGTCATCGTCAAGGAGACCACCTTCCCGGCCATCGTCAGCTCTCTCGACGAGGGATTGAAGGTCAGGTCCCCACAGGACAGGACCGGGTAGAGGGTGAGCGGTGGTCTCCGTTGTAGGGCATTCAGGCGGGCCAACAACTCGTTGAAGTCGAAGGGTTTCACCAAATAGTCATCTGCACCGACATTGAGTCCCGTGACCCGGTCCGTTGGGGCGTCCCGGGCCGTCAGCATCAAGATGGGAGTGTGGATACCTCGTTCGCGGATGTTCTGCAACACTTCGATGCCATTGGCCTTGGGCATGCGCCAGTCAAGGATCGCCACGTCATACTGGTACGCCCGAAGGTAAGCGATCGCTGAGGTGCCTTCCGCTACCGCGTCCACGACATAGCCATTCTCTCGCAATCCTCGCTCCAGCACGGCTCGGAGCGATGCGTCGTCTTCAGCCACGAGCATCCTCATTGTGGTGATCGCGGGCGAGGATGGCGGGCGTGATGCCAGCATTTGGAAACCATTTTCATCAACGTAACCCCCAAAGCTGACGAATTCATGACGGAACGCGCCATCCCTAGCATGTCCGGTTGGGTGAGTCCGGGCAGCACCCTCGCGACCCGTCTCATGGACGTTTCCCGCTACACGGGAGCATTTGTGGGGGCCGAAGTGGAGGCCAGATCGCCTGAACTCCGCATGCTTCATGTTGGCGTCAGGTCCGGCCTCTAATATCGGCGTTACAAGCGTGGCATGGCCGTGGGGCCGACGACCGATCGAGCAAAGAGGGTGATGGCGAAGAGCCGAGCGCAGAAGCGATCCGGGTACCCTGTCCGATCATCGTCAATTCACGCTGTCGGGAAGACCCGGTCGGACAATGACAAAGAGGATCTGCGCCGACCTTCGCCGAATGCGGTCTCGCCCTCACGCTTTGCGAGGCTGTTGAGCACGCCGGGCGCACCCCTGCTCGTCCTCAGGGCCTTCCTCGGAGTGACATTCACATTTGCCGGGCTGCAAAAGCTTGCCAACCCGAACTTCTTCCGAGCGACGGCCCCGGGATCTTTCCGGCAACAGCTGGAAGGCTCGATCCTTACGAGCCCGCTCCACCATCTCCTCAACCCTGCTCTGCACGCCTCGACACCCGTGGCCCTGATCGTTTCCTTCGGGGAGGTAGCCGTCGGGCTTGGCACGCTCCTGGGCCTCTTCGGCCGCATCGCCGCAGTGGGTGGGTTACTCCTGTCGCTCTCGTTCTTCGTAACCGTCAGCTTCAACGATAACCCGTACTACTACGGTCCGGATATCGTCTTTTTGTTCGCGTGGACTCCGTTTGTTCTCTCGGGCCCCGGAGCGTGGTCGCTCGACGCACTGTTTGCGAGGCGTGCCGAGCGCGCTCATGTCCTCCTCGAAGCCACAACAAAGCGTGGCGGTCCCGCAGCGGGGCGGGCGGCGGAGCTCGAGCGGCGAGTCTTCCTGCAAAAGGCCTCGGCGGCAGGCGTCGTTGGAGTAGCTGGACTCGTCACCGGGGGTCTCGTCGCAGCGATCGGCCGCCTCGTGGGGGGTTCGCCGCAATCTACATCGGCCGGTACGATCGGTCGAGGTGGAGCAAGTTCCACCACGAGCCCGAGCACTTCCAGCCAAGGGAAGCCCGGGACGACAACGTCAACGACAGCAAGATCGTCGGGTACTGTCATCCCGAAGGGAATCCGCGTCGGGCCAGCGAGCGACGTTCCGGTTGGTGGTGTAGCGAGCTTTACCGACCCCAAGCAGGGGGTTCCTGCCCTCGTTGTCCAGGTTCGGACCGGCGTCTTCCGAGCGTTCTCGGCGGTTTGTCCCCACGCCGGATGCCAAGTGGAGTTTGACCAACAAAGCGATCTCTTCATTTGCCCGTGCCACGGGTCGGAATTCAACGGCTCGACCGGAGCCGTCCAACGTGGTCCTGCGGCGACCGGGCTGTCCAGTATTCCGGTGGCGCTCGGTTCGAACGGCCAACTGTACGTCGACGGCTGAGGTTCGACAGTTGTCCGTAGACAACGTGAACCCGGCTCTTGATGCGAGTGGACACGCTGATTCTGCCCGAATGGCAACGCACGCCAGGAGGCGTGACAGCGCGCTCACAGCGCCAATGAAGCCAGTTCACATCGCCGGCCATGAGAATCATGGGATGACTGACCGCACTGGGGTCGCGCCGACCGGCCGGGTTGCCCCTGGGAATGGAACGCGGGCATCTCGCCGTCGACCCCGGCCGGGCCACGCGCCACGGCCGTGGGTTGCCGACGCCCTGGCGGCGCTGGCCGGTGTCGGCTTGGGCGTGACACTGGGTCTTGTGATCACCGGAGAATCGCGCGGCACGCTCGCCGCACCTGGTGGGTGGCTCATCGCCGGAGGGCGACTTGCCGGGTTCACTGGCGCCTACATGATGCTGGTCATGGTGGTGCTCATTGCGCGCTTGCCTTGGCTCGAGCGGGCAGTCGGCCAAGACCGACTCGTCCGTTGGCATAGGTCCATCGGTCCGTGGCCGCTCGTTCTCATTGGCGCTCATGTCGTCCTCATCACGCTGGGCTATGCACAACTGGCAAAGGTGGGTGCACTCCACCAACTCTGGGAATTTCTCACTTCCTACCCAGACGTTCTCGCGGCCGGCGTTGGCTTCTGCCTTCTCGTCATGGCTGGGATCACGTCCATCCGAATTGCTCGCCGACACCTCAAGTACGAGACCTGGTGGATCGTTCACCTCTACACCTACCTCGCACTCGCCCTCGCCTTCGCCCACCAGATCACCACCGGTGTCTCATTCATCGGTCACCCACTCACCAGGGCGGTGTGGATCGCAATCTGGGCACTTACGGCTGGGGTAGTCATTGTGTTCCGTATAGCGCAGCCCATCGCACGGAGTCTGCGCCATCAGCTACGTATCGCGACGGTCCGCGAGGAGGCACCAGGGGTCTTTTCGGTCATCTGTTCGGGTCGTCGCCTCGATCGCCTCGCGGTCTCAGGCGGACAGTTCTTCAAGTGGCGGTTTCTGACGAAAGAACTGTGGTGGCATGCGCACCCTTACTCGCTCTCCGCGCTCCCACAACCACCATTTCTCCGGGTCACGATCAAAGGCCTCGGCGACCAGAGCAGCGCCATCGCCGCACTCAAACGTGGAACCCGCGTGGCGATCGAGGGGCCGTACGGCGCATTCACCCACCATGTGCGCGCTTCTGAGAGAGTCGCCCTGGTCGGCGCAGGAGTGGGCATTACCCCGTTGCGGGCCCTTCTGGAAGATCTCCCCGCCACGGTCGACGTGTCGCTGATCGTCCGTGCCTCGACTCGTGAGGACATCGTGCACCGCGACGAGCTCGCTGCGCTCGTCGCTGATCGTGGCGGCCACTTCCATGAGGTCATAGGGGCGCGCCACGCCGTTCGCCTCGATGCGAGGATGTTGGGAGGGCTCGTTCCCGACCTGGCGAGGCGCGATGTGTATGTCTGTGGACCGGGGGGTTTCAGTGAGAGCATTGTGGCGGCGGCCCTGAACCTCGGAGTGGATCGCGACCGGATCCACGAAGAATCTTTCGCGTTCTAAGTCATGGAGGAAGCGACTCCCATGTCACCGCACAGGAGGAAGACTCAATGAGGCGGGCCCCGATAGTGATCGGCACGACCATCGCGGGGCTCGCTGGCGTGCTGGCCTTCCATACGAAGTCTGCGCCACTTTCGCTGGGTTCTTTACCAGGTGTCTCTGTGCCAGGGGCATCTCACGCAGGTAAAGGGTCGGGTGGCACCGGTTCTCCCCCAACGTCGAGTTCGACGACGACCCCTCCGCCAGGCACGTCGCCCGTCCCTTCCACGACCACAACGACGACGCAGCTTCCGAAGAGCACCACAACCTTACCGACGACGACGACCACGACCTCGGCCACGCAAAGCGCCACAGGAGCAGCGGTAAACTACAACTTCGGGATCTTGTCGGTATCGGTTACTGCTTCCGGCAGGAAGATCACGAAGGTCTCGATTGCCTCTCTCGACGACGGTGGGAATTTTCGCTCCCAGTCGATTGATCAGCAGTCGATCCCCATTCTTGAGCAACAAGTCCTGCAGGCTCAGAGCGCGAATATCCAGGGAGTCTCCGGTGCGAGCTATACGAGCGCCGGCTTCGAGAAGTCGTTGCAGTCGGCTCTCGGAAAGCTGGGTCTTTCGTGAAGCCGCATTCACGAGCCGAGGCAGGTGAAACCATCGATCGTCATCGCCGGGTGCACCACGAGGAACATGTGATGGGCACCGTTGTGACCATTGACATTTACGGCGGGGAGGGTCTGCAGGGCGACGAGACGTACCGGCGACTCGGCCACGCACGGACCATTCTGCAGCGTGCCGATACGGTATTCAGTACCTGGAAGGAAGACAGCCCTATGAGCCGCCTGCGCCGCGGGGAGATTACCCGCGAGCAAGCTCCCGCGGAGGTCGCTGAGGTACTCGACCTCTGCGCCAAGGCTCGTGAGGTCTCCGATGGATGGTTCGACCCGTGGGCGATGCCGGGTGGAGTTGATCCGACGGGTTACGTGAAGGGATGGGCGGCACAGTGTGCACGTGACGCGCTCGTCTCCACCGGAGTATCCGGCGCGATAGTGAACGCAGCAGGCGATATTGCTAGCTTCGGCGGTATGGGGTGGGCGCAGCCGTTCCGGATCGGCATCGTCGATCCCTTTTCTCCGGGCCAGATCGCCTGCGTCGTCGAGCTCACCGGAGCAATAGCGACTTCGGGCGCCTACGAGCGCGGGGACCATCTGATCGACCCTCACTCCCGGCGCCCGGCCGCGCGCGTCGCCTCGGCAAGTGTCAGTGGGTACGATCTCGGTCTCGCTGATGCCCTCGCCACGGCGGTAGCGGTCGCTGGAGAACCGGGCCTGGCATGTATCGAGCAGCTCGAGGGTTACGAGGCTCTCGTCATTCGATTCGACGGCACTATGCGCTGGACGGAGCGTTTTCCTCTTGCCTCGCCGCCTTCCACCGCCCGGCCGAGAACAGCTTCCTCACGTTGACTGAACAGCTCTCAAGGAGATTGGGCCTCTCATCGTACGAGCAGGGCATCGGTCACAGCGTGGCTGAGTGCCGGAGGGTAAACATGCGGGATGCAAAGTCCCTCTGCTAAGGCCGCTGCCCGCACTCGTCGTCGCCAGCGCCGCCTGCGACGGACGCTGGTGGTAAGTGGTGTGGTCGCAGTGACACTGGCCGGCGTCATCATCAGCCTCTCGGGAGGGGGCGTGGCACACAATCCGAAGCTCTCGACGCACTCGGCGAGTGCCGGTCACCGAACAAGTTCCGCCACTGCTCCATCCTCTATCGAAGCCGGAGTTGAGCCGTGGTCGCTGAGCGCGCCCGTGTCGCGCGAGGCGGTCGTGGCCAACGGTGCCGGATTGACGATCCTCGGCGGCCTCACGCCGCAAGGTTCCTCGCTGGCCGATGTCTCAACGGTCGACCTGGGTACCGGAGCCATAGACGTCGCGGGCAGGCTGGCCAACGTTGTGCACGATGCCGCCGCTGCGACTATCGGCAGCCGGACGGTGGTCTTTGGTGGCGGGTCGCCCTCCACGGTTGCCGGCATCCAGTCCATCACGTCGCCCACCATCGCGCCGACTGGCAACAGCACGGGCTCAATAACCGGGTCGCTCCCGCAGCCTCGATCGGATCTGGCCGTGGCAACTGTCTCCGCCAAGAGCAGGGGCCACGTGATGACGACGGCGTACATCGTCGGGGGTTACGACGGCACCAACTATCTTCCGAGCGTCCTGGCGACGGTCGATGGCAGGCACTTCTTCTCCGCCGGGACTCTGCCGGTTCCAGTCCGGTATCCCGCCGTCGTCGCGTTGGGCGGCAAGATCTACGCCTTCGGTGGAGAGACCGCTTCGTCCGGTTCGACCACCACAGCGACCGATGACATTCAAATGATTGACCCCAAGACCCACGAGGCCACCATCGTTGGCCACATGCCGCGGTCCATGTACGGCGCGGCTGCGTTCGTCATCCGCGGGACCATGTATGTTGCGGGTGGTCAGGTGCCGCAGGGGCCAACGCAGACGGAGATAGAGGCTTACGTCCCGCGCACGCATCAGATGTTGAATGCGGGACTATTGCCTCAGGCGGTCGCCTTCGGCGGGTATACCACGGTGGACTCCGGCGGCTCGAGCATCGGGTACGTGGTCGGGGGTGAGGTGGCGGACCAATCAGGCACCGAGGCCGCCGGTGTCGCCTCAGGTCTCCTCCAGTCGGTGATCTCGTTGCGTCCGAGCCCCTATGGCGGTGCGGCAGGATCAGCAAGTGCAGGCTCTCCGTACTCAGGAACGCTCCTCATCGCCGATCGCGGAAACGACCGCCTGATCGCGCTGAATGCGGCTCGGCAACTCACCTGGACGTACCCGTCGGCATCCATGCCGCCACCTCCGGGCGGGTTCTATTTCCCCGACGACGCCTTCTTCTTCAATAAAGGAACCGGCATCATCTCGAACCAGGAAGACAACCACACCATCGTCGAAATCGCGTATCCATCAGGGAAACTCCTCTGGCAGTACGGCCATCCCGGTGTTCCCGGAGCTCAGCCGGGATATCTGGATCAACCGGACGATGCCTACCTCTTGAAGTCTGGGATCGTGACCGTGGCGGACGCGTCCAACAACCGGATCTTGTTCATTTCACCGGCCAAGACGGTGATCGGGACGATCGGGAACGGGGTCGATACCCACAACCCGCCCACCTCCATCGCCTACCCCAATGGGGATACACCATTGACCGATGGCAACGTCCTCGTGTCAGAGATCAACGGGTCTTGGATCGACGAGTACACACAACAGGGAAGGTTGGTCTGGACCGTACAGATGAGCAGTGTGAATTATCCGTCAGATCCACAGCAACTTGGCCCGAATCTTTACCTCATGACCGACTATGACCCTCCAGCCGAAGGTCGCGTCCTTGAGTTCGACCGGCAGGGCCACGTCAGTTGGAGATACGCCGCGACGACCGGTGACGCGATGTTGAAGAAGCCCTCACTCGCGGAGCGGCTGCCGGACGGGTTGCTCATGGTGAACGATGATTATCGCGACCGGGTGGTAGTCATTGACCCCACGATCAACAGCATTGTCTGGCAATACGGCCTCACGGATACGCCTGGCACTTCGCCCGGACGCATCAGCATTCCGGACGGGTTCGACCTCCTGAATGCCAATGGCACCACTCCGACGCACCCGCAAACCGGTTGAGCTGTCGCGAACGCCTCGATCGCCCGAGATCGAAGAGTTCCCAGTTCTTGTCCGTCACACGTTGATCGTAGGAGCGTCAGACCGTCATCTGATCGTCAGGTTGGCTTTGTAGAGTGCACTCGTGGCCTTGGACCGATCCCTATGGATCTGAAGCCGAGCTGCAACTCGAGTCGCCGACATCATCCGGTTCGCCGAGTTCGCCAAGTTGTCGTCCGTGTGGATCAATCCGTCCGGGCCCCGTCGCCGGTGCGGTGAGTTGATGGCTAGGGGCCCTTACTCTTCCGAGCATCGACGGCGCCGAGGCGCGTCGGACGGGAGCACGGAATCTGAGACTGGACCACTTCGATGGGTCGCAAGCTCCACTGGTCGCGAGCCGGAACCGCCTGGTTACCGGGGCGACTTTCCGCGATCCTCGGTGACGGCCTGGGAGGCCGCCGTCACACGGGGCAGGCAGGGTCCGGTCCCAGAGGAAGGCGAAGAACCTGACGAGGGGGTGGAGAGCAATGCCCGCCTGACCGGTATGACCGCGGCGGTTCTCCTGGTCTTACTCGCGGTCGAGGGATTCACCATCTTGCGGATCGGAAGGCTTCTTACGCTCCATGTCGTGATCGGTATGGTGCTGGTCCCACCCACCCTTTTGAAAATTGGGAGCACGACCTGGCGGTTCGCCCGGTATTACCTTGGCTCACCCGCGTACACTCGCAAGGGTCCTCCACCTGCACTGCTCAGGTTGTTGGGTCCGTTCCTCGTCGTACTGACGGTCGCCGTCATTGGCAGCGGGATTGCGTTGCTGCTCGGGCCCACCAGCACGCGGAGCCAGTTCCTGTTGCTTCACAAGGCTACGTTTGTCCTATGGCTTGCCGCCATGGCCTTCCACGTCCTGGCACACATCGTCGACACCGCGCGCCTTGCGCCGAAGGACTTCTACTGGCGGACCCGCCGCCAGGTCCGAGGGGCCAGCACACGGCAATGGGCTCTGGTGGGCGCGCTGTGCATCGGGCTCTTGCTGGCGGTTCTGGTGGCACCGAAGGTGGGTCCGTGGCGGGTGGAAAGGACGACAGGCCACAGCGCGATCAACGGTCATCTGTCAACGACCGATCACGTCCGCCAGCACTGAGGCGGACCCGGACCGGGATTGAGAAGCCCGCTTCTCGTTGGGCCCCCAAGAGAATGGCCTGGATCGTCGCAGCGTTACTCGCCCTCGCTGGCGCGGCGGCGGCCTGCGGTTCGTCCTCACCGGCCCAGCGCTCGAGCTCTTTGTCAGAGAGGCAGCATCCGAGAACTCGCAGCGAGTCCGAATCGTCAACCACGGTGACCGCACCCCCGTCAACCACGACCACCATTGATCCGGGCTCGCTTCCACAGACCCCCGATGAACCGTCGACAGGGGCGCCGTTGAAGGCAGAGTTGCAGATACTGTGGTCGGCCCTGGTCTCCGGCTCGCAGAGTCAGGGGCTGCCACTCTTCTTCCCCGAATCGGCGTACATCACCACCAAGACCGGTCAGATTGCCAGTCCGGCCGGTGACTACTCCGCCCGGTTGCTGGCGTTCTTTGGGCTCGACATTGCCGCCTACCACCAACTTCTGGCCTCGGGACCGGGCGCCCCCACATTGGTCGATGTCGATGTCACTCCCGGTGACGCGCAGTGGATCGGGCCGGGGCAGTGCGAGAACAACGTCGGGTACTGGCATCTGCCGGGAGTTCGCCTCGTCTACCAACAAGGTGGCACCTTGCGATCCTTTGCCGTCGCATCGCTCATTTCGTGGCGGGGGGTGTGGTACGTGGTGCACTTGGGGCCTAATCCTCGTCCCGCCAACATCGGCACGGTAGACCAACCGGCCTCCGGCCCGGGAGTGCCTGGCCCGGCGGGAGGTTGCTGAACGCTCCTCCGGTGTGCTGGTCAGCTGTCTGGGGGTGGGTTGATCAGCCCGTCGGGTTGGATGATGGCGGCGGCGCTCCCGAAGTCCGCCGAGGACAGTTGATTGACGAATGTGGCCGCAGCTTGTGACGAATCGATCATCGGCTGCCCGGTGGCGCTAAGAAGCAGTGAGGTGAAGTGAGCGCCCACGTAGCTCCCGTCGGCCCGGAGGGTCACCGTGAGAATGCCTGACAGATCGAGATCGCCCGCAGTGGAGAAGTTGTTGTAGTTGGCGAAGTCGCCGAGGCTGTAGTCGATCAGATGACCGTGGTAAAACTCCGATCCGCGGAGCACGTGTGGTCCGCTGGCGATGACCAGGGCGGCGCCAGCGTCGATGGCATCGTGGGCGAAGACCTCGGCGTTGCCGCGGTCTTCGCCCACGTACGTCTCCTCATTCCCCGTCACGTGATCGGCGTTACTCCCCTCGGCACCCGCGTGCATGTAGACCACCACCACATTGGCTTCGGATCGGGCCTGGGTAATGAGCTCCTTAGCCGTGGAAAGATCGAGCAAGTTATTGACGTCGGTGTAGGGGGCGAAGTCCACAAAGGCGACTTTGGTGGATCCATCGGTGACAAGTCCGATCTGACCCGGAAGTCCAGCCTGGGTAATCCCGGCGGCCTGGAGAGCCGCACTGGTATCAGAGACCCCCGCCTGCCCGTAGTCGTGTGAGTGGTTGTTGGCGCTGTTCAAGACGGTGAAGCCGTTCTGGCGGAAGATCTGGGCGAATGCCGGTGGCGTTCGAAAGGCGTAGCAGTTCGTGGCATCGCCGGCGCACTTCGAAGCCGAGGCGTCGGTCAGGGTTCCTTCGAGGTTTCCGAACACGATCGGTGCGGCGAGAGCGCTCTCGACCGGCTGCAGATACGTAGATGGGTCAGGTGGCAGATTCGGCGTGTTACCGAGCTCCATGTCACCTACTGCCGAGATGGTCACGTCTTGCAGGGTCGGTTTCACCGTAGTTTGGCTGTTCGACACGGTGCCACCGGCGGATCGGCCTGCTGGGCGGGCCTTCCTGGCCGGAGGCACCGCCGCAGAATGGTGGACGGCACGGACGAGGGCATAGCCGCCGAGACAGAGTCCGCCAACGAGCAGGAGCACCACCACCACAGTCACGAGACGCGGGCGACGCCAGTGGTGCTTCCGGTCCCGGGCTCGGTGGCGATAGCGACCCGGGGACGAGGGAGTGGAGCTCACCACGGCTGCTCGGTCACGCCCGGGGTACGGACGAAGACGGCGAAGAAGTCCTTGGTGCTCGAATAGAGGAAGCGGTCGGGAATCTGGTTGGGATTGGGCACGAAGAGTGCCGGTGAGGCGGCGCCGGCGTTGCCATAGGTGGTGAAGATCGGCCACTCCGGATTGATATCCAACTGCATTCCCCGCACCGCCCCCACGTCAACGAGTATTTGGGCCAGGCTCGCCGCCGTCTGGGCCGGCGCTGCCACATACAGGAGGTTGCCCCGGCGGTCGATGCCAAGCCCGGTTCGCCACACGGCGGGAACACCGCCCAGAGTGACCCCCCACGTGCTGGGAACCGCCGCGGCCGGAGTGGGTGTTCCGTCATTCACCAAGAGCGGCAGGTCCTGACGGGCGGTGAGAATGTCGGGAGTCGGCGTCGGACCACCCTCCCAGTCGATGAGGGCGACGTGACCGTCACTGTAGGAAACAACGGTGGCCAACCCGTTGACCATGGGAAAGTACAGCTGACCGTGCGTGTAGAAGCCGGCGGCCGAGTCCTTCTCGTAGAAACCAGAGTTGAAGCACGCGAGCAGGGTGGCCCGTGCCGCGACCGGAACCATCTCGGGCCCCCGGTCCTGCGTGGTCGGACCGGGGCCTTCGTAGCCCGGGTAGAGCGCCAGCTGCGTGGTGGCTGTTCGGACCCACGCGGCATAGGCGACGATGCCCGGTTGGGACGGGTCGGGTCGAAACGTCGTCGTCAGAATGGAGGGCGGTCCCGGATCCCAGGTGTCCGCCGGTGTCCATTGGCCTTCGCCGGCGAGAGCAGGTCGAATGGAGGTGACCACAGCCGGCGGCTCGTAGGGCGCTGTGGTCGTGGTGGTGGTGGAGACCGCAGCCCGGGTCGAGGTGGTGGTGGTGGCTGGGTTGCCGGCTGAACCGTGGCGGCCGATGTGACTGGGGATTGCCCACAGGGCGAGAGCGCCCACAAGGAGCACGAGTACAACCGGCAGAAGTCGCCGTCTCTGGCGCCGCCGTCGACGTCGTACGTGTGACGGCTGTCGCGAGCGTCGGGCAGCTGAGCGCTGACCGCCTTCAGACGAATCGGGCCCCGCCGGCATCGCGCTGATCGTAGATCGGCCAGACGCTGATGCGGATCATCGTCCACGGCTGCTCGGCCCCGGAGGTTGTCGCCCTCCCTCACTCCACGGAATTCGTCTCGTTCCGAGGGCCGCCTCCCCGGCGGTTCCAGTCGCGCCAGACCAGACGGTGAACAGGGATCAAGCGGGGTACGTCTCGCAGACCAGGGATGAATGGTACGGCGAGGAGGAGGACGGTCGCCACCCCGGTCATGTAGATGGCAATGAGGTCGACGTTGGTGGAGCTGCGGAAGCCCGGAACCTGGTACCACAAGGTGTAGAGCCAGAGCCAGGGTTGACCGGGGTAGCTGCCGGTCTCGTTCATGACGCCCCACTGGGCACCGGTGAGGTGATCCGCCGTGGCCTTGTCCGAGAAGTACTGCCCGTCTTCGAGGAAGAGCAGGGGCTTGGTGAAGTTGGTCCCGTAGAAGGCCTGATTGGCGATGAGGTCGGCATCGAGGGCTCCGCTACGGGCCAAGGTCAACTCGGTGGCGATGAGCTTTGGTATCGGCCCGTCAGAGGCCGACGGAGTGACGGCGACGCCATCTTGGAACGTGACCTTGGTGACGGCCTTGGCGTAGGCCGTGTTCCAGGAGTTCCGGGTGGTGGTCGAGGCGCCGTTGTAGCGGTCGAGCGCCGAAGCCAGCGCCGGATTGGTTGGAGCGATCCTTTCAAGGGGAGCAAGGACGAATGCCTTCGCCGCGTCAATGGGCTGGCGCACCCCGATGATCTTCGCGGGAGCGAACAGAAGGCTCTGCGAGCTCCCGGAGGTGTTGTTGTAGGGCGGCCCGTAGGTGGCGGTCTCGCTGGTCCCGGCGAGCTCACTCGCCGCGGTGGCCACGAAGTCGGCGGGAGCGATCTGGGCCCAGGTGGCGATGGTGACCGGTGGGTCGTCGGGAGAGGACAACAGACCGGCCAGGGCCACGACCAGGATGAGGGCGATGAGCGTGGCGACAGTCGCCTCCTTGAGGATGTCATAACGGCGAGTTGGCCCCCTCCAATCGGCCAGGTCCGCCGCGGCCGCAGCCCGAAGCGCCCCCCGGCCTCGGACTCGGCGGACGGGGAGCGGGTGGGCCACCCCTCGCACGCGCACCGCCAGCACATGAGCTCCGACCAGGGCTACGAGCACCAGTGGAATCAACACGATGTGCCACATCAGCATCTGGCCGAAGTTCATGATATTGAAGAACGCCCCAACCCCGACGGCGTCGAACGCGTCCTTGCCGCTTGTTGAGATCCACTGGGAATCGAAGTTCTGCTGGGAGACGTAGCCCGTAAAGCACTCGACGACCGAGGCCACGAACGCCACCACACCGGTGATCCAGGTCATCCTCCGCTTGCCCCGCCAGGCAGCCATCCAGAACTTGCCCCACAGGTGGATGACCAAGAAGGCCATGAAGGCTTCGACGCTCCACAAATGGAGGCTGTTGAAGAAGTGTCCGACCGCGTTGGTATGCCACCAGTCGGGACCGCCCACAGCGATGATGATGCCCGACAGGATCACCAGCCCCAGGGTGGCCAGACTGGCCACTCCGAACACGTAGATCCACGAGTTGACATAGGCGGGTTGGCGATCGGGAAGCAGCTTGCCCGGCGGGAGGCGTCGCAGCACCTTGCGTCGTAGCCGCGAAGTCCACATCGCCGCGTCCGCGTCGTCGCCCAGGTCAAACGTCGACGACCGGCGTGTCGTGTCAGCGACGGGCGCATCGGCGTCTTCGGCATTGGCATCCACTGACCGGTCCACCGGTGTGCGGGCACCGTGACCGGGAAACGGTATGAGCAGGGCTGCGCCGAAGATGACGACCATCACGGCGATCAGGACCAGGTTGGCTTCCGAGACGATGAAGATCGACCAGTGCAAATAGCGACCGGGGCCGTTCAGATTGACAGCGGAAGCGAGCAGTGAACCTGCGAGCATGAAAATGGCCCTCCTAGTGTCGGCTGGCGATATCATGAACCGCCTGCCATCGAGCTGATAGGGCCATTGGTCCTAGCCATCAACTGCGATAGGGCGAACCTTAACCGTTGGCGACTTCCAATGGCCGACTTAACGGGAGCCTGACCGGCGGACCGCCCGATGGGGCGGGGATCTAGTCCCCCGCCAGTCCGAGGCGGTGGTCAGCTTCAGGCCAAGCCGCGCGCCTCTTCCACCCTGTACTTCCATACGAGCCCGAGCCCGAGCACCACGGTGTACCCGATCAGGATCAGCCAGTTGCTCGCCCCAAGGGTCTGACCAGAGAGAAACTCCAAGGCCAGTAACGCGTGATGGAAGCTCGGCAGCGCCTTGGCAGCGGACTGTAGGGCTTGGGGCATCTGGCTTACGGGATTGAAGAGGCCTCCGAAGTAACCGAGCACGAACATGAGCGCGGTCACGACGGGATACGCCGTCTCGGCGTGTACGAGGAATCCAACGAATACCCCGAGCACGGCGAAGGGTAGTGCGGTCACCCAGAGCAAGGCGGTAAGAGCGAACCATTGCCCCACTCCGAGCCGTACCCCACCGAAGGTCAGTCCCACTAATTCGACGAGGGCCAGCACGGGCAGAACGACGAGCATGGAAGCCGCCACCTTGGTCACCACGTAGGACCATGCCGGCATGGGCGTGATGCGTAACTGACGTGCCCAGCCCGTAGAGCGCTCGGTAGCGAGCCGGCTCCCACCGGCGTTGAGTGCTGCGACGAGCGCACCGAACGTGCACATCGAGACCATCAAGTAGACGCGCCAAGGCATGGTGCCGTCAACGATCTGGGAGGAGTTTCGCTCCCCGAGGAAGAGCATGTAAAAGACCACGGGGAAGCCCACGGTAATGGCGAGAAACTTCCAACTTCGCAGCAAGCGAAATAGTTCGAAGCGAAGGAACGCAAGGAGGGCACTCATGCGATGTCACTCTGGGGCCGTCGGTTGCGCTCGGTGAGGGCGACGAACGCGTCCTCGAGGCAGGCTCCGGTCACTTCGAGATCCCTGAACGCGACATTGCTGCGGACGAGGTCACGCGCGGTGGCGTCGGCGTCAAGCGAAATCAAGGTCACACCGGATCCGCTGATCTCGACATCGGTCACGCCCTCCAGGCGGTCATAACGCTCCGGATCGGGCTCCGTTACCACGAAGCGCAGGCGCCGCGCCGAGACAGCGGCCTTGAGCGTTGCGCCCGGTCCGTCAGCCACGACCGTCCCATGGTTGACCACGATGACCCTGTCCGCTATCTGGTCGGCCTCCTCGAGATGATGCGTCGCGAATACGATTGTTCGACCCTCTTGTCCGAACTGTCGCATCATCCGCCAGAATGTCCTCCGCCCGTCGACGTCCATGGCGACGGTCGGCTCGTCCAAGAAGACCAGTTCGGGGTCCCCGGCAATCGCCAGGGCAAACCTGACCCGTTGGGCTTCGCCTCCCGAGAGGCCGTTCGTTCGGCATCCGAGCAGCGAGCCGATTCCGGCACGCTCCACCGTGGTGTCGAAGGAGGCTGGGTGGCGATAGAGCTTTCGGACCAAGGCCAATGCCTCGGCAACCTTCACTCCCGGAGGGAGTCCGCTTCCTGTGCCGGTCTGCAGCATTGCTCCGACTCTGCCCTGCGCCACGGCATTGCGGGCTGTGGTCTCGAGGACCTCGACCGTACCTTCGTGGGGTCGTAGGAGCCCGAGCAAGAGAGAGATGGTGGTTGACTTGCCTGCGCCGTTCGGTCCGAGCAGGGCGACGGTCTCGCCTTTTCGCACCTCGAAGTCCAGGTGGTCGAGTGCAAGGTGGCGGCCGTACCGGCGCACGACCCCGGAGAAACGCAGAGCCAGATCCCATCCGGTTCCTTCCGGGGGGAGCGCGTCCGTTAGCTGAACGATCGACAAGACAACGGCCCGGGAGGTGACATTGGCCCGAGCACGACCTCAAGTTTACGGGCACCCGACGGGGAGTGTATGGCGCCCCTTGACCGGCCCAGATGGTTGATCGCCGCCATCGTCCGACACTGGGACGATGGCGGCCACATCACGTGTGCCGGCCATCTGGATCGCTGTCCACCGATGGCGCCGCCGCATGCGCCCTCCGCCCGTACGGCGGTGCTGGTCACAGTGGCCATGAGAAATGATCCCCCTCCTTTCTGTGCGCGGGGTCCGGGCGACCTTCATGCGCCGTGTGAGTCGTCAGTTGGTTTGCCCTTGCCATGCTGGACCCGGCGCCGCCTGATCGTCAGGGCCAAAGGTCCCCACTCCCGGCGACACGCGATGCGAACCGGGCGTAATGAGCCGTTGGCGTCAACTATCAGCGGGCCCGAACATCATTGGCCCTGTACCAGGCGGCCCCGCCGACGAGGCCGGCATCGTCGGCGAGCTCTGCTTCGACGAGGGACGTTTCCATCGCGAGGTGCGGCGCCACCTCCGCCAGCCGTTCTCGTACCGGGTCAAGCAGCGCTCGTTCTCGACCAATTCCGCCACCGACGATGATGAGTTCGGGTCCGAAGCACCATGCGAGGTTGATGATGCCGATCGTGACGTTTTCGACCATCTCCATCCAGAGTGCGGTGGCGCGCTCATTCCCACATCGTTCCAGTGCCTCGAGTTCCTCACCGGTGTGGACCGGGACCGCGGCGATGTGGGCGAGGCGCGGGACGCTGCTGCCGGAGGCCAGTTCTTCCAGAGTGGCGGGCTCACCCTTGGAGAAGGCATGACGATCGATGATCGTATGGCCGATCTCGGCAACTGATCGCCTCCCCCGGACGAGGCGCCTGTTCAAGAGGACACCGGCCCCGATCCCCGTCGAGACCGTGAGGAAGACAACGTCGGCGGCATTCGTTCCCGCGCCAAAGTACGTCTCGCCAACCGCAGCGAGGTCGGCGTCATTGGCGATGGATACCGGCCGGCTGAGCCGAGCGGTCAGTGGGTCCTCGGCGAGCTCGTCGACCCAGCCCAGGGGTAAGTGCGGAGCCCACAGTGTGCGTCGCTGTTCGTAGTCAACCAAGCCTGGCACGGCAACCACGACTGGAAGCTCGGGATCCGGCTCGAGCTCGGCGATGAGACCGGCGATGGCCTCGGTGATCGAGCCCTGCGACGGTGTTGGAATCTTGTGGCGTCCGAGCAGCGTTCCATCTGTCCCGACGATTGCCATTCTAAGATTGGTGCCACCAATGTCAACGGCGATGACGGAGTGTGGTCGGATGGCACCGATCGCAATCTGTTGGCGCACAGAGGTTGCCATGACGTCCGACGTTCCTCACCACTCCGTGACCGAATAGCCAGCGGGTGCCCGCTCGAGACATTGCGTGATTTCTCCAGCGGACAGGAGCCCGGCTTGTGATCCGACCTGCTGTATGACGCTCATGGCATTGACGGGGGCCCAGGCGAGTGATGTCGAGAGGGGGTATCCCTTGAGGATCGCCGCCACAAGCGTCGCGCTGAAGGCATCCCCGGCGCCGGTGCGGTCGATCGGGGGAGCGGGATCGGGGTAGGAGGGCACACGGTAACGAGTGGTTCCATCTGAGGCGAATGCCCCCGCTGGTCCGTCGGTGATCACGACCGTGCGCGCACCCAATGCGTGGAGTCGCACGAGGAGATCTGCCGTGTCGTGGAGATTGCCCCCGCCTATCTCTGCTGCTTCTTCCCGATTGCAGACGAGGAGGTCTGCCCGGCGGTAGAGGTTCGCCAGGGCGCAGGTCCCCAGGGCGATCTGAAAGGTGCCCGGCTGGAAGGCAAACCGGACGGACGGCTCCTCGTCCAGCCATTCCACCAGCTGGCTGTAGTACTCAGGCGCGTCCGAACCCACGGAACTCAGATAGATCCACCGAGGGATCTCACTGGGACGTAGATGCGGCCAGTGATAGTCGTAGAGCTGATGACGAACAAGGATCGTTCGATCCTCTCCGAACCAAAGGACAAAGTTACGATTGCTCGGCACGTGAGGATCGACCCTCAAGAGGTGGGTGTCGACCCCCTCTCGGCCTAATGCGAGCTGGATATCTCGCCCCACTTGATCGTCGCCGACGTGGGTGACGAAAGTCGTGGCGAGACCTAGTTGGGCAAACGCGACGGCGGCATTCGCGGCATTGCCGCCACACTCGACCGTCTGGGTATGATCGAATGGCAGCTTCTCGCCGAAGGGGAACATGAGCCATCGTCCCGACTCGTCCTCGATCGTCTTCGTCTTTCCGTCGACCAGGCGGATGAAGACGTCCGTGGCCGTGTCGCCGACACTGATGACATCCCACCGTTGCATGTCACCAATGCAACTCCTTACCCGCCTGCCTCAATAGGGCCGTAGGTCCCATGGGCCCGACGGTGACCGGAGTAGGCCGAAGGTCATTCGGCCAGGCATCTCGGCTATCGAGAGGAGCCCTATCGCCGCCCTACCTCCTCGATCTTCTGCATCGACGACAGGTCCCCCAGGGCATCACTGCGCGTCCAACACCGTCCACTTCCCTTTGAGGTACAAGGACCCCAGCGGCGTCTGCCACCGGAGGAAAACGGTCTTTCCGGGTGGAACTCGTACGTCAATCGTCGAGTCACCCATGTGCCGCAAGTAGACGTAAGGGACGAAACAGCGGACGGTGTGAGCCCCTGGCGTCGTGGCGATGAATGTCGTGCCCCAAGGCACTTTCTCAGCTGGATCCCCGTCGACGCTGATCTTGGGCTTGTAGAAGTACAGCAAGAAATTGAATGCATAGAACTTTGTCTGCACGCTGATTCCGGTGTTCTCCCCCTCGTGGCTGGATGGGCTGCTCATGGCAGTGACGTTAGATCCGAATCGCCTGAGGCTGGCACGTGCGCCTGAAGTCGGCCTCGGGTCGGTGCACAGGCATTGCAGTGAGATTGGATCGAGAGTGGATTCCGTCACGAGCTCGACGAGGCCAGGGGGGGTTTACGCCCTGGCCGCAACGGGTAGTGACAAAGGATGGGCCCGCACTGGGCTATGGAAGAAGCCACCACTTACAGCACCGGGCAGTGGTACAGGAAGGCTCGCTCTGCCTGTGAGCCCTTTATGTTCGCGGCCGCGCGGTTCAGGACGCCGTGGGTAGATGATGAGTTTGCCGGCACCATCAGCAATGCTCGGCAGTGGCTCAGGGATAACCCGTGTCCCGACCAAACGCTCAGCCGCTGCTTTGTCGGCATGCTCGGCGCGTACGCTGAAATGACGAGTGCGACAGTTGCGCGGGTCATGGAGCTCCGCGTGGTCATTGAGCAGTATGTCGAAGCGCTCGATGGTTGGAAACCCCGGAACCCGCCGGCACTGGGGTCCTCAACGGCGGATTGCGGAGGGAGGGTGCAACGCGAACGGCGTGATGTCGTCGGGATGGCAGCTGGGCGCTCGGTTCGGTAGCACCGTCATATGGTCTAATTCCACGGCAACGCGGCCCGCGTCGACCAGTACGTGTCCGAGTCTTCGCGGATCGTAGTGAGCCGTTCGAACAGCCCCGGTTCGAGTTCGAGTGTCCGTGCGGCGAGATTGCTCGTGAGCTCGGCGGTGGTGGTGGCGCCGCTGAGGACGACGTCAACCCAGGGCTGGGCGAGGACGGCGCCCAACGCCAGCGCATCAGGGGTGCACCCGGCCTCTCGCGCCGCCTCCATGATCTGTCCGATCTGGCCGCGCGCAGAGAGCCTCCCGTTCGCTAGCGCCTCCTTCACGATGACGGCAAGGCCGGCAGTATGAGCGGCGGCGAGCGTGGGACCAGCTGCCGTTTCGAGCAGGTTCCATGTTGCTTGCACGGCATCGAAGCCTCCGATTTCGAGGGCATGTTCGATGGTCCTCGCTTGTTCCGGTCCCGTCACCGACAGACCGATGGACAAACCCCCCGCACGCAAGCGGTCAAGCTCGTCGAGAACCGCCGTATCGTCGAACACTCCGCTGTCCAGCGTGGCTGAGTGAATTTGATACAGGCGAAGGTTCGGACCCAGGAGCTCGCGGCTCTCAGCGAGCTGGCGACGGAGGGTGGCGAGTGACAGGTCCTTTATTTCGTGGACGGCGGCATCCACCTGCCAGTCGGCGGTATAGGTGTAACCCCATTTCGAACCCACGGTGACCTCGCGAGGCCCGAGCCCGCGGACATCGAGCCATTCAGCCAGAAACGCTTCAGCCCGCCCGTAGGAACGGGCCGCGTCGAAATAGCGGACTCCCGATGCGTAGGCGACGTCGAGGACCGCATGCGCCCCGCGCCGCATCGATTCTTCGTCGGTGCAGCCGTCCAAGTCAGATCCGTGACCGAGGTTGATATAGCCCGGTCGACCCAGAGCGGCGAGGCCAAGCCCGATTCGGCTTGTCACGAGTCTCGCCCGAAGTCCTGTGCGCGCGCCCTCTCCCACGTCAGCCCGTCGCTGCCCGGGGCTTCGCAGAAGCCCGGGGATCCGTGACGACCGGCCCGACAGGCGATGGGGGACTCTCGAGCATCATGGGTACGCGTCCTGACGTTGCGGAATCGTAGGAACTGCCTCCGGCTCGGCGCCTGAGGCAGGCGACGACCCGGGGAGTCAGTTTAAAGTATCGTCCATCCCGAGGAAGGGCTATGGAGACGAACATGGTCGATGAAGCACAAGTACGCGAATTCTGGGGCGGTCTCGATCCGGGGGTCCTTGACCGGATAGTGGTCGTCTCACCGCATTTTGACGACGCTGCGCTCGGTGCGGCCCATCTTCTTGCGACGTATCCGGGCAGCACCGTCATCACCGTCCTGGGCGGACAGCCCCCGGCGTACCCCGACCACGTCACTCCCTGGGATGAGGCCGGCGGATTCAAGACGGGCGACGACGTGGTGTCGGCACGACGTGAAGAAGATCGTCAGGCGATGGTGTTCGTCAACGCAACGCCGGTCTGGTTGGAGTTTCCCGACCATCAGTACCTGGCGATCGAGGAGCGGCCGACGCCGCCCGAGGTGGGGCCGAGCCTCGAGAAGGCGATTGCCGACGCCAACCCGACGGCGGTGTTCCTGCCCATGGGAATCGCCAACCCGGACCACGTCGTGACACACGAGGCAGGTCTGATCGCACGAGAAGAACTGATCAAGAGCGGAACTGAGGCGGTGTGGTTCTGCTACGAGGATCACGGCTACAAACACTTGCCTGGAATACTTGCGTGGAGGATCTCGAAGTTGTTTCAAGCTGGCATATGGCCGACACCATCTATCGTTCCCATAGAAGTCGACATGGACAAGAAGCGTGCGTTGATCGCGATCTACAAGACCCAAGTCGCCCCGCTGGAGCAAGATCACATGTTGGCGGAGCGTCTCGATGCGAATGTCCCGGAGCAGTACTGGCGCCTCGCTGCGCCCGTCCCTGTGATGGCGTCGATGCTCATGGGTGACGCATAGTCACAAGTAGGCGGCGCTGCAGCCGGGCGTCTCTAGGACACCGATGCGGGATCGATCCCCACTCCGCCGGCTTCACTGCTTGCGTACGCTGCAAGGGCGAATCGGAGCACGTTCACGGCCTCATCGCCGCTCCAAAGGAGTGGGCCTTCGCCCGTGTGGAGCCAACGGAGCCAGTGGCGCCCCGAATCCCGGAAGCTGCTGGCCCAGTCGTCGTCCAGGGCGTGGTAGGAGCGCATCTCACCCTCGGCGTAGACGTCGAGACTCGGTTGTTGTATGCCCCGGCCGGTGCAGCGGTTGACGCGCGCGTAACCTTGTTGCCCCGTCACCTCCCAGCGCTCGTCGTTCGTGTAGTAGTCGGACCGCAGGTACATGGCAGGTGCGAGCGTGATGTCCCAAACCCCGCGGATCCCATTCTCGTGCTGCCAGAGGATGGTCGTGGGCGCATCGACCTCAATGGTCGGGATGACCTCGGTCGTGCCGATCCATGCCCGGACCTCCTTGATCGGGCCGAAGAGCCAGAGCGCGGTCGCCAACTTGTGCCATCCATCATCGAAAACGAGGACGCCCCGTCCGTTCCTCATCTGCTGGAATTGCCATTCATAGCTACTTGCGGGAACGTCCCATCCGCCCCGTCCGCTGCCGACCATCTTCATGTGGTAGCCGCTGACCTCGCCGATGGCGCCTGACTCGACCGTCTCCTTGAGCCTGCGCAGCGGTTCATAGAAGATGTAGTTCTCCATCACACGGAATATTCGATCGTTCGCCCGAGCAGCGCTGAGCATCTTCTCGGCATCGGCGAGATCATTGCACATCGGCTTTTGCAGGTTGACGTGCCAGCCGTTGTTGAGGAGCTCTATGACGCCTTCGACATGGAGAGGGATCGGCAGCAGCGCCTCGACGGCGTCCACTTCGAGACCGCTGGCGGCGAGCTCGGCCGTGGATCCGAATGTTCGTGCCTCGGGCCAGTCGGCCTGGCGTTGCGCCCGGCGCTCTTCGCTTGGATCAACCAGAGCCACGACTTCCACATCGGGATTGTCGATGTAGGCGCGAACATTGAGGTCGTAGATACGTCCGAGCCCGACGAATGCGGCACGTACGGGACGGTCGTATGGCTGAAAGGTCATGAGGTTGTTTCGCTTCCGGTTCGGCCGCGTGCGCAGCGGGTGGGTTGGCGGAATCCATGATGTCATCGGCGACTGAGGCAAGAAGAGCTCGCGACCTCAGGCGTCAATTGCGTGATGACCCTATCCCGGCCTTCGCGGAGCTGTCCAAGATCCTGGGCCGTCCGGCTGCCACCGCGCGCTTCGTGGTGTGAGACCGTTCAGGGGACGCGCCCGGCGGACGGCCTGGTCAGCCTCCGGTGTCCCGTCGTCGCGTGCTCTCGTCGTCACCGTTGGGACACCGTGTAGTTTTTGGCATGGAGAGCTGGAAGAATAAGCGGCCACGAGGAGGGAACACGTGAGCGAGGAGCGGACGGTCGTCTCGTTTGACCATCACTCTGCAGAATTCGCCGCGGATCCGGTCGGCGCGCTCGATTCCCTACGCGAGCGGTGCCCGGTGGCGTGGTCCGACTCCTACGGTGGCTTCTGGGTGCTCACGAGGTACGAAGATGTCGGCAATGTACTGAACGACGCTGCGACGTTTTCGTCCCGTCATGATCTCGAACCGGGGAGTGCGTACCAGGGGGCGTCCATTCCTCCGCCGCCGATGCGATTCGTCCCGCTCGAGCTCGATCCCCCGGAGTTCCTTCCGTACCGCCGGCTCTTGAACCCGAGCTTCTCGCCGGCTGCAGTCGCCCGGCACCGCCCGCTGGTCGAAAATTTCACGGATTGGTGTATCGATCGGGTTCACGCGAGCGGCCGTATCGACTTCGTCGACGATCTCACCAGTCCGGTACCTGCCATGGTGACGCTCAACTTGTTGGGACTGCCCGTCGAGGATTGGCCGCGGCACGCTGCGGCGTGGCACGGATCGGTCGCACATCCTCCCGACAGCCCCGCACATGCCGAAGCCGTGGCGGCGCAAATGTCGATCCGGGAGGACCTGGCCGCAGAGGTCGAGAGCCGGCGTGGGCGTCCGGAACGGGAGCGATCTGGCCTCATCGACGTCTGTGTGGACGCCGAGATCGACGGTGCTCCGATCGACAAGAAGACATTGGTCGATATCTTC
Source organism: Acidimicrobiaceae bacterium (assembly GCA_003160635.1). Taxonomy (GTDB): domain Bacteria; phylum Actinomycetota; class Acidimicrobiia; order Acidimicrobiales; family RAAP-2; genus Bog-473. Next base: position 59,861 of record PMLV01000120.1, on the reverse strand, counting down.
GTGCTAGTTCTGGCGGGTGGGGTCGACACGACGACCGGCGCCGCCGCGGGCGCCCTGGCATATCTGAGCGAGCATCACGACGATCGCCGCCGCCTCATCGCAGACCCCGCATTGATCGGGCCCGCCTGCGAAGAGTTTCTCCGCTGGATCACACCGTCGCCGGTCCTCGGTCGTACGGCGAACGTCGCGACCGAAATCGGAGGTCGTTGCATCGCGCCGCAAGATCGTGTGATGACGAATCTCTTTGCCGCGAACCGCGATCCGGTCGCATTCGATCGACCGGAGGAGGTCCTCTTCGACCGCCCGAACAAGCGCCATGCTGCTTTTGGCTTCGGTATCCACCGGTGCATCGGAGCGAATCTCGCGCGGATGGAGATCCAGGCGATGATCAGCCGGGTCCTTGCCCGCATCCCGGACTACGAGGTTGATGCCGGAGGTGTCGAGCGTTACCACACTGCCGGCATTCAGAACGGGTTCATATCTGTACCCGCAACGTTCTCACCGTTGATCGCTGAACGCTCTATTCCTCCCTCTCACGAGTCATGACCGGGTACGACACGTCGGACGTCATGCCGTGTCCAATGGAGTGGCTGGTCGGTGGTTCTGGGTTGACGCCTGGGTACGGAGAAGGGACCCGGCCGTCGGCGCCGGCGGCTCTTCGGGGACGTGGGGTAACGAGAGGCCTCGTCGGGCCAATTCCTTTTCGAGGCGGGCGAGGAGTACCGCCTTGATCTCCGGCTGGGGCGCCCAGAGCTGCGCCGGGTCGGCCATGAGGGGCAGATCGGGCAGCCTCCGGTCGACGGTCATGTGTGCGCCATCCGTCGTCGCCTTCACGTGACCGATGAAGGTCCCTTTGCCGGAGAAGCAGAGCGACGCGGGGCCGATGGGCTCCCAGGGGGCTCCTCTCGGCACATCGAGCGTGAATCCGTCCTCGACCAGGGCGGCGGCGCGAATCCGGAATGGAAGCGGAAACCCCTCGTCATCGCAGACTGTCAGATGTCCAGGAAAACGTTGGTCGAGCACCTCGTGGGCGCGCGGCCTCCAGTCCGTGGGTGTGTGCCACGTGGCGGGCGCGGACGGGGGCCCAGAGGGTGGAGGATCTGACTGCGGGTACGTGGTCGAGGTCGGCGCATTCCAGCGCATGGGCTCTGCGTCGAGTTGGTCGACGCCGGGCCACCACGTGACACGAGCAGGCGTCGTTTGAATGATGATTCGTGCCCAGTACCAGACGGCCTGCCGGACGGTCGTCCAGGGCACTCCACCTGAGGTGACGGGGAGGCGGGCCGCCGTCTCGGCCAGGTAGCGCTCGATGTTGGCCTGAATGTCCGAGTCGCGGACTGCTCCGAATCCAGCGACGGACACGACGGGTTCACCCGGGTTCCCGTTGCCCTCCAGGAAGAGCCCCACCTTCGGATTACGGCGAACCCGGTTCGCCTTGGCCGGGTAGGCGAGCCCGGTGGCAACGTCGATCGTCCCTCCTTCTGGCTCGACGAAGGCAAAGAGGGGCGTGTCGAGCGGGACACCTTGCGGGGTCATCGACGCGAATTCCGTATAAAGCGACGTGACGAGGACCTCGGCCACTTCCTCGGGTAGTTCTGGAAATGTCCGCTGCGTGAGGGAAAAGGACATGGAGGTCTCCTTGATCTCGAGTGGCGCAGGATCGACACGCTGGTCGTCCCGAGCGACTTCGTGGTTCGTACCTAGCGGTCGATGGCCGGAATCTGCGAGGCAAAATGACGTTTGATCTGTGTCTCATCGAGGTTTGGATGTTCGATCTTGAGGAGTCGCGAGAGGTAGACCGAGGCAATGCGCCATTCGTCCTCCTTACGGTATTCCTCGTGATAATGACCGTATCCGGTGAACGATGAGAGAGGGTGTCCGAGAGGGCGTTCGAGGACATCAGTCATGGCCCAAATACCCGTCGCGGACGTGTGGTCCCGCAGCCGTATCTCGGGCGTATGTCCGTGATGGACCGACGTCACGTTGCCCAGAATGTCTTTGAGGCCCGTGATGAAATTGTCGACCGATGCGTACACCGAGACTTCACCCGGGACGACTCCTTCGAAACCGAACGTGCAGTCGTGCGTGAACACGGTGCGGAGAAGCTCCCATTCCTTCGTGTCGACATACCGGAAATAGCGCGCCTTTAGCTGTTTGATTTCCTCAATGGCGATAAGTGCCTCGTGTCCACCAACCTCGGTCAATTGTCGCCACCTTTCTTGCGATGCACGAGTTCCTCCACAGTATCCGGGCCGTCATTTTGGTTCCCCGGTCCCCTCGTCGACCGGGTGGGCAAGGCCGTACCCCGGCCCCCAGCTGCCCTCACTCGGGCGACCCGACGTCCTCCGGCCGGGGGGTGCCACCGTGGGCCAGGACGTCTATTCCTCCTGGTCCAGGGCCTCTTTGGGGTCTTGTGGACCCCCGCGGAGGACGGCCCGGCAATTCCGTGATCAAATGGCAGCGGGGCAAGGGAGCCAGGGAAGAGGAGCCCGGCCAGAGGGGCCCCAGGTCACGCCGGACACTATTGCGGCGCAAGGTGAGAGGCAGGGCGGTGGACCTCATTTGGTCACCGAAGGTTCACGCCCTCAGCCCTATTTCGCTTTCTGCCGGCCAATCTTTATACGCTAGGTGTCCAGAACTGCTTCGCTACTTAACCGCAATGGAGGCCTGGAGACGTGGAGGAGGTTAGCCCGGGGAAGCGCTGCTGTCGGTTACGGCGCAGCGAGTGGCCAGCCAGACGGCGGGAAGCAAAGAAGATCATGTATGTCTAGTCAGAACCCAGGTATCTCCGCTGCGGGCAAGGCGGCCGGGATGACGGCGCTCAATCCTGCAGCGGGACCCGCCGCGATTGGTGGAATGCTCCAACCGGGAGAAGTTGCCGATGACGACCGTTCGGACCTCGATCTCGCGAAGGTGCAATCGAGGCTGGCCAAGGCGGTGTCGGACATCGCAAAACTTGCCAACGCCATGGAAGCGCTTGCCGTTGATGTCATCCCGGATGTGGATGCAGCAGGTGGGGATGAACGCATGCCCGAGATTGGCTCGTACCAGAGGGAGAACGAGCACCGCCAAGAAGCGAGCTGACTAAAAGACCGGGAAGACTCCTTCGGTGCTGCGCTCTCGCCGTGCGAGCGTTCGGAGTACCGCAAGATCCCCGTGCCGTCGCCGGGCGATGTCGGTGAGGCATGAGACCACGAGCGCAACCGCCTCGGGGGGCAGCTCCGGAGTCGGAAGGCCAGCACTGGCCGCGAGATCGTCGGCGTGCGCCAGAAGCTCGACCAGCCGGGTGATGAGGAAGCCGTCCAAGGTCATGTCGAATCGACCCAGAACCAGGACCCGCCGCTGGTCTGGTTCCTCGGCCAGACGACGGGTGAGTCCGGCCACCGCGGCCGCCGCGTCGGCCGCCAATGCGGATGCGCCGCGCCGGGACCCCTCCTCGGCCCGTTGGCGGACATCACGATGTCCTTCGTGGTCGAGGTCGAGGGTCTGGCCCGAGAAGTAGCGGGAAGGTTCGAGGACGCGTGTCCCGGGAGGTTCGTCGGCCTCTAGGTAGGGGACCAACATCTCGATCCCGGAGCTCACGAGGTGGGCCGCGGTCGCGCCGACGGTCATGCCCTCGGATGCGCCGGGCTGTGCCCATCGTGCAGCGACTTCGGGCGCGGCTACCAGCGCAGCCGCGATGTTGGCCGCTTCCAGGTATGCCGTCCGGGTCTGGTTCATTTCTCCGTTCCCGACTGACGGGCGGCGCGTCGGATCTGACCGAGGCGGAGACCTTCGAGATCAGGGTATTCGGAGCGGTTTCGTTTCAGCTCGTAGATGTTGGGGTTGCGGATGATCCAGGACACGTGTTCCCATAGTTCGAGAGCGTCCTCGTCAGAGGGCACGCGGGGCATGACCGGTCCGAACATGGCGGGGCCGTCCTCTCGGTCCAGCACGATGGTGGGCACACCGAAGCCCCGTTCTGAAAGCGCCACGTGCTCGGACAGCAGGCGGGTGGCGGTCCCTGGGTCGGCCAGGGCGCGCGCGGCCAACTCGGGATCGAGGCCGGAGTCGGTGAGCGCTCCCTCCATGGTCTCGCGCAGGCGAAGCTGTTCGTCGCGCTCATGCATCCGCCCGCTGATCGCCGCGTAGAAGCGACCGGCCGCAGCCTGTCCCCGCTCCTCTCGCACGAGGAGGGCGACTCTCATCGCAGGCACCGAGCGCGTGTGCGCCTCGATGTCGAAGTGACCAACGCCTGTGTTTTGCATCTCCAAGGAGAGAAATCCCCACGACAGTTCCACGACGTCGAGCTCTTCGAGGCGACGCGCCCATCGTGCCGTTTGATAGCACCACGGACAAAACGGGTCCACGTACATCCACGCTCGAGTTTTCACAGGGTCGCGGGAGCGGCGGGGGTCCGGGGTCGGCCTGGACGAGGCGCGCCGGGCTTCTGCGTGCTCAGCCGACGGCAGTGTTTGCCCCTTGGTCCGCTTCGCCGAGGTAACGATCGAGGACCTCCTGGCCTGCCTCATCGGCTGGACCCGACCACCCAACCCGGCCTCGCATCAGGATTACGCAGCTGTCGGCCAGCGCCAGCGCGCGGTGCACGAACTGCTCGATGAGCACGATGGTGATGCCGCTCCGGGCGGCTTCTTCAAGGCTGCGAAAGACCGATTCTGCGACGATCGGTGCCAGGCCCAGCGACATTTCGTCGGCGATGATGAGTCGCGGGGGAACCGCAAGGGCTCGAGCCAGGGCGAGCATCTGTTGCTCTCCCCCCGAAAGGCTGCCGGCCCTCTGGGTGCGGCGTTGACCGAGGACAGGGAAGAGTGCAATGGCCCGGTCGATAGCGTCCGCCCGGTCACCCCTCTTCTCTTGGGCAACGGCCATCCGCAGATTGTCGATCACCGAGAGGCCGGGAAAGATGCCTCTGCCCTCGGGGATGTAGGTGAGGCCGAGCTTGCGTATGTGGTGGGTCGACTGCCCGCTCACGGTCACGCCGTCGAAGATCACTCGCCCGGCGGCCGCCGGCACCAGCCCAGAAACGGTTCGGGCCAACGTGCTCTTACCAGCGCCATTGGCACCGAGCACCGCAGTCACCGAGCCCGGCGCCACCGCGAGCGAGACGTCGAACAGCGCCTGAGAAGGCCCGTACCGCACGTCGAGGTTCTCTACCGCCAAGAGCGCATCGGTCATGGTGCCTCCTTCGGGCCCGCGGGCGTGGTGTTGTTGTCGTCGTCGTCCCCCAAATAGGCAGAGCGCACCGCTGCGTTACTCCGTATCTCCGCCGGGGTGCCCGAGGCGATGAGCTCACCGAAGTCGAGCACGAAGATCTTGCTCGAGAGAGAAAGGACGGTGGCGACGTCATGTTCGACCATCAAGAGCGACACCCGGTGTTCGTCATTCTCCACGACCCTCCGAAACACGGAAGCCAGATTCTCCGATTCACGCATGTCGAGACCGGAGAGTGGTTCGTCGAGGAGGACCACATCGGGACGCGTGGCCAGCGCCCGGGCGATCTCGACCAGGCGGCTCGTCCCCAGGGGAAGCGCGCCGACCGAGGCCCGGGCCACGTGCGTGAGGTCAAGGAGTTCGAGCAGCTGGTCCACCCGTTCGTTCTCCGCCCGCGCCGGCGGCAAGAGCGAGCGCGGATCCATCATGTCGCGCCACAGCCGCTGGCGGGCAAAACGGACACGATGCGCCAGGACCACGTGCTCGCGGACGGTGAGTCCCATGAACAGCTCAGGCTGCTGGAATGTTCGAGCCAATCCCTCACGGGCGCGCAATTGGGGGCTGGCGTTCGTGACGTCCTTGCCGCGCAGGAAGACGCGGCCGGAGGCGGGGCGCAAGAGGCCGGAGAGCACGGCGAACAGCGTGGACTTTCCAGCACCGTTCGGTCCCACCAGCCCCACGATGGTTCCCGTGGGCACCTCGAGTCCCACCTCGGACAGAGCCGTCAGGCCGCCGAAGCGGACGGTGATCCCGGTCGCGGCCATGACGGGACCAGCTGTATCCGGAGCGCCCGAGGTCATTTGGCCGACGCCGGTGTCGGTGCCGGCCATCACGAGGGGACCTCCTCGACAAGGTGTGCCGGCATGACCGACGGTGCCTGCAGCACACGGCCGGCCAGGCCACCACCCGCACCGGGTGCCCCCGACGATGAGGAACGGCGGTCGGCCCTCTCGTACAGCCACCGGCGGAACATCTCGCCCGACTGTTCAAGACTGCCATCAGGGAACTTGGCCACTCCGATGGCCCCGAGCCCGAAGAGGATGGGCGGGAGCTGCCCCGTCCACGACGGCAGGTAGGCCAAGGCGAGCGCGGGGAGCATGGTGAAAGTCAGTCCGGCCACGAGGGCGGCCGCGTTGGAGCGAATTCCGATGGTGACCAACGCTGCGAGCCATATCACGCCGAGGAAGGTCGCGAAGTTGGCAGGTTGCGCGGAGGTCTGCGCGGCAACCAAGAACCCTCCGCCGATTCCGGCCACCATTGCCCCCAGGCCGGCCACGATGATCTTCATCTGGACGACGCTGATGCCCAGAGTGCGGGCACCGGGTGGGCTCCAGCGGACGGCATTGAGCGCCAGACCTGTCGTCGATCTTCGGAGATTCAGGATGAAGAGCGCGAGGATTGCGAACGCCACCAGGCAGACATAGGCAAACGCGTGGTCCGTGACGGCGAAGGAGGGGCGGACCACATTCACCCCCAGCCCTCCGTTGGTGAAGATACCGATGGTGAAGACCAGGTTCTCCATGAGCAGGCCAAAGGTCAAGGTGACCAGGGCAACATAGAGATCACCCAGTCGGATGGTCAGGAAACCGATGAGGAGCCCCATCGGCAGGGCGACGAGCCCGCCGACGACGATGGCCGCCAATATCGGCCACCCGTGATTGGTGGCCAGTTGCGACGCGGTGAGTCCACCCACGCCGGCGAAGGTGATCTGACAGAGCCAGATCATGCCCCCCTCGCCCGTCACCAGGGTGAAGGACAAGAAGATGATGCCGTAGGCGAAGGCTTGTGCAACGAGGCCCACCCAGAACCCCTGGACGAGGATGGGCAGGAGTGCCGCCACCACGATGAGAAGACCAGGGCCACCGTATTTGCCGATCAGCCCTACCCTTCGGGCGTCGAGAGAACTCGAAGTCGATCCGGCCAGCTGGGTTGCCCCCTGCGGCGTGATGGCGCGGTCCAAGGCGCCGCCGACGCGATCCGAGTCGCGGTCGAGGTCCCGCCGAATGAGGTTGTAGATCAGGAAGATGGCGATGAACATGAAGGGCACGGCATCGACGACCTCGGTCGTCCAGTTGCTCGAGGGCGGCAGGTACTTCTGGATGAGCGACGTCACGACACCCATGGCCAATCCCACGGTCACCGCGATCGGCAAGCTGCGGAACCTGGCGGCGATCACTGCGGCGAAGGCAGCGGCGATGAGCAGGGTGAAGTTACCTGAGTCCAGCCCGATGATGGGGGCGGCCAGCACGCCGGCCAATCCGGCGAAGAACGTGCTCACCGCCCAGACCCCGATCGAGACGGCGCTCGGGCTCGTTCCCGAAAGTGCCGTCATGGCGGGGGAGTCCACCAGCGCCCGAACTTTCAGGCCGACGTCGGTGTAGCGCAGGACCGCCGAGCCCACAACGACCGTGGCGACCACGCAGGCATAGACGATGACCTGGTCCAATGTCACGGCGACGCCGATGAAGTCGAAGACCCGAACCGGCTGCGGCGCGAGGCCCGGGGCGGACGAGATGGCTTCGGTGCCGAAGATCAGCGTGCTGAGGGCGGGAATGGCGACGAGGAGCCCCAATGTGGCCACCACCTTGACGAGGGGCGACGACAGACGCAAGAACCTGAAGAGCATGAAGTAGAGAAGGACGCCGAGTGCGGGACCTGCGACCAGGATCGACAGGAGGGCCGCATAGGGGATGCCCCAGTTCTGCTGGGTGTGGAGGTAGTAGTAGAAGCGCGCCACGAAGTACGCCAGGGCACCGAACGAGAAGTTCAAGATGCCCGACGACACATAGGTAATGACCAGCCCGGCGGAGGCGATCGCGTAGATCCCTCCTAGTACCAGTCCGGCTATTACATATTGCAGCATTCAGCGCCTCCCCCCTGCATCGATCGCATTTCTCCCCGAAACTAGGTCGTGTAGGACTCTGGTTTGCATCGACTCATCGGGGAGCGGCGCCCCCTCTGGCTTTGGCTCCTATCCGTCACCGGCGAGGGTCGAGAAGACCGAACGGTACATCATCGGTCCGCTTGCATCCAACGTGACCATTCTTCACCGCACTCGTTGTGTACGCTCCGTCACTTGACGGTTTGAACATCGAATCGTAACTTGATGAACACAATAAGAAGTACCGCCTGCCGTCGGCTCAGTCGGCACACTCACTCACTTCCCGGGGGGGCTCAGTGAAAAATCGCCTGGTCAAGGCAGCAGTTTCGGTTATGGCAGGAGTCGCAGGCCTTTCGGCCATCGTGGTGGTGCCGGCGAGTTCTGTTTCAGCGGCCGGAGCTCCCATCAAGATCGCGCTCATCACGTCCGAGACGGGGATCGCAGCCTCAGAGTTCGCGACCACGCCACAAGGGTTCCTCGCCCGTGTTGACCTTCAGAACGCCGAGGGCGGCGTGAACGGGCGGAAGATCGACCCGATCGTCCTCAACGACCAGGGCAGCCTGACCACGGTTGTGACAGCGGTGCAGCAGGCCATCTCCGAGGGAGCGGTAGGTATCGTGAATGCCACCCCGTTCTTCTTCAATGCCTTCAAATACGCGCAGCAGGCCCACGTCCCTGTCACCGGTGGGAGCTTCGACGGCTCGGAGTGGGGCCAGCAGCCCAACACCAACATGTTCGCGTCCGACACCGGAAGCGTCGACCCGACGTTCCCGATCAATACCGGCCTGGCCCAGTTCTTCAAGAGTCACGGCGGCACCGTCCTGGGGACGTACGGCTACGGCGTTTCGGTCTCGTCGTCACGGGCAGCGAGCGGTACTGCGGTGGCGGCCAAGAAGATCGGCATCAAGATCGGTGTCGTCGACACGTCCGTCCCCTTCGGCGGTGTCGCCTTCACGACGGAGGCGTTGGCCGCCAAGTCGGCGGGTGTCAACACCCTGTACGGCACCATGGACGACAACTCCAACTTCGCCCTTCTCACCGCGATGCAGCAGGCAGGAGTGAAGCTCAAGGTGGTCGAGTTCCCCACCGGGTACGAGCCGAGCATCATCCATCAACCGATCTGGACGTCACTGCAGGGGGTCTTCTTCTCCGCCGAGTTCAGGCCCTTCTCCATCCCTGATGCGGGAACCAGGGCGATGGCTGCCGCCCTGCAGAAGTACGCGCACCGCTCGCCTTCCAACTTCCCGACCTACAACATCTATGAGGGTTGGACGGGCGCCGATCTCATGATCAAGGGCATTCAGTTGGCGGGCAAGAACCCGACGCCGGCCGCCATCATCAAGGACCTGCGCCAGGTGAAGAACTACAGCGCGAATGGCATCCTGCCCTACAACATCAACTACTCGACGATCTTCGGCCACAACCCTTCACAGTCGTGTGGCTGGTACATGGAGGCGAAGAAGAATGGCTTCGTCGCCACCAGCAAGGCTCCGGTCTGCTCCAGCTACATTCCGAACTCGGGGACGCCCGTTTCCTCTTGAGATCCGGCCCTTCGCGGGCGTTGCGCCCGGCGGGGGCCTACCGTGGGGTCGAACGACGCCACCAAACGGTGGCGCGAAGGAGGGTGGGGCAATGGCCAGGGCCGACGTCGATGGCGTGCAGATCGAGTACGAGCTCATCGGAGAGGGTCGACCCTGGGTGATCACCCCGGGGGGCCGGTTCAGCAAGGACACGCCCGGTGTGCGCCAACTCGCCGAAGAGCTGGCCGGCCATGGCAACCGGGTCCTCATCTGGGACCGGCCTAATACCGGGGCATCCGACGTGAACTTCACCGGCAGCTCGGAATCCCAGATGCAGGCCGATGTGCTGGCCGGTCTCATCCGCCACCTCGACCTCGGCCCGACGATCATTGTCGGGGGTTCCGGCGGTTCACGCGTCTCCCTTCTCACCGGCGCCGCGCATCCGGACGTGGCCGCAGGCCTCGGCCTGTTGTGGATCAGCGGGGGCACGTACGGGCTCATGGGGCTCGCGTTGACCTATGCCGGAGAGCCCATCAAAGCGGCCTGGACCGGCGGCATGGAGGCGGTGATCGAGTTGCCGACGTGGAAGGAGGTTCTCGAGCGCAATCCCCGGAACCGGCAGATCTTCCTGGACCAGGACCCTCAGGAGTTCATCGCCCTACTCGAGCGCTGGATGCGGGTGTACTGCCCGGACCCGGCGGTGACGGTCCCGGGACTGCCCGACGCCGACTACGCCAAGATCGACCTCCCCGCGATCGTCTTCCGCAGTGGGGCGAGCGATCCCCACCACCCCAGGGTGACCAGCGAAAAGGTGGCGAGCCTCATTCCGGGCGCGCGACTGGTCGAGCCCCCGTGGGGTGATCGCGAGTGGATCGAGCGGGGCGCGGCCTCCGCCCGGGGTGAAGGTGCGTTGTTCGAACGTTGGCCGCTCCTGGCGCCCCAGCTCCTGGAGTTCGCCTCCAGCATCCCCAAGGGCTGATCGCCCGTCGGAGTGCCGTGCTCGTCGACCGGCCGCTCCAGACCTCGGATTAGGGGCCCGCTGAGCCCTTAGGCCCGCACAGACTCGATGGGTAGAATCGCGCCGCGTTCGGCCGGTGGGCCGCCGAGAGAATGGGGGGCAACATGAAGACGAAGGCCGCTATTTGCCGGGGGATCGGTCGCGAATGGAGTGTCGAGGAGATCGATCTCGATCCGCCCCGGATGGGAGAGGTGTTGATCCGTTTCGCGGCCTCGGGCCTCTGCCATTCGGACGACCATGTCGTCACGGGTGACGCCCCCATGCCGCTCCCGTTGATCGGGGGCCACGAGGGCGCGGGTGTCGTCGAGGAAGTAGGTCCCGGCGTCGTCGGCCTCCAGCCCGGCGATCACGTGGTCTGCGGGTTCATCCCCGCCTGCGGGCGGTGCGGGCCGTGTTCGACCGGTCACCAGAACCTGTGCGACATGGGCGCGGCCATCGGCACCGGTCGCCAGGTCGACGGGACTTCGCGCCACCACTCCGGGGGCGACGACCTGAATCTCATGTGCCTGCTCGGAACCTTCTCCCATCACACCGTGGTGAACGAGGCCAGCTGTATCAAGATCGATCCCTCGTACTCGCTGCGCACCGCCTGCCTGGTCGGGTGCGGAGCGGTGACGGGCTGGGGTTCGGCCGTGTACGCAGCCAAGGTGGCACCGGGCGAGACCGTGGTGGTCGTCGGCCTGGGGGGCATCGGGAGCTCGGCGGTCCAGGGGGCCCGGCTCGCCGGCGCCGAGACGATCGTGGCCATCGATCCCGTCGAGTTCAAGCGGCAGAAGGCGAAGGAGTTCGGTGCACACGTCACGTTCGCTTCGATGACCGAGGCGCTCGAGCCGCTGCGTGAACTCACCCGGGGTCTCATGGCCAACAAGGTCATCATGGCGATGGGTGTCGGTCGCGGCGACATCTTCAACCAAGCCCTGGACCTCACGGCGAAGTTGGGACGGGTGGTGGTCACCAACATCCACCCCTACGCCGAGACCCAGGTCACGATGAGCATGTCCATGGTGACCGGTTGGGAGAAGCAGATCGTGGGGTCGCTGTTCGGATCGGCCAACCCCCGGGTGGACATCCCGCGCCTCTTGGAGCTCGATCGCCGAGGACAGTTCGACCTCGAGGCGCTCGTCACCCGGACCTACCCACTCGAAGGGGTGAACCAGGGCTATCAGGACATGCGGGAAGGGGTCAACATCCGGGGCGTCCTGGTGCTCGATGAAGCGCTCGCCTCCACGTCCCAGGCCGGCGCAGCGTGAGCTCAGCCACGGATGGGGCCGGGCCTCGATTCGTCGACAAAGTGGCGATCGTCACGGGGGGAGGATCGGGTCTCGGAGAGGCGACGGCTGTCCGCCTCGGGAGCGAGGGAGCACACGTGGCCGTTCTCGACATACGCCCAGAGGCGGCCGAGAAGACCGTGGCGCGGATCACCGAGGCCGGGGGCCTCGCCCACTCGCGTGAGGTTGATGTCAGCGATCCGGCTTCGGTGCGCCGCGTCGTGGCCGACGTCGCGACGGAAGTGGGCCGGCCACAGGTTCTGGTCAACTGCGCAGGAGTGGGGCAGTTCGACCTGAGCGAGGAGGTGGCGATAGAGACGTGGAACCGGACCATTGCGGTCAATCTCACGGGCACCTTTCTGATGTGCCAGGCCGTCCTGCCCTACCTACTGGACGGGGGTGGGACCATCGTCAATATCGCGTCGAACAGCGGATTGCAGGGGATCCCCTACGCCGCGGCCTACGCCGCGTCCAAGGGGGGCGTCATCTTGCTCACGCGCTCTTTGGCCTCGGAATACTCGGGGAGAGGCGTGCGCATTAATGCCGTCGCGCCCGGGGGCATCACGACCCCACTCCTGGAGAACTTCGTCTTCCCTCCCGGGGCCGATCCGACCCGGATGCCCCGGGGCTCACGCGTGCCCCATGCGCACCCGGACGAGATCGCGTCACTCGTGGCCTACATCGCGTCGGACGAGGCGCGCTTCATGGTGGGCAGCGTGGTCTCCATGGACGGTGGCCTCACCGCCTGACCGTGGAACGGGTCAGGGCAACGCGCCAGGGCAACGGGTCAGGGGGTCGCGCTTCGATCCATCCGACCGTCTGAGAGGGCGCGGCGCAGCGTGATGACCCAGCGACCGTCGCGCACGCCGTACTCGTCCACGTAACGACCCCAGTGGTCGAGGCCGTGCGCCATGATCACGAAGAAGTAACAGCGGCCGGTCGCATGGGTCTCATCCACCAGGTCGATCTGGTGGGTTGCGGTGCAGTGGCGTATGTGGTGGCGCGGCGTTGTGGTCCCGGCCGTTTCGGTGGCGTCACTGGCGCGTGCGCCGGCATCCCAATTGGCCTTGGTCTCGGTGAAGATGGTCGCCACCTGGGCGATGCCGTCGTAACGCCTGACGGTGCCATCCACCGCGACGAGTTCCATCGATGCGTCATCGGCAAAGACCTGCAGCATCTGCTCGAACCGGCCCGAGTCACCATTGGCGTTGTAGCGGGCGACCAGGTCGCGGATGCTCTCGCGGGCGATCAGCTCCCAGAGTTCCATCGTCCCCCCTTCACTTCTCGGCAGTGCGCACGCAAGCTACGGCCGGTGGCGCATGGGCGTCAACAACGGGGTGCCTGACGTGCGCGTCTCAGGAGAAGGCCGGCATCACCTGGTCGGCAAACAGCTCGAGGGTGCGCGGTTCCGCGCGGTCGAAGGTGAAGAAGACGAAGGTCGTGATGCCCTTGTCCACCATTTCACCGATGCGCTCGACGATCATCGGCGGGGTGCCTACGAAGCCGCCGGCGTCCATGCCCCAACCGTCGCCGCCATAGCGTCGCTCCGCCTTGGCGCGGGCCACCTCGAGCGAGGCCTCGTCCGGGGTCAGCACGAGGACAGCCTCGAGCGAGCGGCGGATGGAGGCGGGGTCCCGCCCGATCGACTCGCACGCCGCCTCGAGCGTACGCTGGCTCACCTCCCACTCGGCGAGGCCGTAGGTCGGCACGTTCCAGACGTCGGCATAGCGGGCCACGATGGGCAGCGTCCGGCGAGGACCGATGCCGCCGACATGGATGGGTGGGCGCGGGCTCTGAACGGGTGCGGGGAGATTCGGCACGTTGGCTACCTCGTAGTGGTTCCCCGCAAACGTCGTGGGCTGCCCCGTGAACATCTGGATCAGGATCTCCAGCGATTCAGCCAGCCGCTCCGAGCGCTCCGGGAACGAGCCCCAGGGAAGGCCGGTCTCGTAGTGCTCTGTGGCGACCGAACCGCTGCCGATCCCGAGCTCGACGCGACCCCCGGAGAGAACGTCGAGCGTGGTGGCCATCTTCCCGAGCAGCACAGGGTGGCGGAAGTTGTTGCACAGGACGAGGTGGCCCACACGCAGTGTGGTGGTCTGCGCCAAGATGTACGAGGCCAGCGTCCATCCTTCGAATGACGGCAGGTCGGGCAGGCCGGGACTGTAGAGGTGGTCATAGAGCCACAGCGAGTCGAAGCCGAGGTCCTCGGCCACTCGGGCCCGGTCGATGATGTCCGGGTAACTGAATGAAACCTGCGGCAGGTAAATGCCGAATTCGATCGAACGCTCCGTGCTCATCATTGCCCCCTCCGACCGCCTGGTCCTTGTGGTTGTCCCTTACCCCTGTCCCTTACCCCGCCGCCACGTCACCCCGCCGGCGCCATGCGGAGGAAGATGAGCGAGGCGAGGCGATCGTCGCTGCCCCGGTCGCGTACCTCGACGCGGACGAGGTCCTCACCGAGCAAGGTGGCGGTGGCGCGGCCCGGTCCTACCCGCACGGCACTCAGATAGCGGATATCGAGGTCCAGCACCGGTGACTGCGTCATCGACTCGGCCGCCACCTCGGCCAGGAGCCCGAACACGCCCCCTTGAAGGGTGCGCGAAGCCTGCATGACGAAGTGGACCAGGTCGACCTCGGCCACTCCGGGGGCCACCGGGCGCACCCCGACGAACTCGGGGAGAGGGGTCGTCATCGAACCCGTGGTGCGCATGCCGCGGTGCAGCACGGGTGCCAGGTCCTGGGGGCGGGGCGAGGCCATGAACGTCACATAGCTCAGTGCCACCAGAGCCTTGGTTCGGGCATCGGTGAAGCGAACCTCGCCGGCCACGGTCGAACGGCCCTGCTTGATGATTTCACCGGCGATCTCGAGGCGATCACCGCAACGTTCGGCGACATTGCGCACAACGATGTCGAGGGTCACCGCCAGTTGTGGCGCGGTGGCGTGGCACGCAGGTATGCCCGCCATGCAGTCGGCGATCGTGGCCAGCACCGAGGCCCGGGGCAGCTCCGATCCGGGGAACCTCAGGGCGTCGGTGATGGTGGCGTCGCCGGTGATCTCGTTCCCACTGTCGGACAGGTCGAATCCAAAGGGGATGTCATTGACGAACATCTGGACCGACTCGGGATCCGCCGGCCTCCCCGATACGGCGTCAGCCGTCGTGGGGTCGTCGAGTTGGGTCATGGCCCCGAGACATTAGCGCCGCGGCAACGACCCCTCGGAAGACCAGGGCGAACGCGACCGAGTCGGTGCTGTGACCCCGGGGCACAGCACACGGGGGGCCCGTTCGGTCTCAGATGGTGCCGCTCTCCTTGAACGCCGCCAGCTCTTCGCTGGTCACGCCCACGAGGTCGCCCCACACCTCTTGATTGTGCTGGCCGAGCGTGGGGGCGGGCGCCGGTGTCACCGGTGGTCGTCCGTCGAACCGTGGGTAGGGTGCCTGCTGCAGGTGCGGCCCCGCGATCGGGTCGTCCACGGTGACCAGATCGCCCCGGGCCGCCATGTGCGGGTCTGCCAGGATGTCGGCGGCGTCGTAGATGGTGGCCACCGGGACGCCGTGCTCTATGCACCGCTGCTCGACTTCTTCCGCCGAGAGCGCCCCGGCCCATCGGGCGACCACCTCGTTGATCTCGTCGGATCCGGCTGCCCGCTTGGCCAGCGTGGACCAGCGTGGGTCATCGAGCAGATCGGGGCGCTGCATGGCGGAACAAAGTCTTGAGAAATTGGCATCGGAGCCGGCCACGACGCAGACGTAGCGTCCGTCCGCGGTCAGGTAGTTGTCCAGCGGCGCCGAATTGGGCAGGCGGTTCCCCTCGCGTTGGCGGGTAAGGCCGATGCGATCCTGGGCGGCGATGGTCCACTCGAGGATGCGCAGGATGGAGCCATAGAGGGGAGCGTCGACCACCCCGCCACGCCCCGTGCCCCCGTTTGCACGATCCCTGCGGTAGAGCAACGCGGTCACGGCTTCAGCGGCGAAGACGCCTGTGAGGTAGTCCGATGTCGTGACCCCGGGTCGGACCGGAGGCCGGTCGGGATAGCCCGTCAGGTTGAGGAGTCCTCCGTACGCGATCCCCATTCGGTCCAGTCCGGGCCGTCGCGCGTTCGGGCCGTCCTGCCCGAACACGCTGATACGCGCCCAGACGAGGCGGGGGTCGCACTCGTCGGGCCCGATGTTCCAGGCTTCCATGGTGCCCGGCCGGAAATTCTCACAGACGACGTCGGCATGCGAGGCCAGCCGGCGGAAGAGGGCCTGTCCCTCGGGGCGGCGGAGATTGAGCGTGACACCTTTGCGACCTCGACCCTCAACCGCCCACCACAGCGAATAGCCGCCCGGCTCGCCCTCACCGTCGTCGGACGCGGTGGCGATGTCGCCTTCGTCCGACGACAGGGCGCCGGCGACGAACGGCCCGATGGTGCGCATGAAATCGCCACCGCGAGGGTCCTCCACCTTGATGATCTCGGCCCCCATCTCACCGAGGAGGCCGGCGCAGAATGGAGCACCGATCCGGGTGCCCACATCGATGACCCGGAGTCCCGCCAACGGCAACGGCTCCTCAGCCATCACGGTGCTCCGCAAAGACTTCCTTCATGGAGGTCTTCGACTTGCGTGCGTCCAGCGCATCGAGCGCAGTCTTCGTATTGTGCATCCAATGGTGGGCCATGAAGTGGTACTTCCATGACTCCTCTTTGCCCATGAGCGTCGCAGTGTTGTTGATGGTGTCCTTCGTCACCTGGGCCGTCGCCGGTGGGATCAGCGCCACCCGTTCGGCCAGTTCACGAGTCCGTTCGGCCAGTTCGGCCGTGGGCACGACCCGATTGACCAGGCCGAGACGCCAGGCCTCCTGCGCGTCGATCTTCTCGCCGGTCCACAAGAATTCCTTCGCCTTTCGAATGCCCAGTTCCCACGGTTCGACGAGGAGCTCGACACCCGCTCCCGTCATCCGCAAGACCGGATTCGAGAACACGGCGTCCTCTGCCGCCACGATCAGGTCACACATACAGGCGAGCATCAGTCCGGCGGCGACGGCCGAACCTTGGACCTGGGCGATGGTCGGTTTGCGGAACGAGTAGANNGGCGTCTCACGGATCTGGGTCCACGGGTCGGGCTCGCCGCCGACGAGGGCCTTGAGATCGTGACCGGCCGAGAAGTGCTTGCCGGCGCCGGCCAGAATGACCACCCGTACCTCGTCGTCGTCGTCGGCCAGGTCGAGGAAATGGTCGATGCCATCGATGAGGGCGGAGCTCTGCGCATTCGCCACGCCCGGTCGGTTCATGGTGATGGTGGCGACATGGCCGACCACCTCGTAGAGCACACTGTCGTCCTTCATGAAATATGTCTCCTCAGATTCCGTTCGGTGCACGAGCGTCGTCCCCCGGGCCCCGGCTCTCCTTGTGAGACCGGCTGATCCCTCTTCTAGCGCCGGCCGGGCCGCGGCAATCCCAGCACCCGCTCGCCGATCACATTGCGTTGGATCTCGTTGGTGCCGGCCCAGATCGACGATGCCTGGTAATAGAGCCACGAGCGCTGCCAGCGGCCGTCCCCGGGGTTGGCGTCGGCACCCTTCCATAATGGGGAGGCGTCGCCCATGACGGCCATCGCAGTCTCGTGGAAGCGTTTGGACATCTCGCTCCAGTACAGCTTGAGGGCACTACCTTCGGGACCTGGCTCCAGCCCTTGGGAAAGGCGACTCACACTCCGGAGGTTGTGCAGCTGGAACAGCCGGATCTCGACGTACGCCTGGGCCAGGGCGCCCCGGAGTCGCTGATCGTCGAAGGACCCGTTGAGCTCGGCCAGCCGAAGTAGCTCCTCGAGCAGTTGCATGTGGATGACGAGCTGACGGGGATTCGTACCCCTCTCGTGCGACAGCGTGGAATTGGCAACGCGCCACCCTTCGTGCTCAGGCCCGATGAGCTGGTCCTCGGGGACGAAAACGTCGGTGAGGAACACCTCGTTGAACTCGGCCTCTCCTGTGAGCTGGACCAGGGGGCGCACTTCGACTCCGGGGTGGTGCATGTCAATGACCAGGTACGAGATGCCCTTGTGCTTGGTGGCATTCGGATCGCTCCGGGCCAGGCAGACGCCCCAGTCGGCGAATTGGGCGTAAGAAGTCCAGACCTTCTGCCCGTTCACCAACCAGCCCCCCTCGACCCGGTCGGCCCGGGTCTTCAGGGAGGCGAGGTCGCTCCCTGCCCCCGGCTCGCTGAAGAGCTGGCACCAGAGTTCCTCGGCAGTGCGGATGCGCGACAACCATCGACCCTGCTGCGCTTCGGTGCCGCAGGCCAGGAGGGTGGGCGCAGCCAGATTGAGGCCGATCCGTCCCACCATCTCCGGTGCCCGGGCCCGGGCGAGCTCTTCTTGCACGATGAAGTGCTCGGCCGGACCGNNGGCGGGAGGCCCTGGCCGTATTCCCACGGCAGGTTCTCCACGAGCCAGGCGCGGACTTCCTGCCTGAATGCCTCCTGTTGCGGGGTGGGGCTGAGGTCCACGAATTCAGCTTCGCACACCATGTCGCCCTACCATGACGTCGATGGACTTCGAACTGTCTCCAGACCAGGTGGCCCTCCAAGAGGCAGCCCGCGCTCTCCTCGACGACCGTTCCGGGCACGACCAGGTGCGGTCGCACCTCGCGTCGGGCCGTCCCTACGACGAGGAACTCTGGAAGGCCCTCTCCGAGCAGGGTTGGTTGGGGATCGCCGTTCCCGAAGCCGACGGTGGCGTGGGGCTGGGCTGGGTGGAGGCGGCCATCCTGCTCGAACAGGTCGGACGCCACACCGCGCCCGTCCCTTTCCTTCCCAGCCTGCTGGCGCTGACGGCGCTGTCGGCGGCGGAGCGCCCGTTGACCGAATGGGTCGCCGGACTGGTCTCGGGTGAGCGAATCGGGTGCGTCGGCTGGAGCAAGCAGGCCGACGCGGTGACCGCCGAGCGCTCCGGCGACAAGTGGACCGTGTCGGGGCGGATCGGGCCGGTTGAGGGTGCCGCCGTGGCGGACATTGCCGTTGTGGTCACCTCGGCCGGTGTCCTTGCCGTCGACCTGCGCACGGTGGGTCGGCCCGCGGCCGAGCCCGCGATGGATGGGACGCGGGTTCTGTCGTGGTTGCGTTTCGACGGTGCACCCGCCTCGTATGTCGGAGGCGCTGACCTGGCGGTCGACATCTTGGATCGTGGTGCTGTGGGGGCTTCCGCCGAGATGCTGGGCGGGTCCGATCGGGTGCTCGAGATGGCCGTGCAGTACGCCAAGGATCGGGTTCAGTTCGATCAGCCGATCGGCAGCTTCCAGGCGATCAAGCACCGGTGCGCGGACATGGTGGTCGATGTCGAGGGCATGCGCTCGGCCACCTGGTATGCGGCATGGGCCATTGCGGCCGGAGACCCCGACGCCTCGGCCGCTGCGTCCACCACGAAGGTCTGGACCTCGGATGCGGCCAAGAGAGTCATGGCGTCCGGGCTCCAGGTGCACGGCGGCATCGGCTTCACGTGGGAGCACGATCTCCACCTCTACATGAAGCGTTCCCAATTCGATCGGCTCAACTTCGGCGACGCCACCTATCACCGGGAACGGTTGGCAGGCCTCTTGCGGTCTCGCCTGTTGAGCGGCAGCAGCGTCTTTTGACCGGCAGGGAGCCGTAAGCGACACAGAGGGGGCACACATGCGAACGGACGAGTCAGCCGCCTCCGGGGACACCCGGAGCGACCACGGGTACGGCGACGCCCTCATCTGGGACGACGATGTGCAGCAGCTCTGGGAGAGGCTGCGCACCGGGCCGGCGGTACGCCACAACGCTGACGGACCATCCATCATGGCGAGCCCGACGGCGGTCGACGAGTATTTGCACCAGCCGGAGCTGATGTCCTCGAATCCCGGTGCGGTGTTCCTCGGTTCGGAGACGGGACTGATCCCGCTCCAGATCGATCCTCCCGGCCACGTCCGTTACCGGCGCATGCTCGACCCCCTCTTCACGCCACCGAAAATGGCGAGGCTGGAGGCCGAGGTGGCCGCTCTCGTCAACCGCCGCATTGACGAGTTCATCGACCGCGGGAACTGCGACCTGGCGTCGGAGCTTGCCGTGCCCATCCCGTGCGGCACATTCTTGCGGCTGCTCGGCCTGCCGATCGGACGGCTCGACGAATTCATCGTGATGAAAGACGAATTGATCCGGCCCGTGGCCCGCGACGCCGACGACGCCGCCGCCATCAGGAGCCGTGCCGGGGCGTGGGTGTTCGAGCTGTTCGGCGAGGCGCTGGACCAGCGGGTGGCGCACCCGACCGACGACGTGATCGGCCACTTGGTACGTCTCGAACAGTCAGGCGAGCTCACGCGTGAAGAGTCGCTCAATATCTGTCTGTTGCAACTCACGGCCGGACTGGACACGGTGACGGCGAGCCTCGAGTGCTTCTTCTCCTACCTGGCGCGGAGCCCGGCGCACCAACGCCAGCTGGTTGCGCATCCGGAGCTGACGTCGAAGGCGGTGGAGGAGCTCCTCCGTTGGATGTGCCCCGTGCCGACGGTGGCGCGAATCTTCACGAGTGACGCCGTCGTCGAGGGTTGTCCGGTCAGTGCGGGTACCCAGATCTCGGTCCTGCTCGCGTCCACCAACATCGACCCGAGTCGATTCGAGAATCCGACCGAGGTGGACTTCACCCGCGAGTCGATCAAGCATTTGGCCTTCGGTCTCGGTGTCCATCGGTGTCTCGGTTCGCATCTCGCCCGTATGGAGCTTCGCGTCACGTTGGCCGAGTGGCATCGCCGCATTCCCTCGTACCGGCTGCCTGAGGGCTTTCTGCCGACCTACAGCCCGGCCATCCGGGAGATCACGTACCTTCCGCTCGAGTTCGAGCCCGGAGCGCGCGAAGGCTGACCGACGCTCGTGGCGAGAACGGCGGCCTGCGTAGGATGACGGGCTCGTGGAGACGGTGAGCGCGCAGTGACGCAATGGAAGCCGATGGACCGCGTCCTCGATGACGTGGTGGCTCTTGACCCGGACCGCATCGCCCTCATCATCGGTGGGGAACGCACGAGCTATGCCGAGCTCGAGAAGGCTATCGCCGATGTCGCGGCGGGGCTCGGTGCTGCCGGAGTCGCTCGCGGTTGGCGCGTCCCCCTCGTCGACGACGCCAGCGTGCTCGCGGTCGCCGCGCTCATCGGTGCCACCCGGGTGGGTGCGGCGACGGCCCTCATGAATCCACGACTGACAGGTGGGGAACTGGCCGTCCTCATGAAGGCCGCCGGCACGGTGTCGACCGGTGTCGTCGGTTCGGGCTACGAGGCGGTTGCCGCCGAGGCGGGGATGTCGCCCATCCTCGGCGCCGCAGAATTGCTCGGCGGCCAGGCCGGGTCCATCCCTGGCCGCGAGCCTGACCCGGCTGAGGACGCGGTGGTGCTGTTCACCAGCGGAACCACCGGAACGCCCAAGGCTGTGCCGCTCGGGCACGGCATGGTGGCGCCGAGGATCGCCGCCTTCGCACCCGCCGTCGAACCGGTGCCGTCGGTGTCGATCATGTCGGTTCCCCTCGTGCACATCGGGGGGATGTTGGGCCTGTTGGTGGCGCTGGCGAAGGGCTCGACCACGGTCGTCCTGACCCGCTTCGACGCCGGCGAATGGCTGTCCTCAGTAGAACGGCACGGTGTCACCACGGCGTTCTTGGTGCCGACGATGTTGTACCGGATTTTGGAGCATCCCAATTTTACGGGGACCGATCTCAGCTCCCTGGCGAGCCTCTCCTACGGGGCCGCGCCGGCTACGCCCGAGCTGATCAGGCGGACCATGGATGCTCTCCCCGGGGTGGCCTTGATGAACACGTTCGGCCAGACCGAGACCATGGGCTCCATCACGGCCCTCGGCCCGGGCGATCACCCACCGGAGCGCCTGGCGTCGGTGGGGAAGCCACTCCCGGGTGTCGAGATCCGGATCGTGTACCCCACCACGGGCGAAGACGTGGAGACGGGGACGGTGGGCGAGCTCTGGGTGCGGAGCGAGGTGGCGGTCGTCCCGCCGTCCCAGGCCGACGACGGCACGACCCCGGTCGGCTGGTTCCGCACCGGCGACATGGTCTCCGCCGACGAGGAGGGCTACCTGTTCCCTTCGGGACGCCTCTCGGACACCATCAACCGCGGCGGGGAGAAGTTCGCACCCTCAGAAGTGGAGGAGGTTGTGCGGGCTCACCCGGCCGTCCGTGACGTGGCCGCCGTGGGCGTCACCGACCCCGAAATGGGCCATCGAGTGGGTGTTGCGGTCGTCACCAGTGCGCCGCTCGACATCGATGAGGTGCGTACCTTTTGCAAGGGCCGCATCGCCAATTTCAAGCTCCCCGAGCGGCTCCTGGTCGTTGACGAGCTGCCCCTCACCGACTTCGGGAAGGTGGATCGCAAAGACCTGCGTGCCAGGTTCGCCGCCGCGGTCGCGCCATAGCGCCATGGGCTCTGCCTGACGGCGGTGTCTCGGTATCGTCACTCTCTGTCGTCCTTCTCGAAGGTTGGAGACTCGACCTGCGCGCGCGATCTCATTGCGTTAGTGTTACGGCACTGAAATAGACCGGTAGCAACCGGTGGGGAGATCAGTTGGCGGAAAAGGGGGGCGGTAAGACGGGCCCCCTGGCGACGTCAATCCAAAAAAAGGGGATGCCGTGAATCGGTTGGTGAAGCTGTTCACAGGGGTTGCTGCGGGCCTGATGCTCGTGGGAACCGTCGTCGTCGGGGGTGTGGGAGGGATCGGAGCGGCTTCCGCGAGCGGCTCCCTGGCACCTATAAAGGTCGGAGAGGTCTGCAGCTGTACCGGACCACTGGCCTCCAGCATCATCGTGGGCCCGCCGGCGTACGCCGCCTGGGCCAAGTACACGAACGCGCACGGCGGCATCGATGGCCACAAGGTGCAGATCATCGAGGTGGATGACGCGTACAACCCGGCGACGTCGCTGACCGAGGTCACGAAGCTCATCGCCGTGGACCACGTGGTCGCCCTGGTCGACTCGTCCGACGTGGACGCGGCGTGGAGCAAGTACGTCGACACGACGGGTGTACCCGTGGTCGGCGGAGGGTCCTCGGGCATACTCGAAGACCAGGACCCGAACTGGTTCGCCGTGGGCCAGACCCTTGACGACTACTTCATCAACTTCATCGACGCCGCCAAGAAGGTCGGTGCCGGCACCATGGGCGAGTTCTACTGCGCCGAGGCGGCCACGTGCCAAGAAGGCGTTGCCCCGTTCGAGGCCACGGCGAAGAAGGTGGGGGAGAAGGTGGCGTACGTCACCCAGGTCTCCTTCTCGGCGCCCAACTACGACGCACAATGCCTGGCCGCCAAGCAAGCGGGCGTGCAGGCGTTGACGGTGGCCGATGCCGTCTCGGTTGTCGAGGCAGTGGCCAATGACTGCCTGAAGCAGGGGTACACGCCGTGGCAGATCGCGCTCGACGGCGCCGTCGCCGAGTCCTTCCAAACGGCACCCGGCCTCTCTAATCACTTCATCGGCTCGGAGCCGGACCTCCCCTTCTTCTCGAACCAGACGCCGGCGGCCAAGCTGATGAACAGCATCTTGAAGAAGTACGCCGACAGCACCACGATCGCGTCGCCGAACTACAACGAGCAGGCCACGCAGATGTACCTCTCGGGCCCATTGCTTGCTGCGGCGGTGAAGGACAGCGGTGCCGGAAGCAGCAAGACGATCACGTCGGCGGACATCAGGAAGGGCCTCTACTCGTTCCACAACGAGACCCTCGGTGGCATGGCGCCTCCCTTGAACTACAAGAAAGGCCAGCCCAACCCGATCGACTGCTGGTACTGGATCCGGATCCAGCAGGGTAAGTTCACGACGCCCTATGGTGTGAAGCCGGTGTGCGTGAAGCCACCTAAGATCAGCTGACAGGAGGGGGGTCCCCATGTTGAGGCCCGAGGTGCAACTCATCTCAGTGGACGACCATGTGGTGGAGCCCCCGCACACGTTCCACGACCACATCGAACCGAAGTACCGGGACGCCGCGCCACGGGTGGTGGCGCGGGGTCCCGGGGTTGAAGGATGGGAATGGGAAGGCCGCTTCTACCCAATTGCCTTCCAGGGCAATGCGAGGACCCGGCGGTTCCGGGAGGGCGAGGCCGGGCACGGCGAAGACCTCTATGCGCGGTGTTTCGACGACATGACGCCCGCCGCCTATGACGTTCATGAGCGAGTGGTGGCCATGGATGAAGACGGCGTGCAGGCTGAGCTCATTTTCCCGCAGTTCCCTCGTTTCGGGGGCACGCAGTTTCTCGAGGCGAACGACTTTGACCTCGCCCTGGCGTGCGTCAGGGCGTGGAACGATTGGATGCTCGACGAATGGGCAGCCGCGTACCCTGAGCGCTTCATTCCCCAGACGCTGGTGCCCCTGTGGGATCCGCTCTTGGCGGCGGCCGAGATCGAACGCTGTGCCGCCAAGGGGAGCAAGGCGGTCCTCTTCGTTGAGAACCCGCATCCCCTGGGGCTGCCCTCTTTCCCGACCGGCCACTGGGACCCGGTCTTCTCGGCCTGCGAAGAGACGGGCTTGCCACTGTCGATGCACATCGGGACCTCCTCCTCGCTCATGGTCAAACCCTCGCCCGAATCGACCCCTTCGGTCGGCATCGCGCTCTGCGGGGTGAACTCCATGAGCGCGCTGGGAGACCTCGTCTTCTCGGGCGTGCTGAACAAGCATCCCAAGCTGCGCATCGCCCTCTCTGAAGGCGGAGCCGGTTGGGTTCCCTACGTGTTGGAGCGTCTGGACTACACGTGGGAGCGGAGCCGCTACGAAGGCGTCTTGTGTGATGTGGCGCCGTCACAGGTCTTCGCGCAGCACTTCTGGGTGTGCATGATCGTGGACCGGTACGCCATCGCCAACCGTCATCTGATCGGGATCGACAAGCTGATGTGGGAAGCCGATTTTCCCCATAACGACTCGAATTTCCCTGACA
Source organism: Acidimicrobiaceae bacterium (assembly GCA_003160635.1). Lineage (GTDB taxonomy): Bacteria > Actinomycetota > Acidimicrobiia > Acidimicrobiales > RAAP-2 > Bog-473. The sequence goes on along the minus strand of PMLV01000120.1, from coordinate 35,050 downwards.
GTCGGAAGCTTCTCGAAGAGGCGCTTGCCGATGTCCCCGATGACGAGGCCCACCAAATCGCCGAGCTGAATGCCCGGAATTTCTACGACTTCCACTAGCACCGCTCCACCAGAGGCTCGCACGCCGCCACTCGAGGGCATGCGCGTCGTCGACCTGTCGGAGGGAGTGGGCGGGGGGTATTGCACCAAGGCGTTTGCCGACGGCGGCGCCGAGGTGATCAAGGTCGAGCCTCCCGAAGGGGATTCGTTGCGGCACTGGGCCATCGGCGCCCGGCTGGAGTCTGACGTTGACGGGCCCCTCTTCGAGTTTCTGGCGTGCTCCAAGCGCAGCGTCGTGGCCGACCCCGACGCGCGCGCGGACCGGGAGCTGGTGACGGCCCTGGTGCAGAGCGCCAACATCATCGTGTGGACACGGGGCTCCCGACTGGCGGAGCGGCCAGAGTTCGCGCCCCGTGAGCTGCTGCGCCTCGCCCCGCACGCCATCGTCGTCGCGATCACCCCGTTCGGCCTCGAGGGGCCGTGGGCGGACGCGCCGGCGAGCGATCTGACGCTGCAGGCGTGGGCAGGCTCGGTCTTCAGCCGCGGCTCACCCGACCGCCCCCCGGCACAGATCGGGGGAAGGCCGGCCGAATGGTTGGGCGGCCTCTTCGCCGCGGTGGGTGCGCTCACCTCGTGGCAGCGCACCGTGCAGACCGGCGAGGGTGAGCTTCTCGACGTGTCGATTCTCGAGTCGATGGTGCTGACCGGGCAGATGTACGGAGCGACCAAGCAGTCCACGATCCCCCCCGGGGCCACGCCAGGACCCGAGCGTGAGCCGGGCCGGTCGGTCATGATCCCTTCGATCGAGCATGCCAGTGACGACTGGGTGGGTTTCATGGTGGCGACGGCGACCATGTGGGAATCCTTCTGCGTCATGGTCGAACACCCCGAATGGATAGAGGATCAGCGTCTGTACGCATATGCCGGGCGCGCGCTCCGCAGGCCGGAGCTCGAAGGGGCGATCCGTGACTGGGTGGGGCGGCATACTGCAGCCGAGGTGCTGGAGATGGCCGACCTCCTGCGCGTCCCTGCGGCCCCAATGGGCAACGGCGAGCGTGTCACGGGGCTCGATCACTTCGTGGAACGGAACTTCTACCTGAAGCACCCAAGGAGTGGGTTGCTGCAACCCGACGTGTCGTACACGCTCGGGGGCACTGCCGGGCGGCGTTTCCCGACGGCGTCGCCAACCCTGGGCGCGCACAGCCTCCTCGAAGAAGTGCGCCACGGCGAGCGCCAGGCCGTCGGTACGGCCGCCACCTCGCCGGCGCGCCTGCCACTCGAGGGAGTGCGTGTGGCCGACTTCACCGCCTTCTGGGCGGGACCCATCGTCGGCCATTTCCTGGCGATTATGGGCGCCGATGTCATCCACGTCGAGTCGGTGAAGCGACCCGACGGGATCCGTGGGCACACCGTCGTGACCACGTCCGACGATGCGTGGTGGGAGTGGACGCCACAGTTCCACGGGCCGAACACCAACAAGCGCGATATCACCCTCGACATGGCGACCGACGATGGTCGCCGCCTCGCCCGGCGCCTCATCGCGGAGTGTGACGTGATGCTCGAGAATTACGCCCCCCGGGTCATGGATCAGTGGGGACTGGGATGGGAGGCGGTCCGCGAGCTGCGGTCGGACCTCATCTTCGTCCGCATGCCGGCGTTCGGGTTGAGTGGCCCGTGGCGGAACCGCACGGGTTATGCGCAGAACATGGAACAGGTCTCCGGCATGGCGTGGATGACCGGCTTCCCCGAAGGCCCCCCACACGTGCCGAACGGGATCTGCGATCCGCTGGCGGGCACGCACGCGACACTCGGACTCCTCCTCGCCCTCGAGCATCGCCGCAAGACGGGTGAGGGCATGCTGGTCGAAGTCCCGATGGTGGGCGGCGCGGTGAACGTGGCGGCCGAGCAGGTGCTCGAATACCAGGCCTTCGGCCACCTCATGCAGCGCGATGGGAACCGCGGGCCGAGCGCGGCACCCCAGAACATCTACCGCTGCGCCGACGTCGTGGGTGATGGCCTGCCGGACGACTGGGTCGCGATCGCCGTCGAGACTGACGGGCAGTGGCGCGGTCTTTGCCGTGCCGTGGGGCGAGTCGACGTGCCGCCCGAATGGGAAACGCGTGACGGTCGCCGCGCCGCCCATGACGCCATCGACGCGTGGATCGGCGCATGGTGCCGCGAGCTCCCTGGTGACGTGATCGTCGAGCGACTCTGGCCGGCCGGAGTCCCGGTCGCCAGGGTATTGGCGCCGGCACAGGTACAGCACGTGCCGCAGCTCGAGGCGCGCCAATTTCTCGAGGTCGTCACCCACCCCGTGGCCGGCGATCAGATCCACTACGGCTATCCCGTCCGTTTCGGGGCCGGTCCGGAGCGCTTCCATCGCCGGCCTCCTCCCACGCTGGGCCAACACAATTACGAGGTGCTCGTTGATCTGCTCGGTGTCGAGCCCGCGGACTACGAACGGTTACTGGCAGCAGATGTGATCGGCACAAGGCTTCTCGGCGAACATCGCACCCGATGAGCGCACCACGACTAAGGGGGAATCATCAGTGAGCTATCTCGACGACAGGGCCGACCTGGCCGGCCGAGTGGCCGTGATCGTCGGTGGGGGAGGAGGGCTCGGGCGCGCCTGCGCCATCGATCTCGGTGGGGCCGGCATGCGACTCGCCTTGTGCGATCGCGATGGCGCGTCACTCGGTGAGACGGCGAAGCTCGTCGAAGACGCCGGCGGTGAGGTCATCACGGGCGAGCTCGACGCGCGGGACCCGGACGCGCTCACCGCCTTCTTCGGCGATGCCGACGCCCGCTACGGCCCGACATGTGATGTCGTGATCAACGTGGTCGGTGGCACTTTTCGTCAGCCGTTCGAAGAGTCGAATCCTCGGGGGTGGGATGCGCTGATCAGGACGAATTTCACCTGGCTGCTCCACTCGACCCAGTTGGCAATGGCACGCATGCGACCTCACGGGGGGAGCATCATCAACATCACCTCGATCGAAGCCCACCGGGCTGCGCCCGGATTCGCCGTCTACGCCGCTATGAAGGCGGCCGTGACGAGTTTGACCAGGACGCTCGCCGTCGAACTGGCGCCCGACAAGATCCGCGTCAACACGATTGCGCCTGACTACATCCTCACGCCGGCGTTGAACACCTTGACGGAGGGGCTGAGCGAGGAAGTGGTTGCCCTCCAGCACCGCATCGGCACACCGATGGGACGGGTCGGCAATTTCGAGGACGCAGGAGGTTGCGCGCTGTTTCTCGCGTCGAACCTGTCGTCCTTCGTGACGGGGAGCACGCTGCATCCCGATGGGGGCGCGATCGCCTCGGCCGGGTGGTTCAACTGGCCGGACGAGGGGTTTATGAATAATCCGCCGCAGCACATCATCGAATATCTCTTGGGTCGCTGACCATCTCATCGCTGGCACGTCCGTGACGAGAGAGATCAAGGGTCGGGAAATGATCGAGATAGCGGCGCCAAGGGACCACGTCTACAGGTTCCGCCTCGATTGCATGAACCTGCCGGCATTGAATCCCGCCGTGCGCAATGTCACGCGAAGTGATGGGTCGACGGGGCCGCCGACGGCCGGCGCCAGTTACCGGTGTGAAGTGGATCTCGAGTGGGGTGAGTGCGTTGCGACGGTGCACATCACCGAGGCCGTGTTTCCCTCGCTCATTGTCCTGGACATGGAAACGGTGCTCCGGTCAGGTACGAGTGACCCCGAATCCCGGGTGCGCTCGCACGAGGTGGCCAGGTTCTCCGTCTTGCCGGGCGGCGGCACCCGTATCGACGTCGAACTGACCCTGTTCCCGCCCGGTAGCGTTCCGGCGGACGAGCTGGCTGTCATGGAGGCGAACGCCGGCGCACCCATCAACGTTGAACTCGCGGCAATGAAGCTGGCGCTTGAAAATCGACCAGCGGGAATGGAGGAACGAAATGTCGAGGCTTGAGGGAAAGGTCGCCTTCGTCACCGGCGGTGCACGCGGGCAGGGGCGCTCGCACGCCGTGAGGCTGGCCGCCGAGGGGGCAGACATCATTCTGGTGGACATCTGTAGCAACATCCCGACTAATCGCTACGACCTGGCCACGCCCGACGACCTCTTGGAGACCGTGCGCCTCGTCGAGGAGCACGACCGGCGCGCCGTGGCTGCGCAAGCAGACGTCCGTGACTACGCGCGGCTACGGGAGGTGTTGGGGGGTGCCGTGGCCGAGCTGGGTCGGCTCGACATCGTGCTGGCGAATGCCGGCATTGCCCCGATGAGCGAGGACGAGGACGATGAGATCGCCGGCGCCGTGTTCCAATCGGTCATCGACGTGAACCTCGTCGGAGTCTGGAATACCTGCCGGGTCTCGATCCCCCACATCGTCGCCGGTGGTCGGGGAGGTGCCATGGTGCTCACCAGCTCGACCGCCGGGCTACGGGGAATCGCGAGTGGGTCGAGTGGCTCGATCGGCTACTCGGCCGCGAAGCACGGGGTCGTGGGCATCATGCGATCCCTGGCGAACGCCCTGGCCCCGCAGAGCATCCGTGTCAATACGATCCATCCCACGGGCGTCAATACGCCGATGGTGGTGAACCCGGTCATGCAGGCATGGCTCGAGAGCAAGCCCGAGCGCGGGGCCGCCATGAGCAACCCACTTCCCGTCGAGTTGCTCGAGCCAGAGGACATCAGCAACACGGTCGCCTTCTTGGTGTCCGACGAAGCGCGGTACATCACCGGGGTCACACTCCCGGTGGACGCGGGGTTCTGCAACCAATGAACGACCTGGGGCCCCGTACTCTTCCAAAAGATAGGCTGTCGCAAAGGCCCCGTCGTCTCACGGCATGGAAGGGCGGGGGGCCTCCCGCTCCAGGGGGAGAGGTCAGTACTGAGTGCGGGCTCGGGGCACGGACCAGAGAGGATCATCATGGCAAACCGCATCGAAGGGGAGCAGACGGCGTTCAATCACGTGGGAATTTGCGTGACAGACCTGGAGCGATCCAGAAAATTCTATGAGGAGGTCTTGCAATTCCGCTTCTGGTGGGAGCTCGAGGCTCCCGAAGAGGGGACAAGCCAGCTCTTGCAGATCCCTTCCCCCGTTGGCCTCAAGGCCGTCTACTTGCTGCGTGACGGATTGGTGCTCGAACTCCTTTACTACAGCGAGGCCAAGGCCGAGCCGTTCCGGAAGCGGGTGATGAACGAACCGGGCCTCACACATCTCTCGCTGTCGGTGGGTGACATCCCGGCCGTGCTCGAGAAGGTTGTCCCCCACGGCGGTCAGATCATTGAAGAGTCCGATTTGAAGATGGCGATCATCATTCGTGACCCCGACGGGCAACTGATCGAGCTGACGTCGGCCGAATGGCTGGACGCCCTTCCACCGCTGCCGGCCTGAGCCGTCATCATGGCCGGCGGCTTGCCCCCTCGCACCGAAGGTGCCAGAGTGCCATGCGCGGTGAGGACCGATAGTCGATTGGCCGCCGCGCGCCGAAGGGGGACCGTGTAATGGGACGGGTCGAAGGCAAGGTTGCGTTCGTGACGGGCGCCGCACGCGGTCAGGGCCGCAGTCACGCCGTCAGGTTGGCCGAAGAAGGCGCCGACATCGTGGCGGTGGACATATGCGCCCAGGTCGACTCGGTCACCGCCTATCAGATGGCCACCCCCGACGACCTGAGAGAGACCGCGGCCCAGGTGGAAGCGCTTGACCGGCGCATTATCGCCACCCAGGCCGACGTACGGGACTTCGCCCACCTCTCACGCGTCCTCGACGAAGGTGTGGCGGAGTTGGGGCGGCTGGACATCGTGTGTGCCAACGCCGGCATCTACTCGACCGGCAGGATGGTGGACCTGCCCGAGCAGACCTGGCAGGACATGATCGATATCAACCTGACGGGTGTCTGGCACACCTGCAAGGCCGCCATCCCCCACTTGATCGCGGCCGGTGGTGGGTCGATGATCCTGACCAGCTCGGCCGTCGGTCTCAAGGCATCCCAGAACATCGGTCACTACGGCGCGGCCAAGCACGCCGTGGTGGGGCTTATGCGCACCCTGGCCCTCGAGCTGGCACAGGACATGATCCGGGTCAACAGCGTGCATCCGACGGGGGTGGACACGCTCATGATCCAGAACGAGACGCTGTACCGGCAGATGGTGCCGGACGCCGAGCATCCCACCCGGGAGGATGTGATCCCGGTCATGTCGTCGATGAACGCCCTGCCAATTCCCTGGGTCGAGCCGCGGGATATCTCAAACGCGGTGCTGTTTTTGGCTTCCGACGAGGCCCGCTACGTCACGGGCGTCACGTTCCCCGTCGATGCGGGGATGACGATCAAGTAGTGCGGACGAAATGAGCGACGAAAAGGAGCCAACATGGCTGAAACTGAACGGAAGCTGGGCGGCATCGCGACACGCGTCCTCCTGGAAAACGATCGAGTGAAGATCTGGGAGATGGACCTGGCGCCCGGCGAGGAGTCGGACATTCACGAGCACACCATGGACTACATCCTCGTCGTGCTCGAGGGCGACAAGATCGCGGGCGTTCCGCAGGAGGATTCAGCCGGGCTGTACAACCAGTACGTCGAGGTGGACGTCAACCCGGGTGACTACTTCTGGATCGAAAAGGGCGGCATCGAGACGGCCCGCAACATCGGAAAGAAGCGCTATCGGGAGATCGCCATCGAGCTGAAGGACTAAGCGGTGCAGCGGCTGTTGGTCGGTGAGATTATCAATGCGGCCGCGGCACGCACGCCCGGCGTGGTCGCCGTAGCCCACGAAGGCCGGGAACTGACGTACGCCGAGGTCGCCACGGCGGCCGATCATCTGGCGGTGGTGCTCTCGGAGAAGGGAATTGGCCGCGGCGATCGGATCGTCTGGTGGGGCTATAACACTGTCGACGCCGTCCCGCTCTACTTCGCCACGGCCCATCTCGGGGCGGTCCTCGTCCCGTTGAATCCGAGTTTCGGGGACGACGAGGCAAAGCCTCTCTTCGAATTGGCGGATGCGTCACTCGTCATCTCGGACGATGGGCATCCGGGCGACGTCACCCTCGGTGACCTGCTGGCGCAACGCGCCAATGGCTCTTCGGGCCGATGGGGGGTGGACGAAGACGACGCGCACATGATCTTCTTCACGAGCGGGACGACAGGACGGTCCAAGGGCGTGGTGCTGTCCCACCGGACAGAGGTCATCCGATCCATGCTCGGCGGCATGTCGACCTGGCCTCGAGGCGCCACCATTTGCATGTTCCCCCAGTTCCATATGGCGGGCTGGGCCTCGACCCTCGAGGCGTGGGTGTCCAGTGAGACCGTCGTCTATGTCGACGGGGGCAACACCGAGCAGATTCTCGGCGCGGTTGACCGGTACCGGGGCTACCGGCTCTACTGCATCCCGGCCGTGTGGCGGCGGGTCCTGGACATGGATCGCCGCGCGTGGGACCTGTCCTGCGTGGGTCAGGCCGATACGGGCACGTCAGCCACGACCCCGGCGTTGCTCGCCGAGATCCGCGAGACGTTCCCGTGGACCACGACGACGATCACCTACGGGTCGACCGAAGCCGGTCTGGTCTCCCGCATGTGGCCGCAGGACGTCCTGCGCAAGCACGGATCGGTCGGCCCGCCCGGCCCGACGGTGCGCGTGCGACTCGACGAGGGCGAGCTGGCCGTGCGGAGCGGCCACCTGGCGAGCGGCTACTTCCGCAACCCGGAGGCAACCAACGAGGCCTTTCGAGACGGGTGGTTCTCTACGGGCGAGCTGGCCGAGCAGGACGACGAGGGATTCTTGTACATCGTTGGACGGACGAAAGAGATGATCCGCACGGGTGGGGAGTGGGTGGCTCCGGTCGAAGTGGACGCTGTCCTCGAGGGCCATCCGGCCATTCTCGATGTCGCAGTGGCCGGTGTCCCCGACGAGCACTGGGGGGAAGTGGTCACGGCATTCGTCGTCGTCCGCCCCGGCCACACCGTCGCGGTGGAAGACCTGCGGCAGTTCTGCGAGGGAAAGCTGACGTCCTACAAGCATCCGCGACGCGTGGTCCGGATCGACGAGGTGCCGCGCACCGGAACGACCGGCCAGATCCAACGGCGGGCGCTCACCGCATTGGCCGTACGGCAGGTGCAACCCGATGTATCCGGGTGAGCGCCGGGCGCCCTCCGGACCGCTGACCTAGCCCGCCGTGGACCCCGCCGAACAGATCCATTACGACGTGGACGGCCAGGTCGCCCTCGTCACGATCGATCGCCCTGACAGCCTGAACGCACTTGATGATGCCGCCTACACCAGGCTGTGGGAGGTTCTGCGCACGTTTGCGTCGGATCCCTCGTTGCGTGTCGCGATCGTGACGGGGACCGGGGGGCGGGCCTTCTCCGTGGGCTCCGACATGCGGCAATCGTTCTGGCACCCACAAGAGGGTCACGCCGTGACCGTGACCGAGGCGGCCGAGCCCCCGGCCATCGGGAAGCCGCTCATCGCCGCGATCGACGGCTTCTGCGTCGGCGGCGGTCTGGAGTGGGCGCTGCGCTGTGACATCCGGATCGCCACGCCCCGTTCGAGTTTCGGCCTGCCCGAGCCGCGCTCGGGCACGCTGGCCGGATTCGGCCTGCACATGCTCTCGCGGCTCATCCCGCCGGGCGAGGCGCTCTACCTGCAACTGACCGGAGCACGTATCGACGCCGCTCGCGCCTACCACTGTTGTCTGGTCCAAGAGTTGGTCTCCCCGGAGGACCTCCTCCCCCGGGCACGTGAGATCGCCGACATGGTGTTGGCGTGCGCACCCATGGCGATCGATGCGATCACCCAGACCGTCCATTTCGGCCTGCGACAGGGTCTGGAGGATTCCTATCGGTTCGTTGCGCCGCTGGCTTCGGCCGTCGGGGCGAGCGCCGACGCGCGGGAAGGGCCACGGGCATTTGTGGAGAAACGGCCGCCTTCGTGGCAAGGGAACGTGGCGCCCCGCGACAAGGGCGGGGAGACGCGCGATGGGTGACGGGACGACCGTGGAGCCCATTCACGTCATCGTGGCTACCGCCTTGATCCCACCACCCGTGGTGGAGCGCATGCGGGGTGTGATGCCCGATGGCGTGACGGTCTCGCATGCTCCCGTGCCCTGGAACGACACGTTCGCGCCGGCGGAGATCGCGGCGGAGTGGGTGGAGCCCCTTGCGGTGGCCCACGTGTTGGTCGGGTTTCCCCAGCAGGTTCTTGGACTGGTCGGGTCCGCACCGGCGCTGCGGTGGGTCCAGTACTACGGCGCCGGCTACGAAGGAGCGCCCCTGGCGGAGTTGGGCGCGGCCGGCATCGGTTTGGTCTCGGCCGCCGGTGCCGGTGCCGACGGCGTGGCGGAATTCGCGGTGATGGCCGCCTTGAGCCTGGCCCGGCGCGCGCCGGAGCGCTTCGCGGCGCAGCAACGCCGGCAATGGGAGCGCTTTACGACCAGCGAATTGTCCGGGCGACGTGCCACCATTCTCGGAGCCGGGGAGATTGGCACCCGCCTCTGTCGCATGGCAGCCGCGCTCGGACTGGAAGTGACGTGTGTTCGCAAACGGCCGGAGTTGGGGTGTCCACCCGGTGCCACCAGTGTCGTCGGGCCCCGGGAGATCCTGACCGTGTTCCCCGAGACCGACGTCCTTCTCCTCGCTGCGGCCTTGAGCGATGACACCGAGCCGCTCGGTCCGGAGGAATTCGGTGTGCTCAAGTCGGGAGCCCTGCTGGTCAACGTCGGGCGCGGGGGGCTGATCGACCACGATGCCCTCCTGGCTGCCCTCGACTCGGGTGAGCTCGGCGGAGCCTGGCTGGACGTTCTGCCCGAAGAACCGCTCCCTGAGACCAGCCCGCTGTGGAGTGCCCCCCGCACGGTCATCTCTTCGCACGATGCGACGGCCACGGTCAGTTATCCGTGGAACGTGGCCAAGATGACAGCGCGGCACGTGCAACGTTGGCTCGAGGGTGCACCGATCACCCATACCGTCCTCCCACTCGGCCCTGTGCCTGGGGGGTCGTTCGAGGGAACGTGAGGTGCGGACCGGCGGGCGCCGCGGCGCTATGTCCCGTCGGCCCCGGCCAGCAAGGTGGCGCGCAGATGGCTGCGCTGAATCTGTCCGGTCGCCGCCGTGCGGGGCAACGCGTCGACACACGCCACCGCGCGTGGATGCTTGAAATTGGCCAGGCGGGTCCCGACGTAGGCCCTGATGCTCTCTACGCTCGGGGTCGGCGTACCCGGGTCGAGCACCAGGACGGCACACACCACTTCGCCCCACGAATCGTCGGGCAACCCGACCACCCCGACGTCGCGCACGCCCGGAAACCCCGCCAGCGCTGCCTCAACCTCGCCTGGGGCGATCGTCTCACCGCCGGAGCGAATGATCTCGCGGCGCCGCCCGGTGATCGTGAGATATCCCTCGTCATCCATCACGGCCAGGTCGCCTGACTTGTACCAGCCGTCGTCGAAGACGGCCGCGGTCTCATCGGGCAGGTCGAAGTAGCCCGACATGACGGTCTCGCCCGACAGGCAGAGCTCGCCATCGATGATCGCGGCGTCGAAGCCCGGATTCGGTCGACCGATACTGCCCAGCTTGCGGAAGAGGTCCTGATCACCGAGGGTCGTGACGATTCCCATTTCGGTCGAGCCGTAGCTGATGGTGGTTTCCGTGCCCGGCAGCCGCTCCTTGATATCGCGCAGAAGTTCCTCGGATATGAGCGAGGTGCCGGTGATGGCATACCGCAGGCTCGACAGGTCGTGCCCCGGCATCCAGTCGAACATGCGGCGCCAGAGGGCGGGTATGCAGTAGAGGGTCGAGGGACGCCACTGCTCCGCCATCGCCACCAGCCGCTCGCCGCTGGGCTCACTGACCAGGTGGATGGGGCGCAGGAGCGCCCACGCGCAGAGCACGGCGTTCCAACCGGCCATGTGGAAGAGGGGGAAGGGGCAGAGGTCGCCTCCACCGCCGGGTGCCACCAGCCGCGTCGCACCGCCCAGGGGAACGGCGCGCATCCAGCTGGCGTAGTGCGACAAGAGGACGCCCTTGGGTCGACCGGTGCTGCCGCTCGTCAAGAAGATGACGTGCACCCGATCAGCCGCGGGCTCGGGCTGATCGAGGTTGTCGCCCGACGCCCTCTGGGTTTCCGCGTCAAGGTCGAGGCCGGGCACCTTCGCTCCCCGGGCTCCCGTCACGGCGAGAGGGATGTCCAGTTCTCGGGCGACCTCCGCCGCGTCGTCGACATGCACGGGATCGCAGATGAGGAGCCGAGGACGAAGGTAGGTGATCGCATCGCGCGCCTCGCAAAGCGAATACGCCGGATTCAGGGGGGCGAAGGCGGCGCCCAGACGCGCCGCGGCGAAGAAGACCTCGAGGGAGCCGAGCGAGATATCGGTCCATGAAGCGATGCGGTCGCCCGGAGCAATGCCGATGCCGTTGAGCACGCGGGCGACCCTGTTGGCGCCGCGATGGGCGTCGGCGAACGTCACCGACTCCTGGTCGAGCGAGGCCGCGATGCTCCGTGGGCAGAGATCGGCTGCCCGCTGGAGAATCGGGCCGACGAGGAGCGTCACCCCCTCTTCGACTCCTGGCGGGGGCGGGCGAGATCCGTCAGGTGACCGGCGCCGGCGGAAATGAGGCTCTCTATCTCCACAGCGCGCTCCTCAGCGGCAGCGCCGCCCGCCGTCACCACAAGGACAGATTGCGTCATCTCGTGTGTCTATAACTATTATAAGCAAGAGGCAGCTTGGAGAGGGGCCAGCGCCGCGAGCCGGGGAGGGGGCGCTTCCAGCAGGTGAGAGTTCCCCGTCTGGCGGACACACCATTCTCCCTGGTCCGTGACCTTCTGGCACGCTTGCCCGGTCCCTTAATGATGCTATCATTTAACTTACAACCTCGGAAGAACGAGGTGTAGGGGCGGATATCGTCAACGTTCTTGGTGGGAAGCGGCATCCGATTGAGCAAGAGGAAATACCTTGGACTACGAGTTCGGCGAGGAAGGTAATCAGCTTCGGTCCCTCCTGCGGGAATTGATCCATGAGCGGATGCCTCCGGGGTTCTTGGGCGCGTTCACCGATGATCCCGAGGACCTGGCGATCACCCAGCGCTTCTGCAAGGAGTTGGCGGCCAGGGGACTTTTGACGCTGTCGTGGCCCGAAGAGTTCGGCGGCCAAGCCGGTTCGTTGTGGGACCAGACGGTGGTGCGCGAAGAGATGTGGGCTCATCACGAGCCCCGGGGCGCCCAGTACATGGGGCTCAATTGGGTCGGTCCCTCCATCATGGAGTTCGGGACGGAGCACCAGAAGGCGGTCCACCTGCCTCCGATCGCCGCCGGCGAACGTATCTGGTGTCAGGGGTTCAGCGAGCCCGATGCCGGGTCTGACCTCTTCGCTCTGTCAACCCGGGCCATTCCAGAAGGCGACGGGTGGCGCATCTCGGGGCAGAAGATCTGGACCTCGTATGCGGAGATGGCGGGCTATTGCTTCTTGGCTGCCCGGGTGCCGGAGACCGGCGACGAGCCGGGCGGCATCACGATCTTCTTGATCCCGATGGACCGGGAGGGCATCGAGGTACGGCCTATCCGATCCATGTTGGGGCGGCACCATCTCAACGAGTGCTTCTTCGACAACGTCTGGGCGTCCGCCGATGAGATCCTCGGTGGGGTCGGAGGGGGGTCCAAGGTCATTCGGCGCACGCTGTCCTACGAGCGAGTGGGCATCGCCCGCTATGCCCGCTGCGATCGTTTGCTCTCCCTTTTGTCGCGTTCGCTCGAAGGCACGTGGGACACGTTGCCCCCCGCACTCCGCACGCGTTGGAACAAGGCGCTGATCAAGGTGCGTACGGCCCGGCTGCTGGCTTATCGCTGCGTGGCGGCCCAGGTCCGGGGAGATGCCACGTCGAACACCTTGGCCAGCGTGGCCCGGGTGGCGGTCACCCAGTGCGACCAGGAGGTGGCCGAGACCCTCATGCAGGTACTGGGGCATCGGACCCTCGAAGGGGCCGGAGCCGACGCGCCGTTCTATGGCGCCATGGAGGATCACTGGCGCTACGCCCAGGCGTCGACGGTCGCAGCCGGAGCCATCGAAGTCCAGCGCGAGACCGTGGCCCGTTCGGTATTGGGAAGAGCCAGTGGATCTCGCGCTTCCTGACGTCGCAACGCAGTTCGCTGCCGCGGCGGACCGTGCCTTTTCGGGCGCTGGTGGTGTCGAGTTGGCGCGCCGCGCCGAGGTGGACCCCGCCCTGCGCCTGCGGGAGATCAAGGTCGTCCTCGACGCTCTCGGCGTGCCCGATCTCGATCCTCGGGCCGATCTTGACTCGTCCATCATGGCGGCCGAACTCGTGCGCGTCGCCGGTCGCTACATCATCCCCTTCCCGGTGGTGGCGTACGTGGCGGCCCGACCCGAGGACGGCGTCCCCGTGGCCTTGGCCTCGGCTGCCCCGCTCCGGGTGGACCACGGCGATCTCTTCGGCAACTGGGTGCTCCACGACCTCGAGGGAGGGGCCTCCGAAGCCACACCAGCGACGGCGCGCCTCGGGAGTCGGCTCGCCCCCTTCACGACGGACATGGCGCGCCGGGGAGACCCCGGGTCGACCCCCGTGGGAGAGGTCGAGCTCCTGTGCGTCTTGTGGGCCTCGTATCTGCTCGGGGTGAGCGAGTACGCGCTCGAGTTGGCCGTCGATCACGTCAAGGGCAGGGTGCAATTTGGCCGCCCACTCTCGGACCTCCAGTCCGTCCGGTTCCAAGTGGCCGACGCCACCGTGGCCGTCGACGGACTGAGGGAGCTCATCCACTTCACCCTGTGGCGTTTGTCTGCCGATCCCAGCAACTCCTTCACCGACGCGCTCGCCGCCCGCCTCCAAGCCCAAGAGGTGGCGCAGCCCGTGCTCCGCCTTTCACAACAGTTACATGGAGCAGCAGGAATGTGCGACGAGTACGACATCTCCTTTCTCGTCCGCCATGTGCAGCCGGCCCTTCGGCTGCCCGTCGACTCCGATGCCTTGTCGGACATCTTGTTCAACCGCATCAGCACACACGGCTTTGCCACCCTCTTCCCCTTGCGTGCCGCAGACGTCGCCACGCCCGAGTGACACGGCGGGAATGATCGAGGAATCGGCACCGGAATCGCTCGCCGTCCCGCCCACTCGTCTCGACGGACGAACGGCCCTGATCACGGGTGGGGGGAGGGGCATCGGGCGGGTGCTCGCGCTCGTCTTCGCCGGCGCGGGTGCCAATGTCGTCGTGGCCTCACGCAGTGAGGATCAGGTCGGCGCCGTCCAGCACGAGATTGCAGCGCTGGGAGCCAAAGGCCTGGCTGTCGTGGCCGACGTGAGCAATCCGCACGACGTGCAATCGATGGCGGCGGCCGCGCTGGAGGCATTCGGCCGGGTCGATATTCTCGTGAACAACGCCGGAAACCTCATCTACAAGCCGTTGGTTCCCTTACCCGGCTCGACGATGAAGGGCAAGTGGACGAGTGCGGGCCCGCTGTCCGATGACGAGTGGTACTCCACGCTCAACACGCATGTGAGCGCGAGCTTCTTCGCGCTGCGCGAGCTGGGGCCGGGGATGCTCGAGAATCGATGGGGCCGTGTCCTCAACATCACCAGTGCCGCTCGCTCCCGGGTCGTGCCGTTCTGCGCTCCCTACGAAATGGCGAAAGGCGCCTTGGCGGCTCTCACGCGAAGCCTGGCTCATGAATGGGCGGGGTACAACGTCACCGTCAATGCGATCGCGCCCGGGCAGTTCCACACCACCATGTCCGCCGATTTGCATGAGATTCCCAAGTCCCGGGAGTGGATGATGAAGCGGATTCCCATGCACCGTGACGGTGCGTTCTCCGAGTTGGGGGCCCTGGCGCTCTATCTGGTCAGCGACGCCGCCGCCTTCGTCACGGGCCAGGAGATCTTCATTGACGGTGGTGAGTCCCTGTAGTTCCCCGGCGGTTCGACTCCTGTTGCAAAGATAGAGATGGTCAACCAAGATGGGGCGGGCGTGCAAAGGGGTGCCCACTTCGATCTCCCGTCCCCCCGTCCTGGGTGGGCGGGACCCATGCACGGCGTGAGAGAGACAGGCGCAGGAGTGTGGAACGGGGGTGGCTAGGTGACCGATCCGACGACGGCGATCGATGTCGACATCGACCCCACCGGCCCGAACGTCGGGAGCTCTGCCACGCGACGCCCCCTCGCACCGACGTCTGAGCGGGAGGAGTTGGACCATGTCCACGGAGAATGAAGTTGCCTGGCTCTTCGAGCTCGAGGTGAAGCCGGAGAACCGTCAGGCCCTCGAGGCGCTCGTGCCCGAGATGGTCGAGGAGACGCAGAAGACCGAGCCCGGCTCGCGCGCGTATCAGATCTTCTCCCGCGAGAACTCGATCAGCGTGTACGAGCGTTACGACGACTCCGATGCCGCACTGGAGCACATGAAGAACTTCGGTGAGAAGTTCGCCGCTCGGTTCATGGCCCTGGTGACGCCGGTCAGCTTCACGCTGCTCGGATCTCCGAGCCCCGAACTGCTCGAGGTGGTCGGCCCGATCGGAGCCATCGTCCATACGCCACTCGGCGGCTACGTCAAGTAAGCGTCAACCGTCTCGCCAAGGGGGATCAGATGAAGAGTTCGGACACGACGCCCGTCGTGAACGCCAGCTTCCACGAGGACGGCTTCAATCAGGACCCGTACCCCGTGCTCGAAGAGATTCGACGTGCCGGTCCGATCGTGTACAACGAGCTCTTGGACCGCTGGATGGTGACGGCGTACCCGCTTGTGTCACGCGTACTGGGTGACAGCGGTCACTACGCGCAGGGGGCCAGTGATGCGTTCGTCGACTTCTTCGGCGGCACCACCATGGAGACCATCGACGAGCCCGAACGTCACAACGCCATGCGGGGGATTTGGGCGGAGGACTTCCAGCGCGGCAACCTCGAGAGCCGGAGGGAGCTGGTCGAACGCGTGGTGGCCGATCAGCTCGACCCCTTCGTGGATCGCATCCGGTCGGGCGAGACGATCGACGCCGTGGCAGAGCTGACCCGCAGCATCCCCACCTTGGTCATCGCCAACATGCTGGGGATCGACGCGACGATGTTTGCGCAGTTCAGCGCCTGGAGCGATGCGATGGGTACCACCACCGAGGGGGCGCTCGACCCGTCGGAGAAGGGTATGGAAACGGTGATGGCGGGTCGCCGGGCCACGTCGGAGCTCAACGCCTACATCGCCGAACAGGTGAAGGATCGACGGCGCAACCCCACGGACGACCTCATCGGGAAGATGGTGGCCGCTCCGTTCGCCCAGACCGGGATGAGCGAGGTCGAGATCATCGCGAGCAACACGCAGCTCGTCTTCGCCGGCAACGAGACCACGGCCAAGCTCATGGCGCACACGCTGGTTTCCCTGGCCGCGCACCCGGACCAGCGCAGAATGTTGGCCGCGGATCGATCCCTGGTCCTCCCCACGATCGAAGAAGTGCACCGTTGGCAGACGATCACCCAATTCATCGATCGCGACGTGCGGGCCGAGGTCGAGCTGGCCGGGCTCCGACTCTCGCCGGGAGCGGTGGTGATGCCCTTGCAGGGTGCGGCGAACCGCGATCCGCAGAGATGGGACAACGGCTCGGCCTTCGACATCACCCGTCCGCCCCGCCAACACCTCGGATTCGGCTTCGGGCTCCACAGTTGCATCGGCCTCAACCTGGCGCGTCTCGAAGTCCAGGTCTGGCTCGACCGATTGCTCGACCTCCTGCCTGAATTCGAGGTGGCACGGGAAGTGGACTACGGGCCGAATTTCCAGCTGCGCGGCCCCGCCGCGGTCTACCTCGCCGGTTGACTGACTACCCAGTGATTACTAACTTTGAACAGTAACGTCGAGGGGGGTTGTGTGGATAATTTCAAGGTCATTGGTGACCGTCTCTCCAACTGGGGAAGATGGGGCGCGGAGGATCAGCGGGGGACCCTGAACTTCATCACCCCGGAGCGGATCGTCGAGGCCACTCGATGTGTGCGCACCGGGAAGGTCTTCGAGCTCAGCATTCCGCTCGGGGCCAATGGCCCCCAGTCCGGGCTCGGGGGCCGATGCAACCCACTGCACTTCATGACCGTCATGCCGACCGACGACCTCAACCTCGGCGGGGTCAACATCTCGGACGACTTCATCTCCATGCCCCTGCAGGGTGCGACCCAGTGGGACAGCCTGGCGCACGTCGGCTACGACGACCTCTTCTACAACAACGTGTCGGTGCACTCGGTCATGGCGTTGGGCGGGGCATCCCGCAATGCGATCGACAACGCGCTTCCCGGCATCGTGGGTCGTGGGGTGCTGGTTGACGTGGCGCGCGCCAGGGGCGTCGAATGGCTGCAGTCGGGTGAGGGCATCGACCCCGACGAGCTGGACGCGGTCCTGGCTGCGCAAGGCGTCGCTGTCTCCCCGGGCGACATCTTGGCGGTACGCACGGGTTGGCGGCGCAAGGCCCTGGTCGACGGCTGGGAGAACTGGATGGCGGGCAACCCCGGACTGGGGCTTGCCTGTGCCGAGTGGCTCCATGACAAGGAGATCGCGGCCGTCGTCTCGGACAACTGGTGTATCGAGGTCCAGCCATCAGCGGAGGGCACCGGCGTGCTGCCGCTGCACTGCGTGCTGATCCGGGACTTCGGAATGATGTTGGGTGAGATCCTCGACCTCGAGGAGCTCGCGGCTGATTGCGCCTCCGACGGCGTCTGGGAGTTCTTCTTGGCGGCGCCCCCCTTGCGCGTGGTCGGTGGAGTGGGGTCTCCGGTGAGCCCGCTCGCCATGAAATGAGTCGGGCCATCCTGACCGGGGAGAGCTCAGCATGACCGTCTTCCAGTACAAGCTCACGTCTCGCGCCGGACCGATCACGGTCGAGGACTACCGGCAGTTGGCCAAGCGTGCCGTGCCGAGCATGGTCTGGGCCTACGTGGACAGTGGTGCGGAGGACCTGGGAACGCTCAAGGCCAACCGGGAGGCNNTGTCGATGCCGGTCCTGCTGGCACCGACCGGCTTGACCGGCATCTCCCACTGGACGGGCGAAGTTGGTGCCGCGCAGGCCGCCGAAGGGGTAGGGACCCGGGCCATCTTGAGCACGGCCGCCACCTATTCCATCGAAGAGGTTGGCGCGGCGACCAGGGAGGACCACTTCTACCAGCTGTATCCATGGGCCGACGAGGCGACGGGCGCCCGCGCCTTGACGGAGTCATTCCTCGACCGGGCGAAGCGATCGGGCTACCGGGCGCTGTTCGTGACCGTGGATGTTCCGATACATGGGAACAGGGAGAGCGAGCGCAAGCGGGGGATGGGGACTCCACCAGTGCTGACCCCGGCTCGTATCGCCAGTGCAGCCATCCGGCCGAAGTGGTGGTACGGCTTTTTGCGCTACCAAAGGATGTCGGCCCGCAACCTGGTCGACGCGGGGGGTGCGCGGGCCGCGGTGCGCTCGGTCCAGGCCCAGTACAAGTGGATGCGGCCCGAACTGGTCTGGGACGACTTCGCCTGGATGCGCGAGCAGTGGGACGGGCCGGTCTATGTCAAAGGNNTGTGCCTGGGTGCGAAGGCCGTCTGCATCGGCCGTCCCTATCTCTACGGCCTCGGTGCACGCGGCCCGGCCGGCGTCGCGCATGTCCTCAACATCCTCAGGGAGGAGATCGCACGCACCATGACCCTCATGGGGGTGGATCGGCTGGAGGACCTGGACGAGTCCTGGCTGATTCCGGCGCATAGCGTTGTCCGCGACGAGTACTACTCGGGTCACATGACGAGCCTTGGCGCTCGAACGGGGGGTTAGACGGATGCCGCATGCTTCTTTGGCCGCGAAGTGGAGTGCAGACCAACCGGCGTTCGGTGGGTGGGTAACCACTGACTCGGAGGCGACCATCGCCATGTTCGGGCGGCTGGGCTACGACTACGTCGGCATCGACACCCAACATACGGCGGTGAGCGAAGCCCAGGCGGCAGTGCTCGTGCGGCGGCTCGTGGCTGCACCTTACGGAGTGATCGTGCGCGTCTCCAAGAACGACCCGGCGCTCATCGGACGTCTTCTCGACGCGGGCGCAGACGGGATCATCGTGCCCATGGTGAGCACGGCAGACGAGGCCAGAGCGGCCGTTTCGGCGTGCCGCTACCCACCCGACGGCGTGCGCAGCTTCGGTCCGTTCCGGAGCGACCTCGGTCTGGACCTCGATGCCCTTGCGCGACGAGTGAGCCTGTTCGTGATGATCGAGACCTCGCAGGGCCTGGACAACGTCCGCGACATCTGCGCCGTTCCGGGGATCGAAGGCGTGTACATCGGTCCCGCCGATCTCTCCATCGGGCTCGGCCTCGACCCCATGTTGGCCTTTTCGACCGACCAGCTCGCCGAACCGGTGGAGCGGATACGGGCAGCCTGTGCCGAATTCGGTCGGGTCATGGGAGGGCACTCGCTGAACGCAGCCGACGCGTTGCGCTGGGTGGGCCGTGGGAGCCGGCTGGTGTCACTCGGGGCCGATTCGGTCATGCTGGCGACGATCGCCGCACAAGAGCTCGCGACCGCTCGTCAAGGTGCAGGGGTCCAATCTCCCGGCGGGGGATCGGGCACGGCGAGCACACCCTACGGGTGATAGCCGTGGCCGCCCGACGGTTCGTGCACGAAGAAGGGACAATCCCATGCGGGTAGAGGTAAATGCCGACAAGTGCATCGGGAGTGGTGCGTGCGTGATCGCCTGCCCTGAGGTGTTCTCCCAGGACGAAGGGGGTGTCGTCATCCTTCTCGACGGGTCGCCTCCGCCTCTGGTCCACGAACGGGTGCGCGAAGCCGTGCGCGCCTGTCCGGCCGAGGTCATCACCGTGGGCGAGGAGTCATCATGAATGGCATTCGCGCGGCATTGGCGGATGGCCGCCCCTCGTTCGGTGGATGGTCGACGATGGCGGACAGCATCTCGGCCGAGCTCATGGGCGCCGCGGGCTTCGATTGGGTCATCGTCGACACCCAACACGGCAGTGTGACGAATGCCGACTTGATCAGAGTCATTCAGGCTCTGGCTCTCGGCAACACGTCGGCCGTCGTCCGCATCCCCTGGACAGATGCGGCGACGATCATGCGAGCGCTCGACGTCGGTGCGGCCGGGGTCATCGTGCCGATGGTCAACACGCCAGAGGAGGCGGCGCTGGCCGCATCGGCCCTGCGCTACCCACCCGAGGGCATGAGGTCCATGGGGCCGACCCGGGGCGGGTTTGTCTCGACGGCCGCGGCCAACGAGGACGCCGTGCTGCTGGTCATGATCGAGACCGAAGAGGCATTGGAACGCGTGGATGAGATCGCGGCGGTGCCCGGAGTCGACGGCTTGTTCGTCGGCCCGGTCGATCTGGGCCTCTCCCTCGGTTTGCCGCTGGACTGGACCGGGAGGCATCCCGACGTACTCGCGGCATTGGACAAGATCGTTGCCGCGGCAGACAAGGCGGGAGTGTTCGTGGGAACGGTCAGCTCCGGGGCCGACCATGCCAAGGATCTCCTGCGGCGAGGGGTCACGTTCGTGTCGCTCGGCGCCGATGTCGGCTATATACGAGCCGGCATCGGCGCCGATGCTGCCGTCCTCAAGGATCTCAGATCGATGTCGAACGCCAAGGGTGCGTGAGCATGGCGCTGCGCAAGAAGGTTCTCATCCCCACGTTTTTGCTCCACCCCGACGCTGACGCGTTGTTGGAGAGCGCCGAGGACATCGAAGTGATCTACGGCCTCGACGAGGCCGAGCGTGCCATCGGGCTCGGCGGTACGGACCGCTTCGCGCAACGTGACCAGGCNNCCCTGCTCGAGGTCGTCTTCATCAGCGCCGCGGGTACGGACAAGATCGACGTGAATGCCGCCACCGAGCGGGGAATCCTCGTCATCAATGCAGCCGGCGCCAATGCTCCCGCGGTGGCCGAACATGCCGTCGGGTTGATGTTGGCCTTGTGCCGACGTATCGCGGATACCGACCGCGTCGCCCACGAGACGAAGAAGGTCGATGCGATGAGGGTGATGCAGACACCACCCCGGCTCTCGTTGCTCAGGGGAAAAACGCTCACCATTATCGGTTTCGGGTTCATCGGGCGCACCATCGCCCAGATCTGTCGACAGGGCTTCGGCATGCACGTGGTGGCGTTCGATCCCTTCTTCGATTCGATCGAGGCCGAACGCTTGGGTGTCACCCTTGTCGAGGACCTCGACGAGGCCCTGGCCGCCGGGGATTTCGTGTCGGTCAACACGCCCTTCAACGCGCAGACTGCCGCGCTGATCGGAGCGAGGGAATTGGCGATCATGAAGGACAGTGCCTACCTGGTCAATACGGCTCGCGGCGGAGTCGTCGATCCCGATGCCCTTCTGGTCGCGCTGCGGGACCGCACCATCGCCGGGGCAGCGCTGGATGTGACGGAGCCCGAGCCGCTGCCGCCGGGGCATCCTCTCTTTGATCTGGACAATGTGATCTTGACGCCGCACGTGGGCGGAAACGCGTCGGAGGTCTTCCGGGCGTCGTCGGTGACGCCGGTCCGTCTCCTCCTCGAGGCACTGCGCGGCGGGCGTCCACGGCATCTGATCAATCCGTCTGCCTGGTCTCGGCACGTCGAACGTTTCGGAGGACAGCCATGAGGATAGAGGTGGACTTCGCACGCTGCGAGGGCAACGGTCAATGCGTCATCGACGCTCCGGACGTCTTCGAGCTTGACGGCGATGACAATTTGATCGTCCTCAACTACGAGCCTCCCCGGGAGCACTGGGCCCAGGTGGAAGCTGCGGTGCGGTCATGCCCGAAGCGGGCACTGGCCATCGCCGAGGGTTCGGAAGGCGCCGCGTGACGCCGGCTTCGGTGGAGACGTTCCACTACGACCCCTTCGCTCCGGACGTGATGGCGGACCCGCTCCCGTTCTACAAGGTGCTGCGTGACGAGTTTCCGGCCTACTTCATCGACGAGTACGAGGCCTGGGCCATCTCGCGTTTCGAGGACGTCTGGACCATCCTCAACGACACCGAAGGGCACATCACCTCCACCGAGGGCACCATGATGTTCCGCGAGCAGCTACGCGTCTCGAACGGCGGCGTCGTACCCGAGGCGAGCTATGACCCACTCACGGTGCTGTCGTACACCGAATCTCCGGTGCACGAAGAGCTTCGACAGGCCGTGGGCCCGCCCCTCCGCCGTAGCGCCGTGCTGCGCCTGGAAGAGCTCATCCGCTCCATGGCCCGGGCCAGACTCGACGAGCTCATCCCACGCGGGCGTTTCAATGTGACCAGTGAGTACGGGGGCATCGTCGCCGCGGGGACCATGTGCCACATGTTCGGTATCCCGCTCTCAGATGCCGAGATGGTCCGCGACGCAGTGTTGGTCTGCGACCCCAGCGTCCAGGATGTGGCGGCCCAAGGAGTGGCGTACGGGCAGCTCACTGATCTGGTGACCGACGTGGTCCGGAAACGGCGCGCCGCAGGAGCGGACGGCCGCTATCCACTGGTCGACGGGTTGTTGACCTTCCGTCTGAACGGTCGGGCGCTGACCGACGAGGAGATCAGCGGATCGGTGCTCGCCACCATCCTCTTCGGTGGCGCGGAAACGCTGCCCAAGGTGGTGGCGCATGGCCTCATGGAGCTCTGGCGCGATCCGGATCAACGGCGTCAGGTGGCGGCGGACCCCACCAACTGCGCGACGGCCTTCGAGGAGATGCTGCGGTTCTGTGCACCGGCGCAGTGGTTCACGAGGACGGTCAAGAAGCCCATCGTCATTGCCGGGCAGGAACTCGGTGTCGGCCACCGAATTTTCCCACTCCTCATGGCGGGTAATCGTGATGAACGTGAGTTCGAGGACCCTGATCGCTTCGTGTGGGACAGACCGATCAGGCGCCATCTGGCATTTGGACAAGGCCAGGGCTTCTGCATTGGGAACCACGTCGCGCGGCTGGAGGGTCGGATCCTGCTCGAAGAGCTGCTGGCGAGAGTCCCAGAGTACGAGATCGACGTCGATCACGCCGAACGCCCCCCGTCCAGCTTCCAATGGGGTTGGCGGACAGTGCCGATGATCGTCGGCTGACCGGACGGAGGAGAGAACGATGCCCAAGGTTGCAACTGTGCGGGGGGACGTTGATACCGAGACCCTCGGTCAGACGCTCATGCACGAGCACATCCTCAACATCACGCCCGAAATCGAGAAGGAGTACCCCGACCTGAGTTGGATCGGGGGCAAGGACCATGTCGTCCGCTCGGTCGTCGAAACGCTACGTGAGGTGAAGGAGCACGGCATCGACACCATCGTCGATTGCACCGCACTAGGGCACGGTCGCGATATCGACGCGGTGCGACGGATCAACGACCAGGTGGATATCAACATCATCGTTGCTTCCGGTATCTATACCTACGACCACCTTCCCTTCTTCTTTCTCTATGGCCATCCGGCTCGAACGGTCGATGGCAAGGTCGAGGACATCCTCACCGACATGTTCATTCGCGATATCACCGAGGGAATCGCCGGTAGCGGGGTCAAGGCCGGAGTCATCAAGACTGCAACGGACCGCGCCGGAGTGACGCCCAATGTTGAGCGTATTCTCCGGGCCGTAGCCCGGGCGCATCGGGAGACCGGCGTACCGATCACCACGCACACCGTCGTCGAGACCCGCAACGGGCTGGATCAGCAACGGATCTTCGCCGAAGAAGGCGTCGACCTCTCCCGGGTCATCATCGGGCATAGCGGTGACTCGACCGACCTGGAGTACCTGCGGACGCTGCTCGATGCCGGCTCGACCATTGGCGCCGACCGGTTTGGCCTGTACCTCCCTGATATGGGCTTACCCGAAATGGACGTACGGATCTCGACGCTTGCCGCGCTGTGCGCCGAGGGCTACAGCGACCGCATCGTGCTCTCGCATGACGTCACGTGTTACAGCGACTGGGAGCCCCAGGCCTTCGGGGGTCACCTCAAGGATTGGGTGCAGACGCACGTCACCGATGAGGTTGTGCCGGCGATGCTGGCGAAGGGGATCACCGAAGAGCAGGTGTCGCAGATGATGACAGGGAACCCGCGGCGAATGTTCGAGGCCCAGGGGTCGTACTAGCCCGCCGCCCCGCCCCGGGGCGCGTCCAGATCCAGATCCAGATCCAGATCCAGATCCTCGACCCATCGCCGCACGTCGCCCAGGATGATCTTGCCCATGGCGTTGCGTGGCAGCGTGGAGACGAGGAAGACCTCGGGGACCTTGTAGCGCGCCAGGTTGGCGCGGCAGTAGGCGCGGAGGGCTTCGGCATCCAACTCCCCCTCGTTCTGCTCGGCACCCTCGAGCTCGACCACGGCCGCCACGCGTGATCCGAGGCGGTCGTCCGGTACACCGACGACACAGCTGGCGGCGATGTGAGGGAACTCGTTGATGATGCGTTCGACTTCGGCCGGGTACACGTTGGCTCCGCCCCGCAGGATCAGGGACTGGTGGCGATCCTGTACGTGGAGATGGCCATCGGCATCGACGAACCCCACATCGCCGGTGTGCAGTATCCCGCCGCGGAGAGTACGGGAACTGGCCTCCTCGTTCCGCCAGTAGCCCAGCATCAGGTGATAGAGGGACGAGACGTCGGGATCGTCCGAGGGGCCGATGCAGATCTCACCTGACGTCCCGAGGGGCACCTCAGCGTCGCCGTCGTCGACGATGTGCAGAGCGAGGTGGGGCAGTGGGAGGCCGCTCGCCGCCGCGTCGATCTGCTGTCCGACCGGCACGATCGCCACGAGCGTGGGGACCTCGGTCTGGCCGTAGGTCGAAGAGGCCAAGAGGCCGAACTTCTTTGTGAACCGGGCCTTGGTGGCCTGAGGGCAATGACTTCCGCCGCTCCAGACGTCGCGCAACGTCTGCAGGGACTCCGGAGCGACCTCGTCGTTGGTCGCCAGGCCGTAGAGCATCGCAGGAGCGCCGTTCCATACGGTGGCGTGCTCCTGCGCGATCCATTCCGCGATCCCGACGGGATCAACCCGGTCCATGACGATGGCTGTCCCCCCGCACTGGGGGACGAGAAGCGTCGAGAGCACTTGCATGTTGAGAATGGTGAGCGGGAAGCAGTCGGCCTTCCGGAGGTCGGGCCCGAAGTCACGGGCGCGGATGATCATCTTTCCCGGAACCATCAAATTGTGCTGAGAATGCACGGCCCCTTTCGGGAATCCCGTCGTCCCACTTGTGTAGGCGATGGCGGCCGGGGCGAGGGGGTCGGGGATCGGAGGGGCCGTCGACGGCACGTCCGCCAGGAGGGAGGACCATTCTGAATCCGGAGCAGCATCGACGGTGAGGAATCTCTTCACCTCGTGTTCGGCCTGCGTCCTACGCACCTCTTCGACCATGGCTTCGTCGCCGGCGAAGAAGGCCGCTTGGCTGTTGGCGAGGAGGTACGCCTTCTCGGGCGGAGCCAGCGCCCGGTTGATGCCCACCCAGATGACACCGAGTCGCATGGCGGCATGGAACAGCGCGACGATCGGGAGATCGTTGACAAGCGAGACCCCCACCCGATCACCCGGTTGCACTCCCGCCGCGATCAGCGCGTGCATGTGCCGCTGCGCCAGCTCGTCGAGCTGTCGGTAGGTCAGGCGGCCGCTACGGGCCACCGTCGCCTCATCGTCGGGCCAAATCGAGAGCGCCTCGGAAAGGACATCGACTGCACTGAACGGCCTGTGGTCCATCAGCGCGCCTCGGCGGCCAAGGCGAAATCGAGCACCTCGAGGGCGGATCGGCGCAGGTGCATGTTGACAGCCCGCTTTGTCGACTCGAGCGCCTGGCGGGGCAGCTGAGCCAGGCGCTCTCCCATGGCCAGAGCCGATGCAAGCAGCGTGTCGTCGGGGAATGTCCGCGTCGCCAGCCCGATACGAACCGCCTCGCTCGCGGGGATGCGATCACCTGTGTAGAGGAACTCCTTCGCCTGCACCATGCTGGTCAGCACCGGCCACACGGCTGCCCCATGGTCGCCCAGGAAGTGCCGGACTCCTCCGAGAGCCCGGTGCATGGGTGTGTCGACCGCATTCAACGAGGCCGGACGATCGAGTGTGACCAGGTGCACGCCACCCCGAAGCTCGATGGTGAGCTCGGGCTTGAAGGGGGGGTCCACTTCACCGTGGGCTGTGCTCATGCGCTATGATCATAATGATGAAAATTTTGCTCGAAGGCCCATTTCACGGGGAATTTATCTCGTAATGGAGCACGCCGTTCTTCTCACCGGGATCGGTGGCCAAGGCGTGCAACTTGCGGCGCGCACGTTGGCTGTTGCCGCCGTCAAGAGCGACCTGGAAGTGATGGTTTTCGGTGATTACGGCGGGATGATGCGTGGGGGCAACACCGATGCCACCATTGTGATCGGTGATGACCCGCTCCGTTCGCCGCCGACCGTGGCATGGGCGTCGATGGCACTCGTCATGCATCACGAGTATTGGCCCGGCGTGCGAGACCGCCTCATTCCCGGTTCGATCGTGGTGATCGATCGATCGGTCTTCAAGGGTGAGATCGGGCTGAGCGATGTGATCGAGGTCGAGGCGACCGCGGTCGCGACGGAGATGGGGAACAGCCGCGGTGGTTCGATGGTCGCGCTGGGTGCACTGGCCGCCGCCACCGGTCTCGTCGACCTGGAGCGTCTCTCCGAAGCGGCGTTCGAGGTCCTGCCGCCCTACCGGGCAGAGCACGCGCAGGCAAACGCCGACGCGCTCGCGGCCGGGTTTTCTCTCATCGAGCGGCCGGCAGCCAGCCTGTGGTCGTCCTCGGCCCTCGCCCGGTAGCGCCGGCGTGCATATGCCAGGTGCACGACGATGAGCGACGTGAAGCCGGTTTCCTACGGTCGTCGGCTCTCACAGATGGCGGCCGAACGCCCGGAGGACAGCGCGTTCATCTTCGTGGCGCAGGATGGGGCCGAGCACGACGTCAGTTGGCGGGAGCTCGACCAGGCCTCGAACCGGGTCACACGGCTCCTCGAAGACCACGGCGTGGGCCTCGGGTCGACGGTGGTCACGGCCTTGCCGAATTCCGTGGCCCATGTGGTGGCCATGTACGGCGCATGGAAGGCCGGTGCCTGTGTCCTGCCCCTCCGTTGGGACCTCCCGGAGTGGGAGCGGGAGCGGGTGTTGGAGGTGGCCCGACCGACGGTCGTGATCGGCGATTGGGAAGGTGTCACCAGCGCGCCGATGTTGCACAGCTCCGTGCTCGAGGCCTCGGACTACTCATCGGATCCCGTACCCGATCGGGTGCCCCGGCCCGCCAAGGCGATAGCGACCTCGGGGTCGACGGGGACGCCGAAAATCATCGTCCTGCGCGGACCCGGTGAGTCGATCCCCGGAGAGAGCCAGGGCGCGGCCGGTCAATTTCTCGGGCACCATGACGGACAGGTCCAGTTGGTGCCGGCGCCCCTCTACCATGCCAACGGGTTCTACGTGCTGCAGTTCGGGCTGTTCGGAGCGCAGAAGATCATCCTGATGGAGCGCTTCGTCGCTGATCTCGCCCTCCAGCTCATCGAGCGGCACCGCGTCAACACGTTTTGCGGTGTCACCATCATGTTCCAGCGCATGGCCCGCGAGCCTGACGTCGAGAAGAGGGATCTCTCGTCGCTCGAATCGGTCCTCCACGGTGGCGCGCCACTGCCCGAATGGGTGGCTCGCAAGTGGATCGAATTGGTCGGCCCGTCGCACTTCTTCGTCTCCTATGGGTCGTCGGAGAACGCAGGGATAGCGATGGCCAACGGCGTGCAGTGGCTGGAGCATCCGGGGACGGTCGGCCACCCGTTCAACACCGAGGCACTCGTCGTCGACGATGACGGCAAGGAGCTCCCGCCGGGGGAGGTGGGCGAGGTCTACCTCCGCTGGATCGGGCAGACCGAGACGAGTTTCGAATACTCGGGGCAGGTCAAGGCGAAGAGGAACGCGGAGGGCTTCTCGAGCCTCGGTGACCTGGGATGGCTCGACGAAGACGGCTTCCTCTTTCTGGCCGACCGCCGCACCGACATGATCATCACGGGCGGGGCCAACGTCTACCCGGCGGAGGTCGAGGCGGCGCTCTCCGAGCACAGCGACGTCGTCGATTGCGCGGTGGTCGGAGTCCCCGATCCCGAGTGGGGGAGTCGGGTCCACGCCATCGTCCAACTTCGCAGCGGTGCGACAGCGACGGCCGACGATCTGCGCGCGCACTGCCGCCAGCGGGTCGCCGCCTACAAGGTCCCCAAGACGTTCGAGTTCACCGAACTGCTGCCGCGGAGCGCGGCGGGCAAGCTACGCCGATCCGCACTCGGCACGTCCGGGACCTAGCTTCGCGGCTCGAGCCGTAGTCGCTCGCCGAAGGAGCGTGGGCTCCCTTGGGCGCGCTTGACGCAGGTAGGGTCCGCTGCCAAGATCATGGCAATTATTGATCTCTTAGCGCCCGTAATTCGCCGTAATGGCGCCGCGAAAGTGGGTCTCATGGAGCATCTCGAGCGATTGCAGGCCGCCATGCAACGCGGGGGGTTCGACGCTCTCCTGCTGGGCGGAGAATCGGCGGGTCAGTTCGCTGCGGGCCATTCCCGGATCGGCGTGCATATGCCCGGATGGCCGATCCCGGTTACCTTCGTGCCCGCTTCGGGCCTTCCCCACATTGTGACGGCGGACCCCGACGGCGCGGCGGACCTTCCAGGTGACCACGTGCACGGAATGATGTGGAATCCCGAGACGCTCGTCAGCGAGCTCTCACGCTGGCTCGAAGGAGCCTCGGGGCTCCGCATCGGCACGGATGCCCTTTCGCCGGGAGGTCTCTCCCTCATCGAGGCGGCCGCGCCGGGCAGCACGATCGTCGACGCCACTCGTTTGTTGGCCGACGTGATGCTCACCAAGTCGTCCGACGAGGTCACCGCACTCGGCGAGCTGTGCACCTTCGTGACCGCTGCGGCCGAGGAAGGGCTGCGCAGCGGGCGAGCGGCCATGCTGCGCGCGCTGCATGGCGCCTTCCTCGTTTCCTACCCCCAGGTTTCGAACCGCCGTGTCAGGGTGGCGGTGCGCAAGGGTGGTCTCATCGGCGAGGCACGACTGGGGCCAGGCGATCCCGGGCGGGGAGAGCACGCGGTTGCTTCCCTGCGGGTGGGCTCCTTGACCTCGGAGATCGCGGCATCGCTCCCGCCCGGGGTGGAGGTCGTCGGCCTCGGGTGGGGCTACGAGGCACCGCTCATGCGGGACGGCTGGGCCACTCCCGAAGACCTTGTCCTGCAACCCGGAGCGGTGTTGGGTGTTCGCTGGGACAGCTGTGGGGTCACCGTGGTGCTCGAAGACGAGAGTGCCCGCTTCTTGTCGCTTTCTCCGAAGGAGGTTGCACGGTGATCGAGCTCGACCAGCCCGAATTGCTGGCCCCGCGCAAGAAAAGGGTGACCCGAGCTGCCGAGATGTTGGGCATCGACGGTTGGCTGCTCACCACATCCCAAGCCGTGCGGACGGTGACAGGTGCCTGGTCCGACGACGTCGACCTGTTTGGCGAGTGGTCCTCCCCGATCGTTGCCGTCGGGAACACGGTCCTGAGCCCGGGTCGTCCACCGAGCGACGCCCGCCTCATCGACGAGGTCATCGACCTTCTTCCCGTGCAGGGCACGATCGCAGTCGATCGGCTCGGTCCACTGGCGTTGGAGAGACTGGCCCTGCTCCGCCCCGACCTCGCTGTCCAGGACGCGGCGATGCTGCTCGGAGCGGCCAAGGTGCCTCGGGATCAGATCGAGATCGCGGTCCTCGTCGAGGCGCACCGGCGCACCGAGGCCGTGCTGCTGTCGATGGTGGACCTCGTCGTGCCCGGGGTCTCGGAACGTGACTTGACGTCGGAGTTCACGGTGCGAGCGGCCGAGAGTGGCCTCGACCGCATGCACCTCGACACAGTCTTCAGCGTGCTCCCCAAGGACGAAGCGCAGGCGCCGTGGGCGCGTGGATCGTGGGTGGGGCGTTCCCCCTACCGCGAGTTGACGACGGATCGGGTGCTGGCCGAGGGCGACCATGTGGCGTTCGACGCCGGTGTCGGCTACAGGGGGTACACCGCAGATGTGGGGTGGACGCTGTTGGCCAGCGCCGACGCGCCGAGTCCGGCCGAAGTGGCGCTGGCCTCCGCATGGGATGAGGTTGCCCGTCGGGTCATCGATGCCGCCAAGCCGGGTGTCAGCGCATCGGAACTGCGCGCGGCTGCGCTCGATGGTTGGGACCCGAGCCGGCCACCCCCGTGGCCCTATCCGCTCTACGTGGCGCACGGAGTGGGCACTGAGCTCGCCGAACCACCCTTTGCCGGTGCAGACTTCGCGCCGGAGGCCGAAGCCGCGATGGTGCTGGTCGAGGGCAACGTGCTCATGATCGAACCGTATATCTGGGAAGCCGGTGTCGGTGGGTACCGCGCCGAGTACTGCGTCGTTGTCGGAGCGACGGGGACCGACATCGTGAGCTCCCTTCCCTACGGTCGGTGGCCCGACCGCTGAAGGGGGGCCACGCCACAATCGGGTAGGTCGTGAGGACACGAGGCGCCGGGGGGAGAAACCGTGAGGAAGAGCGCGGAAGAATTATTCGGACCAGCAGGGACGCCGAAGGTCATCGTGATCGGCGCGGGGCTGGGCGGCATTGCCGCCGGGGTAAAGCTGAAGAAGGCGGGTGTCGAGACCTTCGTGATCTACGAGAGGTCAGCGTCGGTCGGAGGTACATGGTGGGACAACCAGTACCCCGGATGCGAGGTCGACGTCGGGTCCTATCTGTATTCCTACTCGTTCAAACAGCGCTTCCCGTGGACCAGGACGCACGCGACGCAACCGGAACTGCTCCGCTACATCGAAGAGGTCGTCGACGACCACGGACTGCGCGACCACATCCAGCTGGGTCGGGCCGTCGAGAGTGCCGCCTGGGACGAGGAGCGCCACATCTATCGGGTGGCTCTCGCCAACGGCCAGGTCGAGGAGTGCAATGTGCTCATCAGCGCGGTGGGCTTCCTCAACACGCCCCGCTATCCGGACTGGCCCGGTCTCGAGCAGTTCGAAGGCCCGAAATTCCACACGTTTCGTTGGGAACATGAACACGACCTCGCGGGGAAGTTGGTCGCCATTGTCGGCACCGGGTCCACGGCGACCCAGATTGTGCCCGTCATCGCCCCGGTGGTGGATCACCTGTACGTGTTCCAGAGAGAGCCAGGCTGGATCATCCCCAAGGGAGACCACGACTACACCCAGGACCAGCTTGACAGATTCCGTGGAGCGGTGGCCCGTCGGCGGGAGCGCATCAGGCTGTTCACGTGGTTGGAGATGGCGAACTTCCGGCGTGCGATCCACCGGCCGGGGACGAAGGTCAACGCCAACCTGGAGAACATCTGTCGGGGATTCATCGACTCCGAGTTGGCCGACCGGCCGGACCTGCGCGAGGCCGTGACCCCGAGCTATCCCTTCCCCGGCAAGCGGCCGATCTTCAACCAGACCTACTTCGGTGCGTTGAAGCGGGACAACGTGACGCTTATCCCGAGGGCGGTGGCCCGGGTGACACCTCACGGGATCGTCGATGCAGCGGGCGTCGAACGCCAGGTCGACGTCCTTGTCCTGGCGACGGGATTTCAGCCGACGAACTATCTGGCTTCGGTCGAGGTGACCGGTCGCAATGGACGGTCGTTGCACGACGAGTGGAACGGTGAGCCCGAAGGATTCCTCGGCATGACCGTGCCTTGCTTCCCGAACTTCTACATTCTCTATGGGCCCAACACGAACGGCGGAGAGATCATCTCGTTCCTCGAGCACCAGTCGTCGTATGCCGTGCGGGCGATACGGCGGATGCGGCGTGAAGGGGTGACCGCCATCGAAGTGCGCCCCGCCGTCTTCCGGGCGTACAACCGCTGGATCCAGCGCAGCATGAAGGGCACGGCGTGGGTCGTGAGCAACAACTACTACAAGGCGAAGACGGGCAAGATCGTCACGCAATGGCCCTACGGAGCACTCTTCTACATGTTCCTGACCAACATATCGGGGCGGCTGTCCTCAACGGCTCGCCGGGCCAGCGGGTCGTCCCGACCGGTGGGCGTCGCTGTCCCGGCCTCTGCGGCGTGAGGGATCAATCCGTTCCGGCCGTGGTGGAGCCCGCCAGGTACCCGACCGTCATGCCGTGGGCCAAGGGACCCCCGGGACCGCCATAGGCCGGCCCGAAGCAGCTGGCGGCGGCGTCACCGGCCGCAAACAGGTTCGGGATGGTCGTACCGTCAACGTGCCGGACTCTTCCGTGGCCGTCGGTGAGCAAGCCGCCCGAGCTGCCGATCGCTCCCGGGTACACGGTCAGCGCGTAGAACGGGGGTCGTTGGATACGGCCCAGGGTGGGGCTGGGCTCGCGACCGAAGTCCGCGTAATACCGATCGAAGAGGCTGTCGCCCCGCCGGAAGTCACGGTCGTGGCCTTCGTCCACCATCAGATTGAAGCGCGCCACGGTGCCGGTCAGGGTCTGAGGATCGATGTCCAGTGTGCGTGCCAATTCGTCGAGGCTGTCGGCACGGGTCAGCCAGGCCGGGTCATCGTCGCCGGGCATGAGAGAGAGGACCGAATAGGTCTCGCGAAAGTCGCGATCGAAGATGGACCATGCCGGATAGTTCTCGTAGGCCGACTCCACCGGATCCCACGTCATGAAGACGCGTCCGACATCGGCGTAGGGATGAGCTTCGTTGACAAATCGTTTGGCGTTGTGGTTCACCATCATGGTGCCGGGGAGCGATCGCTCGCCCGCCACCATCCGTGACAACGGCTTACCTCCGTACTCCTCGCCGGGGATGGCGGCGGTCGGAAAACGCCACAGGTCCCACATGTTGGCCAGGTCCGCCCCGATGGCGCGCCCCATCGTGAGCGTGTCGCCCTCGTTGGTCGGACAGCTGAGCGGGTGACTCACGGGTCCGGCGACGAATTGGGAGACGAGATCCTCGTTCCATTCGAAGCCACCCCCGGCGAGGATCGTTCCCCGGGTTGCCATGACCCGAAGCGTCGCCCCTGCGGACGTGACGGCCTCCACCCCCGCCACGCCCGACGGCTCGGTCAGGAGCGCTTGCGCGCGGGTCTCGAGACGGATGTCGACGCCGCCGTCTACGCAGGCTTTCAGGAGCCATCCCGCCAAGGCGCGACCCATGCCGACGAAGCCGGCCTCTGAACGCTCCTCCATCAATGCGAGATCGAACCGCTCGGGATGGAACACGCCATTCATCTGATCGAGCTCGCGCCAGGACAGCGGCACGCCGAACCCACTGGCGGGGCGGAGGCGGTCGAACCAGTCACCGAGAAGGGAACCCACGAGAGGAAGTGGCACCAAGCAACGACCGCACGCCTTGGCGCCGTCGAATTCGGGGTGGTAGTCGGGTTTGTCCAAGGTCTCGAAGCGGATCTCGGTCGACGCCTCCAGGAAGTCGATCATGGTGGGTCCCGCCTCGATCACCGTCCGCACGTCGGCGTCGCTCCGGCGGCCACCCGTGAGGCGCCGTATGTAGCGAAATGCCTCGTCGAACGAGTCGGCCTGGCCCTCGTCGCGCATGTGCCGGTTGTTGGGCACCCACACCAGGCCGCCGGACATGGCTGTGGTGCCGCCGACAAACGGGCTCTTCTCGAGGAGCACGACGTGTGCCTTCCCCTTGCGGGCGGCCAATGCCGCAGTGAGTGCGGCGGCACCGCTCCCGACGACGACCACATCCGTTGCGATGGTCTCGACGGGTGTCATACCCGAGCCGCCTCGCGTGCGATCGCCCTCACCAAGTTTTCGCGCATGTTGTTACGATAAGCTTTATAACAACAATCCTCAAAGAGGTTGGCGCACCGCATGCGGTGCGCGAGTGGTTGGGGCGCTGGGCCGGAAGCAGATTCTCGACGGAGGAGGGGCAATCGCGATGGTGTCTACCTATGACCCGTTCCAGGTGGAACAACCAGAAACGACGTTCAAGCGTCTGCACGAGTTGCGAGCCGAAGGGCCCATAGTCCCGATAGGCGAAGGCATGTACTACGTCACATCGTACGAGGAGGCGCGGCGGGTCCTGCGCGACGTGGAGCACTTCTCGAGCGCCGAGGGG
Source organism: Acidimicrobiaceae bacterium (assembly GCA_003160635.1). Classification (GTDB taxonomy): domain Bacteria; phylum Actinomycetota; class Acidimicrobiia; order Acidimicrobiales; family RAAP-2; genus Bog-473. The sequence goes on along the minus strand of PMLV01000120.1, from coordinate 1,067 downwards.
TTTCGGGCGCCCGGCGTCACCGTGCCGGCCGAGGACCGGATGCTGGGTGAGCAGGACGCGCCGCAGCATCCCGGAGTGCGCCGCATCGTCATGAGCGCGTTCAACCCGGCGGCGATCAGGTTGGAGGAGGACTTCGTCCGCCAGCGGGCCCACGCGCTCCTGGAGGCGATCGACACCTCGGGCACCGTCGATATGGTCCCCGCGTTCACCACGCCACTGCCCAACGACGCCACCGTGCATCTCCTCGGATTCCCGATGGATGATGCCACCCGGATTGCCGCGTGGAGCAAGGAGGTGATGGAGAGCGAGTGGCCGGCGATGAACAGGACCGCACGGGGGGAGGGGATGGAGGGGGCATTCCCCGAGTACACCGCCTACGTCGACCACTTCGTTGCCACGTTGCGGGAAGAGGTCGCGGCAGGGAAGGCACCTGACGGCCTGCTTACCCGCCTGATCACGGCCGATGTCGGCGGCGAGCATCTTTCCGTCCGCCAGATGCGGGCGCTCGTGTTCAATCTCCTCCTTGGTGGGTTGACCACCACGGCCCAGCTCTTGGGCAATGTCATCTACCAGCTCCTCATCAGCGACTCGGTGGCCCAGCTCGCAGGGGCTGGCGCGGACGAACGGGCGGCGTTCATCGAAGAGTGCCTGCGCGTCTATCCACCGGTGATGCTCATCCCTCGTGGTTGCGTCCAGGAGACGACGGTGGCGGGGACCACGGTGAGGCCCGGAGAGCGAGTGATCGTGGGGTCGGCCTGCGTCAACCGTGACGAATCGCTCTTCGACTCGAGCGAGGAGTTCGACGCGGGGCGCGCCAACGTGGAGCGGCACCTCACGTTTGGGTTCGGCCCCCATATCTGCGCCGGTGCCGCAATGGCCCGTTCCGTGGCCCTCATCGGGCTTGACGAGTTCCTGCAATTCGCCAACGTCCGCCGGGCCCGACTCCCGGCCGGATTCACCTACGAGAACGTCCCCACGTTCTTCGAGTACGGACCCAAGACAATGCCTGTCGTCTTCGACGCCCCGGCCTGAGAGCCTGACCCAGCGCACCGCCGGGACACTGACGC
>PMLV01000301.1 GCA_003160635.1 Acidimicrobiaceae bacterium | reverse complement strand
AGCTGGGGGACCAAGAAGATCTAGGCCTCGACGAGGATCACGAGCGTTTCGGGCAATACGCCGTCGTGTTCCATCGCCTGGCCCGCCCCCTCCGACTGCATCGCGCCCGTGAGCACGTCCAGGTCGGCGACGTCCATGAGCACCGCCACCTGGGTGCGGTTCTGCGGGTCGACGAAGGTCCGAATGTTGGTGACTCCAAGGGGTCCGAAGAACTCTTCCCGCTTGGGCGAGGCAAGCCAGTGATCCGTGTCCTTCACGCTGTGGTAGCCGATGATGGTGGGCATAGCCCCTCCTTCGGGTCCTCGGTCGACGGTGGTGCCGAGCCGAATGCCAGGACGCTACATGTCGGCGCTCATGTGTGCGTCGAACTCCCCGGAGACCTGCGACCCATATCGTGCGTCGGGACGTCTCGTACGAGGTTGTCCCCGACCGGGCTGAGGTCACGATGATGGAAGTCCCTGGGTTTTCCAGGCCGTCGATCGCACGACACGGACGTGCGGCTAGCGGCAGCACCGTCTGTCGGCCTTCGGGTTAGTCTTGCGACCGGGCTTCCGACTCCGGTCGGAGTGGTCACCGACGACATTACCTAGCCTCGCCCTTTGGAACACTCTCGCTTAGCCTCGTGGGAGTTCCGTTCGCCGGGCTTGAGCGCGGCCGACCGGTACTTCGGGGATGCTCATCGGCCTGTGGCGCAGAAGGTAAAACTGGCACTCCGATCGCGATGAGTTTCGGCACCGTGAGTCGTCTCAGTTGAGAGGCGCCGCAGGGAGCCCGCGAGCGCACGAGACGAGAGGACACCATGACGACGACGCCCGGCAACGCGAGCAGCAACCTCCCCGGCAAGCCGCCCGTCGTCGACCTGGCCACCTGGCAGGCGGCGCGCGAGGAGCTGCTGGTCCGCGAGAAGGCGCACACACGTGAGGGCGACGCGATCGCCGCGGCCCGGCGGCGGCTGCCGATGGTCGAGTTCAACGGCGCGGTTGAGGTCACCGGCGTTGACGGGCCGATCCCCTTCGTCGACCTGTTCCAGGGTCACGACGAACTCGGTCTTCAGAATCCCTGGCCCGAAGCGAGCATCGATTCGAGAACGTTCGTCGGCTTGCAACTCGAACGTCGCGGAAATCGGAATCGCCCCGTCAATCTCGCCAGAAATTTCGTGTTGCTTCTTTAGCCATCTTGGATACTCGTCGAGCAAGTTCAGCGTGACTGCGGGCTTAGCGGGATTGAGGTGATGAAGCGCTTGTAACAGCGCAGACTTACCCGCTTCATTCTTGCCGACAAACGCAGTTACCGCGTCGTCTACAAGAATCTCACCGGGAAGCTACAATATTGCGGAACACCCGTACGTGAAAACTCTTCAGTCGCATGCCCTATTGTCGCAAAGATTCCGCTGGCTTGCTCAGTCGCGCCCTAGGTCTACCCTGAGTCCATGGACCGCTACGCCAACGTCGTTCTCACCATTGAGGGCCGGTGCTGGCGAACGCAAGGAAACGTTTTTCACACTGCCGCCACAGTGCACGACAATTTGGTCGCGGCCAGATCCTTTGGCTTCGTAAAGGGCGCGGTCGGCGTCCTCGCGTAAGACCACGAGACTCGACGCCTTATCCTGCAGCGTAGCGCCGCCGTAGCTCAACGTCAGCAGATCTCTTTCGCCAGGCGAGAGCTGCCTATGTATTCGTCTTGCCATATCGATCATGCCCTCCGGAACGCCATCGGGAATCAGTATCGCAAATTCATCGCCGCCGAATCTCCCGACGATGTCACCTGCTCGACTCATCTCGCGCAGTGTCTGGCCGACGGAAGCGAGGGCTCGATCGCCCGCGGAGTGACCGCCGGTGTCGTTGATCCGCTTCAGATTGTCGACGTCCATCATGATGTAGGCGAGCGGACGTCCGTAGCGAATCGATCGAGCCACCTCAGCCTCGCTCTGTTCATCGAACGCTCGACGAGTCAGACATCCGGTGAGCTCATCAATCGTGGCGCGGTCGGCGAGCTCTTGCGTGAGCCGATCCGTCTCGCATTGAAGCCGCGTGCGCGCCAACGATGCGGCGAACGAGATCGTCGCTATCGCAATGAGTACGGAGAAGTCGATGAGCAGGCCGGGCCATTCGGATCCGATGTGGGAATCGGTCGCGGAGACAAGGCTCGCCGCACCAATCGCCGTCGCCGCGGTAATTGCCACCGAGACTGGGGGAAACATGAGTCCGGCAAATGCGACTGGGACTACGAACAGGCTTCGAAGTGGGCTGCTGACACTACCGTCGAGTGCCGTAACCAACGCGGTGACTATGCACGTCGCGACGGACCACGCTAGTGAAAAGCGTATTCGCCAGGTTCTTGAGGCTTGCATGGGGACCACTACAAAAAGGCTGACGATCCCGAGCGCGTCGCACGAAGATGCGATGATCCAAATGGCAAACCGATGCACGCCGTGTGGTGTCGCTGCGAGATACCCCATGACGATCGCTGACTCGGCAAGCATGACAAAGAGCGCGACCCGCGCTTGTAAGAGCCAGAACCCGCCATTAAGCGTGTCGGCGCTCGAACGCGAGGCGTGTACTCCCGGTGGGCAGCGGGTTGTCATGGTGTCGCCGTCACGTAAGGGACGTGAGCTGCCACGCCGACGCGCCAGCTCGTTCGCCAATCGGGTGTCGGCACCTTCAATGGGAGAACTCGCCCGACGCATCTACAGCCACTCCTTGCCGGGGATGCAATCGCAGGCGGCGGAACAGGTGACGCAATGATTTTCGGGAGTGGGGCGTAGTTCAGCGGTAGAAGATGATAGAAGTCCGCCAAATGTCGCGACGGGAACACACCCTCTGAATAGGACTGTCCCTGGTGTCGGAGGGGGGACTGGGCCAAACTCCGACTGGAGATTGTCTTCCTGGCCTTCCTCCCAAATCCGACAGCTATCTTCAGTGGATCGACCGGCGACTCGATGAAGCCGTAGTGTGTGTAGAAGTTCTTCGCCCCGTCGTCTTTGGCTTGGATGAGATGCACCCTGACACCGACATAGTTCGCAACTTCGATGCCTTGAGCATGAAACCTAAGCAGAGTCATGTTCAAGATTTTTCAAGAACTGTGAAATCATGCTGGAGGAGCGTCTGCAGCTCCCCAGCCGGGAGTGGTTTGGAGAAATAGTAGCCCTGTACCAGGTGGCATCCCATCTCCCGCAGAGCCTCCAGTTGACTCAGCTCCTCGACTCCCTCAGCGACTGTGCGCATGCCAAGGTCACTCGCCAGTTGGAGAATCATCCGCACAAGTCTTGCCGAATCTGCACTGCTGACTATGTGATCAACGAACGACTTGTCGATCTTGAGGATGTCGACCGGCATATCTCGGAGCGATGTAAGTGAGGAATACCCGGTGCCGAAGTCGTCAATGGCTATCTGCACACCGATTCCGCGTAGCTTGCTAAGGAGCTCCGTCCTGCCCTCCACGTCGCCGTCGAACAGGCTCTCCGTCACTTCGAGCGTGAGTCTCGGTGCCTTGAGATCAGTAGTTTCCAAGATGTTGCTCACCACCGCGAAGAATCCATGGTCGGAAATCTGCCGAGGGGACACGTTGACGCTCAGGCGGAGAGGCTCGCGAGAATGTGCGCTCCATGTCTGTACCTCGTAGCATGCCTGGTGGAGCACCCATTCGCCGATGCCAATGATCAATCCGGAGGACTCGGCAATTGGGATGAACTCAGAGGGACCTATCAGTCCGCGCTCGGGGTGGTTCCAGCGAATGAGAGCCTCGACGCAAACAGTCTCTCCGGATCTGATATCGACGATGGGCTGGTAGTAGACAACGAACTCGTCGTGCTGCAAGGCATGCCTCAGCTCTGACTCGATGCGCATGCTTTCCAGAATCGATCCGTGCAATGCCGAGGTGTAGATCTGGTATGTCTTTTTACCCCGTGCCTTGGCAGCGTTTATGGCCAAGTCAGCATGGCGCATCAGCTCCTCGTCGGTCTGTCCCCCCGCTGCGTTTGTCGATACGCCGATGCTGACCGTTACAACAGCGGAATCGGAGCCGAGTTCGAAAGGGGCCGAGAATTGTTCGAGCAGCCGCGCCGCTGCTGCATGAGGATCGGGCCGCTCCGGAGACCCTTCGAAGAGCACGGCAAATTCGTCGCCACCCATACGGGCGATCGTGTCGGCATCCCGAAATGTGCTTTCGATCCGCCCCGCCACCTGCTTGAGCAGCGCATCTCCCGCTGGACGCCCGCGCAGATCGTTCACCGCCTTGAAGTTGTCAAGGTCGATGAACATCACTTCGAGCGAGCTTCCGCTTCGTGCACTGCGCCGGACCGCCTGTTGGAGATGCTCGGCGAAGAGGGACCGGTTGGCTAGTCCGGTCAGCGGATCATGGAACGCCTGATGTCGGAGCTGGTCTTCCAGTATCCGCTGATCAGTCACGTCCCTGCTGTTAAGGACCAACCCACCGATACTTGGCTCGTCGATCAAGTTGGTCACGACAGACTGGAAGGTTCGCCAAGTGTCGTCCGTTTTGAGAAGTCGCCACTCCGTGGTCACTTCGTCAACGGAGTCGGCCATCAGGCGTTGCAATACCATCTGCCAACGCTCGTGGTCGTCGGGGTGGAGAACGCTCAAGAAGCTCTTTCCGGCAGAGTCCGTCGACTCCCATCCAAGCTGGCGCGTGATCGACGGGCTCTGGTAGACGACCGTGGCATCTTTCTTCACGATGGTGATTGGGTCTGATGAGTGCTCGACCAGGGCTGAATACCGTGCCTCCCGATCCCGCAACTCCTGGGTGCCTAACTCGATCTTGACGTGGAGCCGGCGGTTGAGGGTGATGTTGTCAACCAGAGTGACAATCTGCCTGACACCGAGAATGCTAAGGAGGAGGAATCCCTCGAGGGAGAGGAAGAAACCGAAAGAGCGACCCTGAACGAGGCGACCGACGGCGACAACACCCGCGAGGGCGGCAAGCGCGTAAGGGACAAGGACTGAGGCCACAGTCACCCGCTCTGATTCCTCAATCTCCAGCTTGGAGTCGACGCTGTGATCCGCCGAACATACCAATGTCCACGCTGCACCAAGGGCAAAGAGCAAATAGCCGGCTACCCATCCCGTGTCAAGAACGTTGCCGAAGCCGTAATGGTTCAGCTCTGTGAGATAGGCGAACGAGCTGTCTGAGATGGCGAAAGCGACGATGCCGATCATCACGCAGCTCAGGCCGGCGCGATGACTGCGCCCTGTGTGCAGGGCGAGGACAACCACGAGCGATACGAGCACCACGTCACTCGCGGGATAGGCCATCGAAAGCACCTGTTTCAAAACGCCGCCCTGATGGGATTGGTAAATCGGCCCGAGCACCGTCGACCAGCTGACGAACAGCAAGGATCCGGAGATCAAGACCCCGTCCAAGAGAGCGCCGATTCGCGAGGCCATCCGTCGGAGAGCGCTCGGAAAGCATAAAAGCCCCATGACAGCTAGCGGGACGGCCGTGAGATACCCAGCATCGGCGAGAGATGGGAACGGCACAGCGACCCGACGGAATAGGTCGTAGTAGCACCAGACAGCCTGGCCGACAGCCCACGAAAAACTGGAAGCTCCGAGGAATGCCCACGCCATCCGGGCTTTCGGCGTCTTTCGAGCCGCCCAACCACAGGCGCAAGCGGCGATAAGCGGGGCAATCAGCTCGCCGAGGTCGTTCACCCAGTCGGTGGTACGAGCGCCGCCGAGATCGAGAGCTAACCAGATCCCGAAGAACAAGACCATCAGCAGAAAGGATCCGGCGAACACCCAGAACCTACGAAGAGCCTTGGCGTTTCCGGGATCGTGGCGTGGCCGTGTAGAACCCAGAGTCCTCCCAGCGCGTCGTGGCTGGTCTTTGGGCATTCATCAAGTGTCTGCTGCTGAACGCACTACCGTCGCACTGGGCGAACAACAGCAGCCCAACATTGCTTCAATTCTCGGTGAAGCGGTCCGCCCAACGAAATTGAGCATGGCGGCCTTCAACCTTGAGGGAGTTCCGCCGAATTATTGTTGGATCTCGACTCCGGGTCGGTAACGGTTCAGGAGAAGGTAAGAGGACTCATCACCGTGATGTGAGGATGGCAGACACAATCATGCCCAGCACGAGCACAAAGCCGATCGCATAGCCAAGCCGACCGTTAACCCACCACCACCCTTTTGGCGTCGGTCCGGTAGTTGTGACTTCGGCTTGGACCGCCGGGAAGACGATCCTTTCTTCTAGGAGAACCATGGGAAGAGACGATACTGGCTCTTGGTGGAAATTTGGTTGCCTGCCGGTTGCGATGCGGTAGCAAGCGACTGGCGCACGAATGCCGTGGCACCTCTAGCGACCCAATAGCGAGTCGAGCGCGAGAGGATCACCAATATCTCGAGCGGTCCGGCCCGTCATTGCAGCCGAGATCGTGGAAGATCTGGAAGCGGCTCTGGCTGAGTTCTCGCAGATCGCCTAATCGCTGGCCAGCAGGGCGACGAGTGCCTTGTGAGCCAGGCCCACAGGCTGGTGATTCAAGAGAGTGCTATTAACCCCGTTCCTCGATCCACACGGACATTAGGCCGGGTGAGGGATCGCGCTCAATGCGTTGTTGCAACCGTCGACTCAACTCAGCACAGGGATGGTCAAGACGAAGATGGTTCTTCAGACTGGCGAGCGCGGTATCTACCCTGGCGGCGTAGTAGTCAGGGTCGAGGGATTATCTGTCTCTTCAACGCAGTAAACTCCTCATCATCAATGACGCCTTGCTGTCGGAGGTTCCCAAGTCGCTCAAGTTCCGACAAGGTGTCACGTCCTTCGGTTTGATCCACAGCGGGGGCATTTGCAGCATGACCCTTGATCCGCCCAATCACGGGGGACAGCTTGATGCGAAGATCATCGGGAGGGGCTTCGCTTGAAAAGAAAAAGGCTTCAAGGGAGTCAGCTTCCCACCCAAGTCCTCTCAGGGTCGTAATGGTCTCTCGACTCGATCCCGGCAAATCACGGTGGGGGTGTTGAAGGCGGCGACCAAGTGGGCGACTCTAAATGGTCTGCTCAGCCGTGACCCTCTACTTGGCGACGAACGGCCTCGGTCGAAGTCAACCGTCATGAAGGTGTGGGATGTTGAACAGTCCAAGGCGTTCCTCGCCCACACCAAGGATGACTGACTCGCGTTTGCCTGGTCCTTGGCACTGACGAGAGGTCTTCGCCGCGGGGAGCTGTGTGGGTTGCGTTGGTCGAATGTCGACCTTGACGCGGGAGTGATCCGTATCAATGAGACTCGCGTCACGGTGGCCGGGAAGCCCGTTGCCTCCTCTCCGAAGACTGAGGAAGGTCGGCGTTCGGTTCCACTCGATGGGGCGCTAGTCGCAATCCTCCGCACCCACAAGGCCCGCCAGGCGTCCGAAAAGTTGGCAGCAGTCGGTGGTGCCTACGAGGATGGCGACTACTTGCTTGCGGACGAGTTGGGCAGACCCGTTCATCCCGAAACGTTCTCCGGCTGGTTCCAAGAGAAACTCGACTCAGCCAAGCTGCCCCGCATACGGCTGCACGACACTCGCCACACAGCGGGGTCACTCATGCTGGCATCGGGCGTCCCGGTCAAGGTTGTGAGCGACCTCCTCGGTCACTCCTCCCCCACCATCACGCTGTCGATCTACGCGCACGTGTTGCCGGGCATGGCTGGCGAGGCTGGTGCGGCACTCAGCGCGTCACTGCTCGGGTAGCTCTTCAAACGTCTTCAATATCTTGCTGTTCGGGTACATGCCGAGGTTGTCCCTATGGCGAAGCGTGACGCTGTAGTGACCGTTGGATTCCAGATTTTGCAGAATCACCCATCCGGAACCGCGATCACGAAGTTGCGCCAGGAGGTTCTGGGTGGGCTCGTGGTGTGGGAACTCGATATCGGTGGTCATTGCAAACCCCTCTGGTGACAAAGTGGTGACAAGCAACCTCCAGCAGGATGCAAGACTCGCCATACTTCCTGGTCACAGAGTCGGGCTGCCGGGATTTGAACCCGGGACCTCTTGACCCCCAGTCAAGCGCGCTAACCAAGCTGCGCCACAGCCCGCTACATCCTTTGTCCTGGTAAGAGGTGCTTTCTCTCCCCTGGCCCCGTAAGACTACTAGAGGGCCGATGGCCCCTAACCGAGCGGATCCCCGAATCCTGAGGGGTTTGGTATCGAGATGCCTTACTACTCCGGCCGGATGTCAGGGTTGTTTGCTGTAGCGGGGACGATTCGTCGCCGTGAGCGACCACGCGTCGACGGGCGAGAGCGGGACCGTCGCCGAGAGGGTTTCGAGGTCATCAGCCGCCCTTGGTTCATCGACGACCTACATATCGACCATCGGCCCTTTGTCGCTTTCGGAAGATGCACCTTTCGCATGGGCCGATCCCCGGCCAGTAGTTTGCGTATTCTGAACATGGGCGCTTCCCCTCAGATGGGAACAAGAAGGTGTGATCCGGATGTCTGGACGACGAAGTAATGGTCAGCTGGCTCACGCAGATCGAGCAGCGTTCCTGCCCACCAGGATGATCTGGTCGTGTGCCCTGGCGGTGATCCTCAGCTGCTTCGGCGTTCTCCTTTCCAGCGGCCCGGTCGAAGGATCCCCTCTGCGCCCGCATGCCGTGACGACGAACCCGACATGTTTGAGCACGTCCGGCATCACGGGAGACCAACTCACCGGATGTGTTCAGGCCACGCCATCAGGCTTGACGTTCACGTGGACCGGCTACTTCAACTATTCGTTCGCTGTGCAGTACGTTCAGTTCGACGGAGGAGGCACCACGACCGGCGAGAACGTGTCGTGCACGATTCCGAACTGCACCTCGTCCTTTCCTCTCCCTCCCGGTGAATACAGCGGGCGGGCGACCTTGGTGACCGGGATTGGGCCCAGCGTTGAAATTGGCTTCGATCTGGTCGTGAATGCGACCGATCCCCCGTTGCCGCAAGCGATCTCCGCACCGATTATCGGTCTGGTCGCCACCCCGGACGGCCAGGGATATTGGGAGGTAGGTGCAGACGGAGCCGTGTATGCCTTTGGTGACGCAACGAACTTCGGATCCCTGGCGGGCAAGCCTCTCAACGGGAGGATCGTGGGCATCGCAGCCACGCCCGATGGCATGGGCTATTGGCTGCTGGGTGCAGATGGGGGCGTCTTCACCTTCGGGGACGCTCAGTTCTATGGCTCGGTCGGAGGTCAGGTCATCAACAAACCTGTCGTGGGTATGGCGGCCACGCCCGACGGCAAGGGGTACTGGCTGGTGGCGTCCGACGGCGGCATCTTCACATTCGGCGACGCCCCGTTCTATGGCAGCGCCGGCAACCTGCCGCTCCAAAAGCCGGTGGTCGGTATGGCCGTCGATGTCGCTACGGGCGGCTACTGGCTGGTGGCATCCGNNTACTGGCTGGTGGCATCCGACGGCGGCATTTTCTCCTTCAACGCGCCTTTCTATGGGAGCACAGGCAATATCAAGCTGGCCCAACCCATCGTCGGGATGGAGGCGCACCCAGGTGGGAGTGGCTACCGTTTTGTAGCCAGCGATGGCGGGGTCTTCGACTTCAATCAACCGTTCGCCGGTTCCCTGGGCGGCCAAACCTTGCCCGCGCCCATAGTGGGGATGGCATCGGACGCATCGGGTGGCTACTGGTTGGTCGGTGCGGGTGCCACCGTCACTCCCTTCGGCGGTGCCTCGGTGTTCACCAGCTCCGGCTGAGCCCCCGAGCCCATCTGGTCTCGTGGGTAATGTGCGACCATGACCATTCAAACCCGCCCTCTCGGGCGCACCGGAGCGGACGTGACCATTCTCGGCTACGGCGCCATGGAGTTGCGTGGCGCCCCACGGGGCCCGGCCATTGAGGAGGACGAGGCCGGGCGGGTGCTCAATGCCGTCCTCGACGGGGGGATCAATCTGGTCGACACCTCGCCCGACTACGGCCGGAGCGAGGAACTTATCGGCCGCTACATCGGTCACCGCCGCGGGGAGTACTTCCTGGCCTCGAAATGCGGGTGTCCCCTCGACCCCTCACCGAATGCCACCCCACCCTTTGCCCACGACTACCGCGCCCAGAACATCCGGGCTGGGATCGAACGAAGCCTCTCCCGGCTGGGGACGGACACTCTCGACCTTCTGCAGGTGCACATGTCCCCGAGTCGGGCCCAGATGGAGACGGACCACACCATCGAGACCCTTGTGGCGCTGCGGGACGAGGGCAAGGTGCGCTTCATCGGCATGTCGGGGATCCTCCCCCATCTCCCCGATCACCTCGCCATGGGCGTCTTCGACGTCTTCCAGATTCCCTACTCGGTGGTGCAGCGCGAACACGAGGACCTGGTCACCGCGGCCGTCGAGGCAGGTGCGGGCACCTTGATCCGTGGCGGTGCGGCCCGCGGCGCTCCGGCCGACGACAAGGGATGGCAGCAAGGGCCGCTCGGGCTCCCCGAGGGCGAAGGTGAGCGACGCTGGGAGTCGGCGCACATTGACGACCTTCTCGGGGATATGGGTCGTCTCGAGTTCGTTCTTCGCTTCACGCTCAGCCACCCCGGCCTGTCGAGCACGATCGTCGGTACATCGAAGATGGCGCACCTTCGGTCCAACATTGCCTTTGCTGAAAAGGGACCACTTCCGGCGGACGTGTACGCGTCGGTGAAGAGCGCCTTGGGTCCGGCAAGCTCATAGACACCGGAATACTGTGGGTGGGCGTTCGCCCGGCGGGCGAACCGACTCGGCCTCCGGCCAGGGTTCCGGCAGGAGCCACCGGGACAGGGCGTACGGAGGTCCCTGTCTCGATTCGTGCTTCGAGCGCGGAAGCCGTCTCGGCCTGAACAGCCGCAACGTCGCCCGCTCTCGTTCAGGCGAGACCCACGACGCCCGAGGGATCATCGTGTGGGAGCACCGAGCCCACGGTGGCCGACACCTCGAGGCTCTCCCATTCGGCTACGCCGGTGTTGACGGTCGAGAACGCAGCATCGGCGGCGTCGCGCCCGGTGGCGATGCGCACGAGCGAGGCCCGTGGGGCGAGGCCGGTCGCGTCATGGACACACCAGCGCCCGTCCTGCAGCGTCTCGAAGACGGCGTGAAAATCCATGGGAGAGAGGCCGGGGGCGTAGACCGCGGCGAATCGCGCCGGAATCCCGGTGGCGCGGCTCAGCGCGATGCCGAGATGTGCGAAATCCCGGCACGTGCCCATTCCCGTCAGGAGGGTGTGCTCGGCCGAGTCGTGGACGTCGCTGGATCCCGGCCTGTAACGGATCCGCTCCCGGATCCACTCGGTGATCGACGCAACTCGCGAGGCGATGCCCGCTTCGGTCTTGAACTCGGACATGGCGAAACCGATGAGGTGGTCGCTCGGGCAGTACCTGCTTGGGCGCAGGTACAGCTGCCGCTCATAGCCAGAGGACCGTGAAGCCGGCGACGCGATGTCTTCCCCTGGCGACCACGGCGACCGAGCCAGAAGTTCGGCCCGGTAGGCGATGGAGAGGCGTCCCGGGTCGGCCAGGATCACGTGGATCCGTCCCCCCTGCGGACTGTGGATCTCTTCGAGAGAGGCCGGCGGCGCACCGTCGGTGGCCACGTCGAACCTCTCGGTGAGCACACGGGCCGCCGAGTCGGCCGCCACCAGCTGAACTGCGATCTCGGCCGCTTCGGTCACCTCGAAGACGAGGTCACAGGTCACCACCCGCCTCCGGTCGTCGCTGACCCCGGTCTGCACCGGGACGCTATCGCTGCTCATGGCAGTACCCTCGCACACATCCTCGACATGGCGTTAGAGATCGTGATGGTGCCTCCGCGCCTGATCGCGCTGGAGCACCCGCAGGAGCTCCTCGTAGGGACCGAGAATGTAGGCCTCGTCGCCCCCGGCAAAGCGCGTGCCGCGCCGTGGGGGATGCTCGAGTTGACCTCCTTCGGCGGCCCGGCTGAGCGCGATGACCCGGGTCCGGGCTCCGAGGTCGGCCATGGCCAGGCCCTGGAGCCCACCCCGCGCCGCAACCGTGACGCGTCCGACGAGAAATGGCTGCTGGTCCACATAGAACGTGCTCAGCACGTCAAGTCCGAGGGCTGCGCCGACGAACCAGGGCGCAGCGAGAGCAGATGTCGATCGCACATGGCGGAAGCCGAAGCTCTGCTCCATCATGCGGGCCAGATCCCGATCGAACACCCGGAGGACCACCGGAACCTCCTCCCAGCGCTCCCCTAGAGATTCCCGGATGGCCAGCCCGGTTTCGATGTTGGTCAGATCGGCGCTGGTGAGGACGGCAACCGCCGCCGCATCGTTGAGGTTGACCATGCGGTGCGTCTGGAGCTGCGTTGCGTCTGCGATCACCACCGGTACCCCCAGGGCCCGGGCCTGGGAGAGGAATCGGTTGTTGTCGTCACGTTCAATGACGACGACGCGCTGACCCTCTGCGATCAGGCCCTGTACGACGGCGATGCCCACGGCCCCCAGGCCGATGACGACGACATGGTCCACCATTCCCGGTACCTGGCGGCGGCCGAGGGAGCGCTCTATGCGCCGGCTCACCAAGATGTTGGTGAACAGGGCGAATGCAGTGGAGACCAGCGCCACCCCGGTGGCAATGAGCGCGATGGCATAGACCTGCATGGCGGCCCCCTGGTCCGCATAGGTGTAGTCGCCGTAGCCCACGGTGGCGACGGTCTCGACCGTGAAGTAGGCCGCTGTCAAGAATCCCAGATGACCGCCGTGGGTGCCGGGCACCCGGTAGGTGAAGCGAAGGATGACGGTGGAGAGGACGATGAGTGCCAATAGCCCGGCCACGACGAAGGTCAACGCCCGGTTGCCCTCTTCCATCAACGTGGCGGCTCGGCGGCCCAGGCGGCGGGAGAGGGCGACCGTGCGCAGCGGCGAGCGCCGCGTGCGTTTGGGATCGATGCCCCCGAGCCTGAGCTCATCTTCGGTGCCCAATACGGCGACCCGGTCCCCGGCCACGACCCGGTGGTCCCGGCCCGGGCATTGAGCCATGTCCCCACCGTCAGCGGGCATGATGGCGACGGGGGCCAGGTTCCCGAAATGCCCGCGGAACGTCGGATGGGCCATGTCGTCGGACTCGGTCACCTCCACTTGCACCACCGCGAAATGCACGCCGCCCAACTCGATATCGTGCGACGGGCGGCGGAGGCATGCCTCGACGAACGATGGGCCGGCCAGCGTGGCCACATCGAGCACACTCCCCCGGCCCGAGACGCGCTCGAGGGCCCGCCCGACGGAAGGGTTCGCCATTTGGGTCACGATGCGGACATCGGGTCGGATCTCACGGATCCGCAGTGCCGTTTCGAGCGCGTGTATCTCCTTCACCTCGGCGCATATCACCGCGGCCGCGTGCGCCAAACCGGCATCGACGAGCGCATCGCCGAGGTACGCACTGCGCTGAAGGTGGGGGACGCCCCAATCCTCCAAGATGCGCGCGAAACGTATGTCAGCTTCAGCATCGATGACGATGACCGGTGCGCCGCTCAGATGAAGCTGCTCGACAATGCGGAAACCGACGCCCTGGAGGCCACACACGATCACGTGATCGCGCAAGTCGTGTTCCATATGCGATGCCAATCCAGCTCGTCTTCAGCTCGTCGCCCAGGTACGTGTGATCTCGGGTTGCCCTTCGGCTAAGTGGTGTGATCTCGACATTGGTCCGCGCCAGGGGCGCGCCCGCCGCCCGGGTCGTTCCCACCTAGAGGATGAACAGCATCTCCTGGTAGGTCGGGAGTGGCCACAGGTCGTCGGCCACCAGGCCCTCGAGGGTGTCGGCGGCGGCTCGTAGTGCCACCATGGCCGGGAGGAGGCTCTTCTGGGCGTGCTCCGCACGCTTCTCTTCGGTGTCCGCCTCCTCCTGGGCCAGTTCGGATCGCAACGTGGCGATGCCGGCCCGCAACGCCTTGAGAGAGGCCGAAACCTCGTCGAGGGTGGTGGTGTCCGCATCTTGCCCGATCGCCGTCAGGCTCGACACGTTGAGGGCCAACTCGGTCTGGTAGCGCACTGCCGCGGGCGCAATGATGGTCGTCGCCATCTCGAGCGTCAGGGCAGCCTCCACGTGGACGGAGAGGATGTACTGCTCCAGGGCGATCTCGTAGCGACTGTGCATTTCCCGGTGGTTGAAGACGCCATAGCGGCTGAAAAGCTCCATGGAGTCCTCGGTGATCAATTCGGGGAGGGCGTCGAGCGTGGTCTTGAGGTTCGGGAGGCCTCGCTCGGCGGCTTCGGTCTGCCATTCGTCGGCATAGCCGTCGTCGTTGAAGACGACGGCGCCATGGTCGTTGATGATCTTCTCCAAGACGGTCTGCACGGCGGCGTTGAACTCGACACCATCCGCCACGTTCGTCTCGAGTTCGGTGGCGATGAAATCGAGCGCTTCGGCCAGGATCGTGTTGATGGTCGTCATGGGGCCGGCAATCGATTGCAACGAACCCGGGGCCCGAAATTCGAAGCGGTTGCCGGTGAAGGCAAAGGGGCTGGTCCTGTTGCGATCCCCCGGATCGGTGGGGAGCACGGGGAGCGTGTCCACCCCGATCTCGAGGGAGCCCTTGGTCTTGGACGTCGTGGCGCCCCCCTTGGAGATCTGTTCGAAGACGTCGGCGAGTTGATCGCCCAGGAAGATCGAGATGATGGCCGGTGGCGCCTCGTTGGCTCCGAGCCGGTGATCGTTGGTGGCCGAGGCCACCGAGGCCCGCAACAGGCTGCCGTACTTGTGCACGGAGCGGATGACGGCGGCACAGAAGACCAGGAATTGGGCATTCTCGTGGGGCGTGTCCCCGGGCAGGAGGAGGTTGCCCTGTGTGGAGTTACCCAACGAGAAATTGACGTGCTTGCCCGACCCGTTGATGCCGGCGAACGGCTTCTCGTGGAAGAGGCACTCCATCCCGTGCTTCTGCGCGACGCGCTTGAGGGTCGTCATCAGGAGCTGCTGATGGTCTGCCGCGACGTTGGAGCGCTCGAACATGGGCGCCAGCTCGAATTGGCCCGGGGCCACCTCGTTGTGGCGGGTCTTGGCCGGGATACCGAGCTTGAACAGGTCGCGCTCACAATCCATCATGAACGCCAGGACCCGCTCAGGGATCGCCCCGAAGTAGTGGTCGTCGAACTCTTGGCCCTTGGGCGGCTTGGCGCCGAACAGCGTGCGCCCCGAATTGAGGAGGTCGGGCCGGCTCAGGAAAAAGCTCCGGTCGATGAGGAAGTACTCCTGCTCCGCGCCCGCGAACGAGACCACCGCATCGGGATGCTCGTGGCCGAAGAGATGCAGGACGCGCGCCGCCTGTTTGGCCATCGCCTGCTGGGACCGGAGGAGCGGGGTCTTGTTGTCGAGCGCCTCGCCGGTCATCGACACGAAGACGGTCGGTATGCACAAGGTGTTGCCGTTGGGGTTCTCGAGGATGTAGGCGGGACTGGTGACGTCCCAGCCCGTATAGCCGCGCGCCTCGAACGTGGCCCGCAGGCCACCGTTGGGGAAGCTCGACGCGTCGGGCTCCCCCTGGGTCAGGGTCTTGCCGGCGAACTCGGCGATGGCGTTCCCGTCACTCCCCGGCTCGAAGAAGCTGTCGTGCTTTTCCGCCGTCAGATGGGTGAGTGGGTAGAACACGTGGGCGTAGTGGGTGGCGCCCTTCTCCATCGCCCAGTCCTTCATCACCACGGCCACGACGTCGGCCACCGTGGGGTCGAGCGGCTCGGAGTGCTCGATGGTCGCCATCACCGACTTGAACACCGGCTTGGGCAGACGCTTTTGCATGACGGCCTTGGTGAAGACGTTCTCTCCGAATATCTCACCGGGAGCTTCCGTACTGGTAAATACCGCCGCCGGAGCCTCGTAATGCCGTACGGCCTCGATCGCATCCTGGCGTGCCTTGTTCCCACTCATAAAACGCTCCTCCATGGATCGCCGGCATCTCCGTGGCGCACGGGCCCATTCGGCTTCGTCCACCTCTTGCGCACGAAGATAGGGAGGGGAGATCACGACCTCATTTCTGCAATGTGAATATCTCGCTCGGGAACGACCAGGCGCCCGACTCCGCCCGGCTGGCCGTTCGGCCAACCCGGCGTGAGAGGTTGGATGAGTGATCACGCCTTCTGATACCCGGGCCCAAGTCCGGGCCCAAGTACTGGCCCAAGTCGGGGTCCAAGTCCAGGTCCAACCGGTTGCCTACACTGTCAAAGGGGTAGATAACGCACAATGACGCCAGACACCGAAAACCTCGAACGCGAGATGAAGTTCGCGGTGGACGTCGGCTTTGAGTTGCCCAACCTGTCCAAGGTTGCAGGTTCCACCCTCCGGTTGCCACAGCAGTCGCTGAACACGGCCTATTTCGATACCCCTGACCTGCGGCTCTGGCAAAGGGGGATCACGCTGCGGCATCGAGAGGGCGAGGAGCGTCACACCGGCCAGTGGACGATGAAGCTGCCGGAGGAAGGCACTGACGACTCGCTCGATCGCTTGGAACTGTCGTGGGCTGGGATGCGGGAAGAGGTGCCGGCGGAGGCAACCAGGATTCTCCAAGGTGCCATCCGACGCTCGATGTTGGGCCGCATCGTCGTCCTCGAGTCCCTCCGGCGCCGCGTGGTGCTGCGAGATGGCAAAGGGACCGAATTGGGGGAGATCGACGATGACCTGGTCACGGTCGCCCATGGGACGGAAAGAGGGCGGAGTTTCCGTCAGATCGAGTTCGAATTCGGAAATGACCTCTCCCCGGCGGATCATGACGATCTGGTCGATGCGCTCCTCAAGAAACTTCGCAAGGCCGGTGCGCGCCCGGAAACTGAACAGAAATTTGAAAAGGCGCTCGGCCCAGGCGCTCCGTGTGCAAGAGGCGGGAAGGGTGGAATCGGTCGTCGTTCCTCCCTGCAGGACGTCGTGCAAGCGAGCATCGCCGACGGCCTGGACCGCGTTCTGGACTACGACTACCGCCTGCGACTCGACCCCACAGATCCGCCGGTGCGGGCCGTGCACCAAGCCAGGGTGGCGTGTCGACGGCTGCGCTCGGACCTCAAGACCTATGGCCCGCTCCTCGATCCGGTGTGGCTGGATCACACGACGACTGAACTCAAGTGGATCGGGGGCCGGCTGGGTCAGGTGCGTGACGCCGACGTTCTGACCGATCGCCTCGGCTTGCGGCAGGTGGACGCTGATTCCGTAGCAGACGGCAACCCACACCTGCGGGCGAGGCTGTTCGGACAACGGCGTGACTTCTGCGTCGAACTGGCGGAGGACATGAAGAGCGAGCGCTACCTCGAACTGCTCGACCACCTCCATGCGGCTGCCCTTGCGCCCCCGTTGTCCCGAGGCAAGGGTCGCCGGCCGGGTCTGGGTCGCCGGTTGCGAGCTCGCCATCCGGCCCGGGAGGCCCTGCCCGCCCTGGTCCGCAGGCCGTGGAAGGAGCTGCAACGGCGGGTCCGGCGGGCGGGACCGCACCCCACCGACCGGCAACTCCACCGCATACGGATTGCTTCCAAGCAACTTCGCTATGCATCGGAAGCGGCGGCCCCTGTCATGGGTGGCGTGGCGTTGCGCGCGGCGGGATGGGCCGAAGCGCTCCAGACGGTCCTAGGGGAGCACCACGACGCAGTGGCCGCGGAGGAGTGGTTGCGCCTGGCCGCACTGGACGGCAACGGGATGACGGGCTTCGCCGCCGGGCTGCGGGTGGCCCATGAACGGCGCCTGCAGCGCAAATTGCGTCACGAGTGGAGAGGTGTGTGGTCCTCGCTCTCCTCCAAGAAGACGACGCGGTGGCTGAGAGCTGGNNTGCTACCGGATGCTCGGCTCGGGGTTCGAGGCCGAGGATGCGGTCCAGGAGACAATGCTGCGGGCCTGGCGCAACGCCGACAGATTCGAGGGGCGCTCGAGCGTGCGCTCCTGGCTGTACCGGATCGCCACCAACGTCTGCATCGATATGCAGCGGAACGTCCAAAGGCGGGCCCGGCCGATGGAGATGGGCCCGTCGTCGCCCCCTGTCGAGTCACACCTCGGACCGACGCTGCCCGAAGCCACCTGGATCACCCCCATTTCCGACGCCAGCGTGGCGCCCGAGGGGGCGGACCCGGCCGAGGTCGCCCTGTACCGGGAGTCGATCCGGCTGGCGTTCGTCACGGCGCTCCAGCATCTCCCGGCCCGGCAGCGCGCTGCCCTGATCCTCTGCGAGGTGCTGCGCTGGCAGGCGACGGAAGCGGCTGAGCTCCTCGATACGAGCGTGCCCGCCATCAACAGCGCCTTGCAACGGGCCCGGGCCACGCTCAGCACAGTGACGTCCGAGGCCCAACCGGAGTCCCTCGACGGAGCGGAGAGCGAGCTGCTGGCTCGGTATGTCGACGCCTTCGAGCGCTACGACATCGAGCGGTTGGTCACCCTGCTCCGTGAGGACGCCGTGCAGTCGATGCCCCCATTTGCCATGTGGATCCAGGGGGCGGCCAACATCGGGCGCTGGATGGTGCAGCCCGGCCCGAGCGAGTGCCGCGGCTCGCGCCTCATCGCCACCACCGCCAACGGCTGTCCCGCCTTCGGCCAGTACCGCCGCGATCCCCGCGGCGGGTATGCGCCGTGGGCCCTGCAGGTCCTCGAGATCTCAGGCGGGAAGATCACGGAAATGTCCTTCTTCCTGGACCTGTTGGACCCCGAGCGGCTGTTCCCGTCGTTCGGGCTACCCCTCCATCTCGACGCCTAGATCCGCCAGTTCGAGGAGGGCCCGAAGGTCGGCCGAGACCTCCGTGAGGAGGATGCTCCCCCCGAGGCGCTTGGCCATCAGCGCCAGGCGAGCGACGTCGTCGACGACGCTCATGTCGGGGGCGGCAGGGCCCTCGAGCAGCCCGGAGGCCAACGCGACACCGTCGGGACCAACCATCGTCACTCGGCACCACGTCACCATCATCTGGAGGACGGCGGGCAACGCCCGATCTCATCGGTCGGCTGGATTTGTCCGTCGGTCGAATGAGCGATGATTTCCCTTGATCGGTCCCGTCGAGATAGGTAGGGATAGAGACGATCAAAGGAGAAGCGCCATGACCACACGTGACAGTGCCCCGCTTGGATCGCCCTGCTGGGCCGATCTTTGGACCTCCGACGTCGAAGGAAGCAGGCGCTTCTACAGCGACCTCTTCGGTTGGGAAGCGCAAGAGCCCAGCCCCGAGTTCGGCGGTTATTTCATGTTCACCCGCGACGGCGTCCCCGTGGCGGGGGGCATGGGCGACATGGGGGACATGCCCGCCGACAACACGTGGAAGATCTATCTGAACACCGACGACATCGACCGGACGGTCAAGGCGGCGGAGGCGGCGTCCGGCCAGGTCATCGTCCCGGCCATGCCCGTGGCCGACCTGGGCACGCAGGCCGTGCTGACAGACCCCACCGGTGCCGTGGTCGGGGTATGGCAGCCCGGAACCTTTCCAGGCTTCACCGTGCTCGACATACAGGGGGCGCCGACCTGGTCTGAGCTGTTCACGCGTGATTTCTCAACGGCCGTCGACTTCTACACCTCGGTGTTCCACTGGGACGCGAAGATCGAAGGCGACACCGACGAGTTCCGCTATTCGACCATGCGCAATCCCGATGGCGAAGGAGAGTTGGCTGGGGTGATGGACGCCAGTGCGTTCCTCCCCGAGGGTCAACCGGCGCACTGGTCGATCTATTGGCACACCAACGACACCGACGCGACGATTGGCATCCTCAAGGGACTCGGAGGCTCGGTCGTCGCGGAGGCCCAGGACACCCCCTACGGCCGGTTGGCCACGGTGGCCGACCCGGCGGGAGCCGTATTCAAGCTGCGGACTCCTCCGGCATAGGCGGTCGAGCCATTCGGTCGGCGCCCATTGGGCTAGCTCCCCGGCTTCGGCTGTCTAGCCCCGCGTGGGAGCCGGCCCCGGCTGCAACGCCCCGTCGCGATCGATGCCCCGGGTGGCCAAGCGGCTGCTGACCACGACAAGGAACGGCCACATGGCCTCGGCCAGCGCGGCGCAGCGCTCCGCCAACCCGCGGTGCGAACCATTGACCTCGAGGACGAACCACAGCAGGAGCGCGAACATGGCGGCGGTGGCAGTTACCGAGGCCCGGCGTGTCAGCAGAGGTATGCCGGTGCGACGCCTGGCGGCGAAGACAGGCCAGGCTCCGAGGGTGGTGAACGCCAATGTGGCCGCGACGGTGTGGGACACGGCGTTCCCGTGGGCGGGCTGCGGGAACGCTGCCACCAAGATTGTCGCCAGTCCCCCGCCGACGAGCAGCGTCCGGCCAACGGGGCCGGCCGGCCGTAATCCGAACCCGGTCGCGGCATAACACGCCCCCAGCCCGGCCAGCGCGGTGGTCATGATCCAGCGGTCGGTCGCCCCTAACGCGGCGAGCGAGCTGATGGTGTCACGAATGGAGTCGAAGCCCGATGGCTGGCGAGCGGCCGCGATCGTAAAGCCACCGACCAGCAGCACTGGAGCGGTGCCCGCGGACGCGAGCGCCCACCATGGGACCTCGGGTGGGGGCCGGTGCTCGCTGATCACGCCACACACTCTCCCCCATCCCGGGTTCCCCCTCGAACCGTGTGACGGTGGAGCGTGATCAACCCGCCGGGGTGGCGTGCTCGGTGACCGGGGTGGACGGGACCGAAGGTGTGCCGGTGGCGTCACGGTGGGTCACGTCGGTGGCGACGTCAGCGGCCGAGGACTTCTTCCCGGCCTCGAGGCCCTTCTCGAACTCGTTCTTGGCCGAACCCAGGTTGCGGGCCAGCTTCGGGATGGCCGCTCCCCCGAAGAGGAGCACGACGACAACGACGAGAACGATGATTCCATCGACTCCGAACACTTCTGCCAGCATCTGACTCTCCTTTGCCTGGTCCACGTGGAGGTGGGCTGCCTCTGTATTCGGTGCGCACGACCCTCCGGATGTGGGCCGGTCGCGAAAAGGCCCATCCGTCCCTGGATCCGGAACGAATACAGGGTGTCATGAGTGTGAATTGATCGAAGATGCTCAACCTGGACCCGTCAAAGCTCCTCATCATCGCCGTGGTGGCCATCATTCTCCTGGGGCCCGACCGGCTCCCGGCATTCGCCCGCCAGGTGGGAGGAGCCTGGCGCTCGTTCATCGCCTATCGGCATCGCATGGAGGCCGAGATCCGCAGCTCGATGCCCGATCTCCCGAGCACGGCGGAGATCGCCCGCCTGGCTCGTTCGCCGCACGCACTGCTCGATCACCTTTCAACCATGTCGTCCGACACGGACGGGACGAAGGCGACCGCCGGGGCACCACGGCGCGAAACCCAGGGCGAAGACACCGCTGAGACCATGGTGGTGGATGTCACGGCCCGTGACATGGTGTCCGGACTCCCGGCATCAGTCCGGGTGCCTCGCGCCGCCCCCACCTCGGCGATCGATCCGGGGCTCAACTGAGACCAGGCATCATCACGAGGCCATTTGGGGTGGGAGGCACGGTCGCCGCCGGAGGCGCAAACACGCCCATCTCAGTGCGGCACGCCGTAGGCCAGCATCGGCCCATCCGGTTGGCGGGCGCCATTGCCGGCTTCGATCGTCACCCCCAGGGCGTGGGGCCGAAGTGGCCCGGCAGCCGTGAACACCGCCAGGTGTGGTGTGCGCCCGAGCAACCCGAGGGAGATCGTCTTGCCGTGATTGATTCCCCAGAGCTGGTAGGTCTCCCCCGGAGAGAGCGCGGGCAGGAGGGACGTCACCAGGTACCCGCGCCCGTTGGGAAGCACGACGAATTGCATCACGTCGTGGTGGTGGGCGTCGATGAGAGCCACCGTCTTGTGACCGGCCGTCTCTAACGCGGCCACGACCTCGGTACGGGCAGTCTCACCTATGGCTCCTTGGAGGTACGCGACCTGATCGTCGGCATTGGCCAGGCGTGTCCCGAGCACTGTGGCCACGGTCGCGAACCCGATGGCGACAGAAGCCGCAGTAGCCATGCGACCTCGCGACGAGCGCAGGGCGCGCATCCCTCGCTGGTCCTCGGGGGTCAACATGCGTTGGCACCGTGAATCCCGGCTTCGAGGAGGACCTGGCGCATGCGGCGCATGCCGCTGCGAATGCGGCTCTTTACCGTCCCTTCGGGTTGTTGGAGGAGGTGCGCCACTTCCACGTAGGAGTGCCCGTCGAAAAAGGCGAGTTCGATGGCTCTGCGTTCTTCGGGATGTATTTCTTCGAGTGCCCGTACGACGTAGTCGTCTCGGTTCAGTTCCCAGTACTCGTGAAAGAGGTCGTCGTCAGTGCTCGGGCCCGTCCGGGCGTCTCCCGCTTCCCTGAGGCGGCGCGCGTTGAGCGTTCGGATGGCATCCACGGCACGGCCATGGGCTTGCACGAGAAGGAAAGAGCGCAGGGTGCCTCGGGCGGGATCAAACCGATCGGGTTGTCGCCACAGGCCAAGGAACACCTCCTGGGTGACGTCCTCTGCCTCGGAAGCACTCTTGAGCAGACGCCAGGCCAGTCCGTAGACCGCGCCGGCATGCCGGCGATAGACCTCGTCCAACCCGATGTCCCCGCCGCACGTGATGGTGGTGATGAGTTGGGCATCGCTCACTTCTTCTCGCTGCCGCATCGGATGTGTATTCGTAAGCGGCGCAAGGTTGAGATGTCGGATCCGTTCCGACCGCCACGACTTCCCACAGGGTGACCCCATCCCCGAGGAATTGACCGACCGCAGACCCGAGCCGGCAGGTCTCTTGATTTTGATCGACAGTCGGCAAAGAATCGGATCCATGTCCAGTGTGGAAATTGACGAGTACCTCGCAGGCCTTGAAGAGCCAAAACGCTCCACCCTGCAGCGCTTGCGCCAGACGATCCTTGAATTGGTCCCTGAAGCCGAGGAAGGGATCTCCTATCGACTTCCCGCCTTCAGGTTGGAAGGGAAGGTCATCGCCGGATTCGCAGCGTTCAAGAACCATCTGAGCTACCTGCCCCACAGCGGATCCGTATTCCCTGTGTTGCAGGCCGAAGTGTCCCACTACAAGACGTCGAGCGGGGCGCTTCAGTTCCCCATCGACTCACCGCTCCCGAAGCCTCTCGTGGAGCGCCTCATCAGCGTCCGAATCGCCCAAGCCTTTCCGGAACAAGAGGACCGACCAATTGCTCGAGGCGGCCGATAGACGGGCGAGCGCACCCGATCGAGGAGGACGCCGACGAATTGTGCGTCGTCATGACAGATGGCCAGCAGCATCGCTACCTGCGTGGTCAGCTCCCGTACGGCCGGGTGAGGACCTCCATGTTGTGGCCGGAAGGGTCCTCGAAGTAGAACCCGCGTCCGTGGTCGTTGATGCGGTTCTCCTGTTGGTGGCCGGGGTCGGCCCAGTAGGTGAGGCCACGTTCTGTCACTCGGGCGAAGATGGCGTCAAACTCTGCCTCTGAGACGAGGAAGGCGTAGTGATGATGGGCCGGTCCGGAACGGTCGTCGTAGTCGAGACTGACTCCATTGGCGGTCTCGACGCACACGAACGGCCCGAAGGCCTTTGGGGGGTCGAGACCGAGGATCTCGGCAAGAAAGACGGCTGACGCCTGCTTGTCTTGCGCCGGGACAATGGTGTGGTTGAGCTGGACTCCCATGGCGGCTCCATCCTTAGTTGCTGTGGACTCCCATTATCTGCTTCGGGACGGCGGTATGAATGTCACCGGTGGGCGAACCACCGATCGCAGGTGGCCATGCGATTGCCGCCGAGCGACCTTAGCGACCTCACCCGCTCCCGAAGTGCTCGATGGTCCAGGCGGACTGGGGACGTTCAGTGACCGAGGTCGAGATCCGCCTCTGTGATGCAGATCGGGGCGGGGCAAACTGGAATGATGACGGATCTGAAGCTCCGACCGTTCGACGCTGGCGCGCTGTACTCGGCGCTCGACGCCCAGAGGATTGCGCTCGGATTGAGCTGGAGGCAGGTAGCCGACCAACTGTGGAATCTCTCGGCCGACCTCAACGAGCGACGCCGCGATCACCCCATCAGCCCTTCCACCCTCACCACTATGGCGAAAAACCCCAGGACCAGCTGTCAACACGCGCTGTTCATGCTCCGATGGCTCGGTCGGACACCCGAGAGCTTCCTGGAGGGGGCCACCGATGACGACTCACGCTTCGCTCTTCCCCTCGCTGGCCCAGACCGTCGTCTGCGGTGGAGCCTCAAGTTGCTGTACGAGAGCATGGACGAAAGACGACGCCAGGAGGGACTCACATGGCCTCAATTGGCAGCCACTCTGGGTTGTAGTCCCAACCGACTCACTGCGCTGCGGACGGCGAAGTTTGCGACCGACATGGATCTGGCCATGCGAATCGTCCAATGGATTGGCCGACCCGCAGCCGAATTCGTCTACTCGGCTACCTGGTGACGACCAGGCCGGACGTTGACGCCCCCGAAAAGGGGAGCACCACCACGGAACCAGTCTCGGCGATCCTGTGGGGGTTGCCCTTGCGGAGTGTTGCTGATCAGACCTTGGCTCGTAGAAAGGCTGCCGTTGCCTGTAGTCAGTGGACACGTCCATTCTGTGACCCTGGCGGCCGTGTGGCACGTGACAAGTCGATGGGGCGCAAGATTTCATGGCCAAAGTCGCCACCTGAGCCCGGCTGAGTGCGTTCATCGGTGACCTTTGTGGCTGTGAGGTAATCCCAGGGCGCCGTCCGGGGGTGATTGAACAGGTCATCGGGTGGTGAGGCCCCGAACACAAAGCAGATACCAATCACGCAGCAGATCGCGACTGTCGGGATAACCAACAGACAGCAGAGGGCGCCGCGGGCGAGGGATCTGGCGAGACGAATCGGTCGCTCATCCGACACTCGGACCGCGCGCAATCCGAGGAGCCGGTAGCTCGGCGTCCTGCCGTCCCGCCATTCGAGGACGGACCAGATCAGCCAGCCGACTCCCAGCGTCACGACGAAAAGTAGCGGGGCCAGGGCGAGAGCCTCTATGCGCTTGCCCAAGCTCGCGGCGGGTTTACGTTCAGCCATCGAGATCATGCTAACGCTCTCTCTGCCGCGGACGTTCCGATCAACCTCGCCCCGGCACCGTCGGATTACCGCGTCCGTTGAGATGGGGCCTCGATCTTCAATGGATGGAAGTGCCGCAAGGTCTCACGCCCTTGGGCCGTCCTTCATGATCCGGGGTGGGGGCTCAACGGCGAGCGGTCGCCGACGAGCCACAGGTGCCCGAATGGATCGATGAACCCACCTTGCCGGTGTACCCCCCAGGGCACCTCATGGTCGCGAATGTGGTCGATGGTGCCGTCTGCTCCGGCCCCCACCGCCCGTTCAATGAATCGGTCGGGGTCGTGGACGAACACTTCGACACGCGCCGTTCTGCTGCCGAGAGAAGACGGGGTATCCCAGCCGTTGTTCTCCGGCTCACCGAGGAAGAACGGTGCCCCTTCGACCGTCATTCCGACGACGCCACCCAGGTTCCACAACTCGTTTGCGCCCATCGCCTTCGCATACCATTGCGCAGCTGCCGATGCATCGGAGACAGCGAGCATTACTGAGATGACTGGATCGCGCGCATCGTTCGCCATGGCCAATTTTCTATCAGGCCTCAATCGCACATTGGAGGAACAGGTCGTCGGCGTTGGCCCAGGATCCGACGACACGTACATGATCGCAACGGCGTGTCGCGGCACCCGTCAGCTCACCCGGGCGGCCATTCGTCGCGTAAGTCGGAGAGCGAATCTGCCGCATCCTGCCTTCGCGGTGTTGATCCACGGCACACGTTGGGGTCCTTGCACGAGCTTGCCTCAGTTCGGGCCCCGGCGAGATGCCGGACGAAGAACCGTTCGGCGGCTTCGATCTCGAACCTCGGCAGGTCCACGTTTGAGGCCGCGAGCGAATGTTGAACTCATCCAGGGATGGGTATTGACCAGTCGTAAACGAAAGGAGGAAGAGCCATGGAGTCCGATCTCTTGGATCTGTATGGACGGGCAAGTGACTGGACAGGGACCAAGGTGGGCGGTGCCGCCTTAGTCCTTGATGCTTCCACGACTTGCGACGGGTGGAATGTCCGAACGCTCATGAATCACATGCTCGACACGCAGAGGTACTTCGTGGGCAAAGCACGGGGAGATGACGTTGCACTTTCCCAAGAGCCGCCTGATCTCCTTGGCGACGATCCGTGTTCGGACTTTGCTCGGGCTCGTGCCGAGATGCTTCACACCTTTGGAGAACCGGGCGCCATCGACAAGACGGGGCCAGCGCTTGGTATTGCATTCAGCGATCAGTTGCTCCACGGTTGGGATCTTGCGGTATCCACAGGTCAGAACCCAACGATGCCCCAGGGACTGCCAGAAGCGGCATACGCGATGATCTACGGCCGGTTTACTGACGAGCAGCGCAGGGGCGTGTTCAAGCCAGAGATCGTGATCCCTTCGGACTCGTCGGCCCAGGAGAGACTCCTTGCGTATACGGGTCGTGATCCCGCGCGAGGGATGTGAACTCGGTTTATACGCTGTCCGTCTACCGGCGGTACGGGGCACCGCCGAGGGTGCGACTCGATTGCTTCGCAACAGGGCGATCTTGCACCTAGGAGCGACGAAGCGAATACAGGACCGACCTCTCCACTACGCCGTTCCCAGCCATTCCGATCCTCACCGTGATGGCTGTGATGCCGGTCGCCGAGACCTGCGCCACCATCACCCCGTAAGCCGGTGCCGGGTTGATGCAGACGCGCAGCGATGCGATCGTCCGCGGTCCGACACAGACACTGGGTTCTGACGTGGTCGCCTTGTATCCGTCGACCTCGATTCCTCCCACCTGGAGTACCGGACGCACATCAGCCTCAGGTAGGGGGCACGGGACCCGAAGTGCAGGTCCTCGAGCCAGAGTCACCCCTGCAACGGGGAGCACGATGTCGGTGCCACATGGGGGCGCATTGGCGCTGTGGGTCAGCTTCCACGTGGCTGGAACGGCAAAGCGAATGCCGCTGAAGGATATCCATCGCCAGGACGGAGGAATCCGGGAAGTCTTACCCCGAGCAAGCACCACGTAGCGTGGGGAGTCGGTGAGTGTATGCAAGACGCGCAGTTGCTGTGGTCCGGTGAACGTCAACCGTGCGCCAAGTGAGGGAGCGAGGTAGACAGGAGCGACGTCCGGGGCATAGATGGGGATCCCGTTTATGAGGACATATGGTTGCCCATGGTCAGTTGGCTGGGACTGGATCGTGGACAGGGTGACGATTGAGGTCCCCGATGTCGCAAATGCGCCCAATCCCGGAGGGCACCATGTGCCTTGCCCGAGGACGACTACTCCGGTGTTGGGACCGCACGATTCGGCCCCTCCGGTAATGAGTGACCATGAGCTGGGCACCGATATCTGGGCGTTTCCGAAGTCAACTGGCAACCACCCCGCGGGCGTTGCGGCTTCATCTACAACTGGGCTCCGGTCCCCTGCACCGAGTTCCGCTGCGCTCACAGGCTGCGCCAGGAGCAACGCGCACACCACGATTCCGAAGACAAAGGCGCAGGTCATGGGAGTTCGAATGCGGTGCAGCGCAGGGACCATTGAGGTTATGACCTATCACACGTCCGAAAGGTCAGAACGTCATAGAGGTAGAACCAGCGGAGGTTTGAAGAGTCGAACCGAAGCGTCGCCCCACCCTTTCCATCCGGCGTGATAATTGCCTCGGACTTGGCGTAGCCCTGTGCCACACTCGGCTTGGGCATCTTCGACCAGTGCTGCACGAGCTTCGCTTGGGCAGTCTGAGTAAAGACTGGAGCGCTGACCGCTTCCTCTTGGATTTCCAGCCATCTGCCAACGATAGGAGGTCCAGACGACCTACCAAACCGGCAGCGGAGGCGGGCCAACACCCAACTACGTTGCGCGACAAGCCACATGGGCGTTTGACGGATTCCCAGCGAACGTGCCCCCTTTGATTCCCTCGACCGGTACCGTCTCTGTGACCGATCCCGAACCTCCCGAGGGGGGTCCCATTGTGGCGGTTGTTGTCCCCACGATTCGGCCCGAGCGAACCACGTCAATCTTGCACGAGAAGTACCCGGTTACTGAACTGACAGTGAAGTTCACCTGTTCGGCGGGTATTCCTTGGTTGGCAAACTGCGGGTTGTATGGCTCCAGGGTCGCAGTGACTGAGGTGACGTTGGCCGGAAGGTTTCCTGAAGTTGCCGGGAAAAGCGAGCTGCTTTTACTCGATACGGGAGTCGGGCTGCATCCCGCGAACAATCCTCCGACAATCAGCGGTATGGCCAAGAGCGGCCACGAGCGGATCACCGGGCGATGGTAGCGCCGGGCCAGACGAAATAGACCTCGGGTGCCCCACTCGTGCCGCATGGGGCAAGCGGCCTCCCGTTCCGACTCTCGCCATGTCGGGGCAAAAAGCACCCGAGGAGGCGGCCACCCCATGGGTGGTTCCTCGGCTCCCTGTGTCCTTGGCGAATCCGTATGCGCGCGTTGTCGTACGAGTATCAGAGGCACCTTTGCCATTTGCACGGGCGGGTTGCCCGAACCATTGCTAATGGGCGGGACGCCCTTCACGATTTAACGACTGGTGAGCACCGATGGTTTTTACTGAAACCTCAAAGAGAACTCCGTCGAATCAAGGATGACTTCTTGCACGGCTTCGTCATTTGCTCCATGGCCATAGAGCGATACGAACGTTGTTATGCCACCGGGGTCCGCCGGCATGCACCTTGGTTGGGACCCAAGACGATCCGATGAACAAAGGACGGAAGGCCTCGATGCAGTGCTCACCGAGAAAGGGACCGACGCGGACAAGGACCACGATGCCGTGGCAGATGGCCCCACTGGCTCGCCAAAGACGCAGCACGTCGGACGCGGGAACGAGTCTTCCCTAAGAGAGCTTGGCCAAACGGCCTCGTCTGCACATTCTTGTTACCGAATGTTACGAAAAGTGCCGTCGGCGGTTGTGATTGAACAAATAATCGTGTACCAGCAGTCGGCCCGGGCCAGAGTCACGGGCTACGAGAAGTCCACGATCCGATTGGCCTGCTTTCCTGGCGTGTTCGGGTCTCCATCGGAGTCGAGCCGCATCAAAGTAGGCACTTTGATGGCCGGCGACGGGAGTCTCGGGCAAACGTGGAATGGCGTGGAAGGCGAAATGCCAGATGTAGGGGATTCTCAGGCTGTCCACCTGGCTCAGGTACGTGACCGCCGCGGAACGGCGGGTTTGGTAGCTTCACTCCCAGCGAGCGTTGAGGAGGTTTGCCGTGACGACACTGCGTCGAACGCTGGCCGTACTGGCATTCGCCTGTGTCGAGGTGTTGTGGGTAGGCGCACGACCAGCCAATGGCGCAACACCAGGGGGGACAACTGGCTACTGGCTGGTAGGTGCTGATGGGGGCGTGTTCTCCTTCGATGCCCCGTTCTATGGGTCCGGCGTAACGCCTCCAGGAGCATGTGACTTCTCTCCTCAAGCACCGAGCACCCGCGATTCGGTCCTCGGCTGCGTCGCGGTGGCTTCCACGCCAAGCGGGAACGGCTACTGGCTCCTCAATGCCTTCCGGTCCTCCACGGCGTTCGGGCAGGCCGGCCAAGCCCTCCAGGCTGGCTGTACGGGGGCGAACGGAGCGACTGGCCAGTGGACCGGAATCGCGTCGTCGCCCACGGGCAACGGATTCTTCGTAACGAGCTCGAGCGGAGGTGTTGAGGGGTGCGGCGACGCGGTGCCTCTGGGCGGACTGGACACGACGACCCTCAACGCACCGGTGGTGGGGATCGCGGCCACGCCGGATGGCAAGGGGTATTGGCTGGCGGCGATGGACGGCGGGGTGTTCTCCTTTGGCGACGCATCCTTCTACGGGTCGATGGGTGGGACACCGCTCAACGCAACGGTGGTGGGAATCGCGGCCACGCCGGATGGGAAGGGGTATTGGCTGGCGGCGTGGGACGGCGGCGTGTTCTCGTTCGGCAGCGCCCCGTTCGAGGGCTCCATGGCCGGGAAAATTATGAATGCTCCGGTCGTCGGCATCGCCACCTACGCGGCTCCTGTTCCTGGCTGATGGAGCCCGCTTCTCACTCCGGGGCGCCACGCTCGACGACACTTTTGCTGCTGACGGATGGTCACCATCGAGAGGGCGGCCCGACACGCCGGTTCATCACCTGCCGTGGGGAGCCCGTCAGGCATGGCTCTTCACTTCGATCTGGTGAAGTCAGCTGGTCGTTGTCGTCGTGCCGCACAACGACGTGACGTAATTCGCCAGGGTCAGGCTGTCCGCCCTGACCCCCGTGTCCTGGCCAAGGGTGCTCATTGACGACGCAAGCTGCGCCGGCGTCGAAGCATTCGAGATGTCGGTCTTGAGAGTGGATGCGAAGGAGAAGAGTCCCTTCATGGCAGCCTGCACGTTGGCTGGGGCCGAATGCAATGCGTTTTCCGCCGGCCCTTCCTCTTTGAGGGAATTGTTGATGGCCGTGATCATCTCTTGTTTGGCGGTAGCGAAGTTGGACAATCCGCCGTCTGTGATCACCTTTCCCAGCGCCGCGCCGAGGTTGCCCGAACTGGACTGCGCCGAGGCGATATCGGTACAGATGGAGCTGGTGGGATTGGAACCACCCTTCGAGACGGTCTTCGCCTTGTGGTGCTTCGCCTTGTGGTGCTTGGCCTTGTGGTTACTGGCAGACGCCGCCGCCATGGGTGCGCACGCGAGCGCGGCGCCCAAAACCGCAACGGTCGTGCATTGCAAGAATCGTCGTTGTCCCACGTTTCGATCTCCCGGGTCGTGAACTGCCGATCTGAGAGAATACCGGTCGCGGTCGTGCAAGAAGGGTTTATCTCAGCGTTGGCAACCGAAATCCAACCAACTCGCCACCGCAGCTCGGGATGGCGAGGGTGGTTCCGTCGCCATCCCGGTGACGCTCGCGTCAGGAGTTACCAGCCGGTCGCTGCGATGATCGAGCCATTGAGGGGTTGCCCAGCCATGCTGCCGTCATTTTCCGCGTCACCGTAGGTGTAGACAGCTCCATTGGCTGTGACGACCCAATACCCTCCACCATCCGATGTGGTGAAGATGGCCGTGGCTGGGTCGGCACCACCGACCGCCCCGAAGGGGCCACCGAGTGCCGCTGCGTCGCCATAGGCGTCGACGGTCCCGTTGGAGAGGAGAATCCAATAGCCCCCTCCGTCCTTCGTGCGTACCGCCGCCGTGACGGGAGCACTCTGTGGACCGGGCGCACCATAACTGATGGCATCCCCAAACGCGTACACTCGGCCGGTCGCGGTGACGAGCCAGTACCCGTTGCCGCTGGCGTCAGGCATGACGGCGACTGCTGCACCGGAACAGCCCCCGATGCCGGGGCACGAGCCTTCGAACGCGGCATCCCCGAAGGCGAACACGCCTCCATCGGAAGCCACCATGAAGTACCCACCTCCGTCGGCGGAGGGGACCATGCCGACGATCGGCGCATTCAATCTCTTCGGGGTCGACGACCCGGCGGGACCGAGCCCGATCCCGGGGATTGATCCGTAGAACCCTGCATCACCGAACGAGAAGATCCCGCCGTCGGACGCCACGAGCCAGTAGCCACCGTCATTGGCAGTCGGTGTTATCCCGACGACCGGACGCTGAAGCTTCATTGATCCAGTCGAGCCATGGAACTGCGCCGAACCGAACGAGAAGATCCCACCGTCGGAACCAACCAACCAGTACCCGTGTTGACCGGTTGGCGTTGGGGTTGGCGTTGGGGTCGGGGTTGGCGTGGGAGCCGGAGTGGTGCTTCCCGGCGTCACGCTGCAACACATCCCGCCGCTCGTCGGCTCTTGAGCCACCAGCTGCGTCGTGCCATTGCTGTACGCCCATCCTCCGTCGACGGTCATCGACGTCGGATTACTGATGCAACTGGCCGGGAGACTGATTGCGTACGTGTTGGCGCTCGTGCTGAACGACGCCGCACCAAGACACGTAGGAACGTTCGCATCGAGGTAAGGGAAGACGGCACCGGTGAACGTTGGTGGACCGGACAGGTTGTCAACGTCGACATCGATCGCCTGCCAGCTTGGAGTGGTGCTGCCATCGACGAATATGTTCCACACGACACCGGTTGCGCCGTTGGGGACTTGGGCCGGGTCCCAGTTGGGATCGGTCGTCGGGTCAGTGGCCTTGCCTACCGTTATCCCAAGCGTGATGGTGGAAGTCGTGTAGTCGGTACTGATCGCCGCAACGCAGACTCCATTGTCGATAGTGGCCGAACATGGATCTGGGGATGTGAAGCTCGCCGAGGTTGCGCCGGCTGGAGTGGCGACCAGGAGTGATCCTGATGCCACGACGAGCGAAGCGAGCGAAATCCACATGGGCTAGGTCTATTCGACTTCGATCTCTTCACTCGCCCCTGCCATTCTCTGGCGGAATGCCGCGGAGTATCCAACGATTCCCGTTCATTGGGTGTCCCCGAGTTTCCATATGAAGTGGAATGTCAGACTGCACTTTGGACCATGGCGCGGATGTCGCAATAGAGGCTTAATGCCCAACCTGGGAATCGCCGCAACCATCGCTCGTGCGAGAGCGAGAGGCAGCGTGGGCAATCTCACGTCAGAATGCGATGCCATGGCCAAGCTGAGCGCAGGACTACTTCCCTACCGGGTCGCCGACGATGGTTCGCTCACTGTGTTGCTCGTGCATCCCGGCGGTCCCTTCTGGAGGAACAAGGAAGAGCACGCGTGGTCGATCCCCAAGGGTGAGTATCCGGCCGAGGAAGACCCCAGAGAAGCAGCGGCACGTGAGTTCACCGAGGAACTCGGTTTCCCCGTGCCGGAAGGGCCGTGGATCGACCTGGGGACGATTCGCCAATCGGGAGGGAAGTACGTCCGGGCGTGGGCGGTGCAGGCGGACGACCTCACCCTCGAGGGAATGGTCAGCAATCGGTTCGAGATGGAGTGGCCGCCAAAGTCGGGAACGATGAAGGACTTCCCTGAGGTCGACCGCGCCCAGTGGATGACGATCCCAGAAGCCACCACCCGGCTGGTGGCAAGCCAGGTCGAGTTTCTGGCCCGACTCTCCGCATCCTTCGAGGCGCGTTCGGATTGATCGCGGGTCAGAGGTGTTTCTGGTCGTTTAGAGCGTTCCGCTCCGCAGGAGAGCGGTGTAGGCGATCCAACCGGCTGGGATCGGTAACCAGAACGTGGCGATACGGAAGATGAGCACGGCGGGAATGGCCTCGTGGGCCGGGATTCCCAGCGCGGTAAGCCCCGCCGTGAGAACGGCTTCGACGGCGCCGAGACCGCCCGGAGTGGGCGCAAACGAACCAACCGTGTTGCCGGCCAGGTAGACGATGGCGGCCGGCAGGATGGCCGGATGCGCGCCGAGTGCATTGAGGGCCGCGATGAACGCCAGAACGTAGGCAAAGGTCAGTAACAGGTTCGCTCCGACCGCCACGGCGAGTCGCGATGGTTGCGATACAGCGACGAGCAGGCGCGGCCATACGTTCTGGATACGTGGCCATACCGATTGTCGGAACCGCGCCCGCGTCTGAGGGATGAGGAGCACGATCCCGACGACGAGGGCAATCACGCCCAGACCGATGGAGAGGTCGGCGCCGGGCACGATCTTGAAGCGGCTGATACCCGACCCGGTGAGAAGCCCGAAGGCAATCAAGAGGGGGATGGTCGTCGCCACATTGACGATCTGGGAGAGTGCCACCGCGGCAGCTATCGAGCTCTGGTCAACGTGCTGCCGGGTCAGATACCGCGCGTTGACGGCGACATGGCCGACCGTGGGGGGCATGGCCACGCCGATGAACGCAGTCGAAAGCTGGACCAAGAAACCACGTACCAACGAGAGACGCTTCGGGACAAAGGCGGCGAGATTGACCGCCGCCGCAAAGTACGTGAGCGCCGATCCGAGAATGGCCACGGAGAACCAGCCGAGGTTCGTCTTGCGCAACGCCCCGAAAAGGTTGACCTTGGAGAATTGACCGATGAACAGGAACGCGATGACGGTGAGGGCGACGGCGCTGAGCACCGTGCGCCAGCGGAAGCGCTCGAGGCGGGTGACGGGGGTAGCGGATTCCTCTCCCACCAACTCCCGGCGTACCTCCGACAGGCACCCGCGTGCCTCTCGCATGGCCG
Organism: Acidimicrobiaceae bacterium; assembly: GCA_003160635.1. Classification (GTDB taxonomy): domain Bacteria; phylum Actinomycetota; class Acidimicrobiia; order Acidimicrobiales; family RAAP-2; genus Bog-473. The sequence continues at coordinate 22,634 of PMLV01000301.1, read as the reverse complement.
ACCAACCCCATGGCGCGAGCGCAAGCGGCTGCAGGATGGCGACAACCGCATCTTCGTCCTTCGGTCCGTACGCGGAACGAAGTGCCTCTACTGCGTCGGCCGGTCCGACGGTGCGAGCCAGTGTCGTCAGGAGCTGGGTGACGTCGAGCCGCCGCACGAGCTCGCCCGCACCGGGCAAGGCCGCGTCGAGGGACAGGAATAGGGCTGACCCGTTGGTCACGCCCAGGTTCTCGGCTCGCAGGTCGCGATGCGCCACTCCGGCGTCGTGCAGATCGCGAAGGGAGCGGAAGAGGGCTTTTGCGCTCTCGAGATTCCACGCGGCACGAGGCACGGGGTCGCACGGAGAGGCCATGACCAGTACCAGCGTCTCGGCGGGCATTTCGCGCAACAAGAGCGTCGACGGACTGAGAACGCCGGCGTTGTTCGCCAGAAAGCAGGCCAGGGAGAGCTGCTCGAGCTGAGCCCGCGAGCTCAGGGCGACGTGATTGGCGACCACTTGACGGAGGCGCACCCGGGTCCACAGCCGTCGGGCGAGTCCCGCTCCCCTGGTGTCACGGTTGGCCAGCCGAACGTCAACGGGCCGGCCATCGGTGAGCACGCCCGCGAGTTGGGCTCCGTCGGGGGCCACAACTTCGAGGTGGGCCATGGAGAGCCCGCATTCGGAGAGCCACGCCCCGAGCTCGCGGATACTGGGCCGAACCGACGCGGCGCCGAGGCACCACCGCGTCCCCCAGCCGAACAACAGCGCACCGAAGAGAGAGACTCCGAGCGCCAAAGGGGTCAGGGAGTCCACTGCCACGCCGGCCACCAAAATGCTGGTGCCGGCCAGGAAGCACCAGCGTGACCAGCGCGAGCGCCGGACGAGATCGCTGGCGACGAGGAAGGAGATGAGCGCGGTATCGAGGACCAGTATGGATGGATTGCTCCCGTGCAGGATGGAGCGGGCCACCGATCCGTGCTCCCCATGCCAGACGCTGGCGGTGACGATCATCACCGCGGCTGCAACGACCGCCGCGACAATCGCATTGCGGGCGCTGCGGATGTCCGTGCGGACGAGGTTGACCAGGGCCACCACGACGAGCGCCAGGCAGCCGATGGTGGCGATGACCTCGGCGCCAGACGAGAGCCAGCGGGGAATATGGTGCACCCAACTCGAGACGTCGTTCGCCACCTCCGTGCTGCCGGCGGGAAGCGCCTGGATAAGTGCCAGCTCTATGGCCAGAATGGCCGCCGCCAGGACCCCCAGCAGCACATCGGTCGGGCGCCTGACGCGCTCCACGCCCTGAGGGTGAACGGCCATCAGGCGGCTCGGCTCACACGGGAATATTGTGCCTTCAACGCGCCGGGCACCCGTTCATGGCATGGATATCCATGGTGCACTGTCTACCCGGTATCGCTTCAAACATTGTGCACCGGCACGAGTGGTGGCGCGCTGCCTACGACGCTCCTGCCGGTCGGTTGAGAAAGATCCTCCTACTTGACGGCGTCCTTGACCTTCTCGCCTGCCTGCTTGAGACTGCCGGCCGCCTGATCCATCTTCCCCTCAGCCTCGAGCGACTTGTCATTCGTGACCTTGCCCGCCGCTTCCTTTGCGTGCCCCTTCACTTCTTGCGCCTTGTTCTTCGCCTTGTCGACGGTTGCCATCTCTGCTCCTCTGTCCTGTGGGTTCGCCACCTCTGTCCTACCCACTTGTCGTGATCGCAATCCGAAATGGCGGGGACGCTTCAAAGATCCGCCGGGAGGGTATATACCCTCCCATGAGTCTTTCCCGAGTGATCGCGCGTCCCATGTTGGCCTCCATGTTCATCACCGGCGGGCTCGATGCGATGCGGCATCCCGAGACGAAGGTGGCGGCCGCACAGCCGGTGACCGACCAGCTGAGGACCTGGGTGCCGTCCCTGCCCGAGGACACTGCGATGTTGGTGAAGGTGAACGGCATGGTCCAGGTCGGCGCCGGGGTGATGCTCGCCCTCGGCAAGATGCGCCGTCTGGCCGCGCTGGCCCTGATCGGCTCGGTGATCCCCACGACCTTCGCCGGCCATCGATTCTGGGAAGAGAGCGAGGAGAAGAAGAGGGCGCAACAACGCGTCCACTTCTTCAAGAATGTGGGGCTCTTGGGCGGCTTGATCCTGGCCATGGTCGATACCGAGGGTGCGCCGTCGATCGGCTGGCGAGCCCGGCGCGGTGTCCATCAGGTGTCGCACGCCGTGGCCATGGGACGGGCTTCCACCGGATCCGGTGCGCACCTGGTCTCAGCGAAAGCCTCCGCGGCGGGTCGACGCGCGACACGTAATGCGAAAAGAGCGGCCAGAGTGGCCAACAAGGCTGCACTGCAAGGTGGGCACCGTGCCAATCGTGTGGTGGCCAACGCGGCCACGTCGGGCGCATCCCTGGCTGGCCCCCACATCCGTCACGCCAACGAGCATGCACATCACGCGGCCAAGGCAGCGTTGGAGAGTGCCGAAAGCAGCGCCCACAGTGCCGCGTCGAAGGCAGGCGCAATGGGGCGAAAGGCCCGCCGGAAGGCCGGCAAGGCCGCCGTCCGCGCCAACAAGGCAACGTTGCGAGGCGGGCANNCCCTATGTCCACCACGCGCAGGAGAGTGTGCAGGGCGTCGCCAAGGCCTTGCTCGAAGGTGCAGAACCGGCGCTCACGGCGCTACGCGAAGGTGTCGACCCATTGCTCGCGGCCGGAATGGAACGGGCGGAAGACGTACGGGCCAAGGTGGACGAACACCGCGGCCACTGATCAGGCTTCGATGCCGAAGACCTCCGCCAGCTCGGTCGGCAGCGGCGTGTCGAGTTGCCCATACGTGCAGGATTCGGGCGTCCGGTCGGGCCGCCACCGTTTGAAGGAGGTGGCGTGCCGGAACCGGTCACGTTGCAGATGGTCGTAGGAGACCTCGGCGACCAGCTCCGGGCGTAGCGGGGTCCAGCTGAGGTCCTTTCCGGCGCTCCAGCGGCTTTGGGCTCCCGGCACGCGTTGTTCGAGTTCGCCCCCCGCTTCCATCCACGGATGATCCGTCGCCGCGTCGGCCTGCATGGGCGCGAGCTCCTCGACGAATTCGGAGCGTCGGGCCACGCTGAATCCCGAGGCGACGCCGACATGGTGCAGCACGCCGTCGGCATCGTAGAGGCCGAGCAGAAGGGAGCCGACGCCCCCGTCCTTGTGCTCGCGAAACCCGCCGACCACGCAGTCAGCGGTGCGCTCGTGCTTGACCTTCATCATGACCCGCTTACCTGGCTGATAGCGGAGATCACCCTCCTTGGCGATGACCCCGTCGAGCCCGGCTCCTTCGAAGCGAGAGAACCAGTCGCGCGCCACATCGGGATTGGTCGTGGCCGGCGTGAGGTGAATGGGCGGCTCGGCATTGCTCAGTGCCTCTTCGAGGGCCAAACGTCGGGCCACGAACGGCTCGCCTTGCATATCGTGATCGCCGAGGGCCAGCAGGTCGAACGCGACGAAGGAGGCCGGCGTCGTCTGGGACAGCAGCGTGACGCGCGACGCCGCGGGATGGATCCGTTGGGACAACGCATCGAAGTCGAGTCCGGACGGACCGGCGATCACTATCTCGCCATCGAGCACGCAACGGTTGGGAAGGTTGTCCAGCAGGGACCGGCGTAACTCGGGAAAGTATCTGTCCAGTGGCTTCTCGTTGCGACTCCCGAGCACGATATCGCCGCCGTCTCGAAAGACGATGCAGCGAAACCCGTCCCATTTAGGCTCGTACGAGAGCCCTTCGTGTTCGGGGAGCTCCCGGACCAGCTTGGCCAACATGGGAGCCACCGGTGGTGTCACGGGCAGCGTCATCGGCTGTGGCTCGCCGTCCAGGCCAAGAACTCGTCTATCGGCCGAGTGTTCATGATGCGTTCTTCGGGCACACCGGTCGCCGCGGCCTGCTCGCATCCGAAGCGTTGCCACTCGAGCTGGCCCGGTGCATGCGCGTCGGTGTCGATGACCGTGACGCAGCCGAGGGAAAGGGCCAACGAGAGAAGGTCTTCGGGGGGATCCAGGCGCTCGGGGCGCGAGTTGATCTCGACCGCAGTGCCGGTGCGCGCGCACGCTTCGAAGACCGCTTCGGCGTCGAAGGTGGACTGGGGCCGACCTCGCCCCACCACGATGCGACCGGTGCAATGTCCGAGAATGTCGGTGTGAGGGCTCTCGATGGCGCGCAGCATGCGCGCCGTCATCTCGGGTGCATCCATGCGCAGCTTGGAGTGCACGCTGGCGACGACGACGTCGAGCTCGGCCAGCAGCTCCTCGTCCTGGTCCAGCGCACCGTCTTCGAGAATGTCGACCTCGATGCCGCTGAGAATGCGAAACGGCGCCAGCTCAACGTTGAGTTGCTCGACGATGTCGAGTTGCGCACGGAGCCGCTCCGCATTGAGACCGTGTGCCACGGTCAGGCGCGGGCTGTGGTCGGTCAGCGCCCAGTAGGCGTGGCCCAATTCCCTGGCTGCTTCCGCCATTTCCCGGATGGGGCTTCCTCCGTCCGACCAGTCCGAGTGGCTGTGGCAGTCGCCTTGCAACTGGTCGAAGAGATGGGCTGCCCCGCCGCTCAACGGGGCCAGATCGACCGACTCCAGTTTCTGGAGATAGGTCGGGGTCTTGCCGGCCAGGGCCTCGGCAATGACCTGGGCACTGGTCTTACCGACTTGGGGGATCTTCTGCAGCCCGGCCAGTGTCATGGCGGCCATCTCGTCGTCGGCCAACTCTTCGATGGCGGAAGCGGCGTGCCGGAAGGCTCGGACCTTGTAGGTCTCGGCGCCGTCGCGCTCGAGCAGGTAGGAAATGCGCTGCAGCGCGGCGCGCGGGTCCATACGGCTCATCCTTTCTTGGCTCTGCTGGGCGCCACCCGGGGTGGCTCGTCGGGCTGTTTGGGATACTCGGGGGGCCAGGGTGCGTCGTGGAGACCGTTCGCCCGGTCACGCGCCGCCATATCCAGCAAGGGTTGGAGGGATTGCGGTTCGTCGACCATGGCGCTCCAGGGATCTCCCCGGCGCCGCACGAGGTCCGGGACGGTGCGGATGGTCAGCTCATCGGGATCGACCGAGTCGACCTCGTCCCAGCTGAGAGGCGTCGAGACCTGGGCACCGACCCGCGGCCGCACGAACCAGGCGCCGAAGACCGTCTTGTGGGGTGCGTTCTGGTTGAAGTCCACGAAGACCCGCTCCCCCCGCTCCTCCTTCCACCATTGGGCCGTGATCGAGGCGGGATGGCGGCGCTCGAGCTCCCGGGCCACGGCTATGGCGCCGGCGCGGACATCGAAGCTGTCCCACAGGGGCGCCAGTCGCACGTACACATGAAGGCCACGATTGCCCGAGGTCTTGGGGTAACCGACAATCCCGACTTCGTCGAGCAGGGCACGGACATGACCGGCCGCCGCACGGACCTCGTCGAACCCCACGCCCGGCTGGGGGTCGAGGTCGATGCGGAGCTCATCTGCGTGGGTCGGGTCGTCGGCCTTGTACGGCCACAGGTGCAGCCCCAGGCAGCCCAGGTTGACCGCCCACACGACATGTGCGATGTCCGCCACCACCAGGGCATTCGAGCGTGTGCCGTTCGGGGTGGTGACGTCGGTGGTCTCGAGCCAGCCGGGGGCATTCTTCGGCACACGCTTTTGGAAGAACGAGTTCTTGCCGGCGCCATCGGGGAATCGCTCGAGAAGGGCCGGTCGTCCCGCCGCAATGTGGCACAGCACATCGCCGATCTCGACGTAATACGAGGCCAGGTCGAACTTGGTGGCCCCGATCTCGGGAAAGTAGACCTTGTCCGGACTGGAGATCTCGATGTTCCGGCCCGATGCCTCGATGATCCGCTTCTCGGAAGCCATGCCGGACGAAACGCTATCGCAGGAGGTCGTCCATGAGGCACTGCGCCCTAAGCTGGGCGTCTGACGCCGTTGGTCCTGTGGTGGAATCAGGAACGGGTCGGGGCGTCGGTTGGCACGTGAGCGAGGTCGATGGTGGTCATGAGCGACGATGAGAGAATTGACGAGGCGAGCGAGGAGTCAATCCCTGCCAGCGACCCGCCGGCCGGATGGGCCGGGGAGAATGCCGACGATCTGACGCCTCCCGAACCCCCCGCCACGTAGGGTCAGCCCTTCAGCCAGGCGCACCATTCGTCGATCCCCTCTCCGGTGCGTGCGCTGGCGAGGATCACCTGCGCCGAAGGGTTCACCGCCTTGACGTTCGACAAGAACAGGTCGAGGTCGAATTCAAGGTGGGGCAACAGGTCGATCTTGTTGACCACGACGACCTCTGCGGCACGGAACATCACGGGATACTTGAACGGCTTCTCCTCCCCTTCAGTGATGGCGTAGACCATCGCCTTCGCCTGCTCCCCCACCTTGAACTCGGCCGGGCAGACGAGGTTGCCCACGTTCTCGATGATGACCAGCTCGAGGTCGTCGAGCGGGAGCCGGCCCAAGCCGGCGCGGACCATCACCGCATCGAGGTGACACTCGCCGCCGAATCCGGCGCTGGTGTTCACGACGGCCATCGCCGCGGCCCCTGCCCCCTCGAGCGCCTCGGCGTCGAGGCTGGTCGCGATGTCGCCTTCGAGAATGCCGATACGGATGCTTGCACCGAGTTCGTGCAACGTGCGCCTGAGCAACGTCGTCTTCCCTGCTCCGGGTGACGACATCAGGTTCACTGCGCGCACCCCGGCTTCGGCCAGTGCCACACGGTTCTCCTCGGCCACGCGATCGTTCTCCGACAGCAGGCTCTCCAGAATCTCGATACGGGCCGACCCCGTCTCCGTGTAGCCGCCATGATCACCAACGCGCTCATGAACGTGCTCATGCCCGTGCTCGGTGCCATCTGCGTGAAGGTGGACTCTGCCCATGCCTCCTCCTACTCCCCCGTGACATCCATCGAGACGATGAGGAACTCTTCCCCGCTGAGCAGGGTGACATCGAAGCTCTCGCAGGCACCGCACATCAGGATCGGCATGTCCAACGTGGTCTCCGTGCCGCACCCCTGACACCTGACCACGGCCGGGACTTGCTCGATCAAGAGCTCGCAGCCCTTGAGGTCCGTGCTGTCGGTGAGAACCTCCCAGCCGAACTGCAACGCATCGGGCACCACCTGGCGCAGGTGCCCGATCTGGACCGTCACCTGCGTCACGCGCCGGCCCTCGGCCCGTTTCAGGGTGGTGCCGACAATGGCGTCGCAGACGGAGAGCTCATGCATGGCGTGCCTTTCCGCCACGGAGCATACAGACAGCGCTCGAGCGCGCGACCGGGCACGCCGTGCAAGGCGCCGTGGCACGCCGTGCCGCAAAGCGATGCAAAAGACACTCATTTACAGACCCGGGCGGCCGTTGTATCACTGCAGGGAGCCGCTCATCTCACGCGGTCATGAGCCGAGGAGGGGACCCTTGACGGTAACCGAAGCCGCGCCAGACGAGGCCGTCGTACACGTCCTGTGGATCAATGCGGGGCTCAGTTGTGACGGTGATTCCGTCGCACTCACCGCCGCCACACAGCCGAGCATCGAAGAGATCGCACTCGGCGCGTTACCGGGTCTCCCCAAGATCGCCGTCCACTGGCCGCTCATCGATTTCGAATGTGGCCCGGTGGGAGGGGCCGACGATTTTCTCGAATGGTTCTTCAAGGCCGATCGGGGCGAGCTGGACCCCTTCGTGCTGGTGGTCGAGGGGTCGATCCCCAACGAGGCCATCAAGCGGGAGGGCTACTGGTGCGGCTTCGGGAACAACCCCGACACCGATCAGCCCATGACGACGAGCGAGTGGCTCGACCGCCTGGCACCCAAGGCCCTCGTCGTCCTGTGCGCCGGCACGTGTGCCTGCTACGGCGGGATCCACGCCATGGCCGGCAACCCCACCGGCGCCATGGGCGTGCCCGACTATTTGGGGTGGAACTGGAAGTCAAAGGCGGGGATCCCCATCGTGTGCGTGCCGGGGTGCCCGACCCACCCTGACAACCTCTCCGAGACCATTCTCTACCTGCTGTACCAAGCCACGGGTCAGGCGCCGATGATCCCCCTCGACGACGCCCTCCGGCCGCAGTGGCTGTTCGGCAACACCGTGCACGAGGGCTGTGACCGGGCGGGCTACTACGAGCAGGGCGACTTCGCCACCGAATACGGCTCGCCCAAGTGCATCGTCAAGCTCGGCTGCTGGGGCCCGGTGGTCAAGTGCAACGTGCCCAAGCGGGGCTGGATCAACGGCGTCGGCGGGTGCCCCAACGTCGGCGGCATCTGCATCGGTTGCACCATGCCCGGGTTCCCCGACAAGTTCATGCCGTTCATGGACGAACCACCCGGAGCCCGTGTCTCGACGATGGCCAGCGGTCTCTACGGCACGATGGTCCGGGGCCTGCGCCGGATCACGACCCACACGCTCGACGACGAACCGAAATGGCGCAAACCGGGCAGCGACCTATCGACCGGCTACGAGAAGATCTGGAGGTAGGACGATGGCCACGAAGAAGTTCACGGAGGACAAGGACGGCCTGGTCGAGATGGCCTGGGACCCGATCACCCGCATCGTCGGCAGCCTCGGGATCTACACGAAGATCGACTTCGGCAAGGGCAAGGTGGCCGAATGCCACAGCACCTCGTCGATCTTCCGCGGCTACAGCATCTTCATGAAGGGCAAGGANNGCCGAGTACATGTTCGACCACAACATCTTCCAGGAGAACCTGGTCGGCGTGGACTTCTGCGAGAAGATGGTGGCCGAGACCAATCCGGGCGTGCTCGAGCAGGCCAACCGGACCGAGTCCCCGCACGCGGCGGAGCACGGCTACAAGACCATCGGCGACATCATGCGCTCGCTCAACCCGTTCTCGGGCGAGTTCTACCGCGAGGCGCTCCAGGTCAGTCGCTACACGCGCGAGATGTTCTGCCTCATGGAAGGTCGCCACGTCCACCCTTCGACCCTCTACCCCGGCGGTGTGGGCACGACGGCCACCATCCAGCTCTTCACCGACTACTACACGCGCCTCATGCGGTACGTGGAGTTCATGAAGCGGGTCGTGCCCATGCACGACGACCTCTTCGACTTCTTCTACGAGGCCCTTCCGGGGTACGAAGAGGTGGGGCGGCGCCGGATCCTGCTCAACTGCTGGGGCGCCTTCCAGGACCCGAACGTCTGCAACTTCGACTACAAGGACATGACCAAGTGGGGCCGGGCCATGGGCGTGACGCCGGGCATCGTCGTGGACGGCAAGCTGGTCACCAACGACCTGGTGGAGATCAACCTGGGGATCCGCATCCTGCTCGGACACTCCTTCTACGACGACTGGGAGGACCAGCCCATGTTCGTGACCAAGGACCCTCTGGGCAACCCGGTCGACCGCCGCCACCCGTGGAACCAGCACACCAATCCCCAACCCCAAAAGCGCGACTTCGACGGCAACTACAGCTGGGTCATGTCGCCCCGGTGGTTCGACGGCAAGGACCACCTGGCCCTCGACACCGGCGGGGGGCCGCTGGCCCGGTTGTGGTCCACCGCCCTGTCCGGGCTGGTCAACACCGACCACCTCAAGGCCACCGGCACCAGCGTGCAGATACATCTACCCAAGACCGCCCTCAAGGGCCCGGTCGATCTCGAGTGGAAGATCCCGCAGTGGTCCAACACCATCGAGCGGGACCGGGCAAGGACGTATTTCCAGGCCTATGCGGCGGCGGCCGCGCTCGACTTCATCGAGCTGGCGCTGAAGGACGTCCGGGCGGGGCGGACCAAGACCTGGGAGCCCTTCGAGGTGCCCGACGAGGCGATCGGGTGCGGTTTCACCGAAGCCGTCCGCGGCGTGCTGTCGCACCACATGGTGATCAAGGGCGGGAAGATCGCCAACTACCACCCGTACCCGCCCACACCGTGGAACGCCAACCCGCGCGACTCCTTCGGCACGCCGGGGCCCTATGAGGACGCGGTGATCGACACGCCCATCTTCGAGGAGAACACCCGGGAGAATTTCAAGGGCATCGACATCATGCGGGCGGTGCGCAGCTTCGACCCGTGCCTGCCCTGCGGCGTGCACATGTACCTCGGCCAGGGCAAGGTTCTCAAGAAGATGCACTCCCCCTCCCAGGTGGCCAATCCCGACGACCTGGCCTTCTGAGCCGGGGAGAGATGTCCGAACCCCAGAATCTCCGCGCCGTAGGCGATCGGATAGAGCAGGCACTCGACGAGTTGCACGCCACGGCGGATCCCCGCACCATCAACCTGGCCGAGGAGCTCCTTCGCCTCGTCACCGAGCTCTACGGCGCCGGTTTCTCCCGGATCATCGAGCTGGCACGGGAGCACGCCCCCGGATTGCTCGACGAGCTGGTCGATGACGACCTGGTCGCCAGCCTTCTCCTTGTCCAAGGGCTTCACCCCGCGTCCATCGATGCGCGCGTGGAGGCGGCGCTCGTCTCGGTGCGACCGTTCCTGGCGCAGCACGGCGGTGACGTCGAGTTGCTGGGCATCGACGAGGAGCGTGGCGCCGTCAAGCTGCGCCTGCTCGGCAGCTGCGACGGCTGTCCCTCGTCGTCCAGCACCCTGCGGGGTGCGGTCGAGGTGGCGATCGTCGAGGCCGCGCCGGAGATCGTTCGCATCGTGGTCGAAGAGCCGACGCCAGCCGCCGTGAGCGTCCCCGTCGCATTGGGGAGCAAGCCGATCTTCGACGAGTGTCCGGTCGAGGTGTCGACCGGGTGACCGATCCGCTCGCGGTGCTGCAGCGGATACGGGAAAGCAGGCCCCGCGAGATCCCGCGCGCCGGCGAGGTCTGCGAGCTGTGTGCCGAGCCGATCCCCGACGACCACGGGCACCTGGTCGATCTGTCGGCCCGCAACCTCCTGTGCGCCTGCCGGGGCTGCTATCTGCTGTTCCTCTCCGAAGGCGCGGGCGGGTCGCACTTCAGGTCCGTCCCCGACCGCTACCTCTCGTTCCCCGATTTCTCGCTGTCACCCGCCCAGTGGGACGACCTGCAGATTCCCGTCAGCGTGGCGTTCTTCTTTCTCAATTCATCCCTCGACCGCGTCGCCGCCTTCTACCCGGGACCGGCCGGCGCCACCGAGTCCGAGCTCCCGCTCGACACCTGGACCGAGGTGATCGCCGCCAATCCCCGACTGTCCACGCTGGAACCGGACGTGGAGGCGTTCCTCGTCCGCTCGCGGGCCAACCAGGGTGGGACCGAGTGCTACATCGTGCCCATCGACGCCTGTTACGAGCTGGTCGGTCATCTGCGCCGGCTCTGGCGGGGCTTTGACGGCGGCAAGGAGGCGAACGCCAAGCTCGACGCCTTCTTCGACGACGTGAAGGCCAAGGCGCAATGACGACGCTGGGTTTCGAGGTCGTGGGCTCCCGGGCCGAGCCACACGCGGCCGTGCCGACCATCATGCTGCGGTTGCGGGTCGAAGAAGCCGACGGCTTCAGCGTCCACGCCCTGGCGCTGCGCTGCCAGATCCGGATCGAGCCCCAACGCCGGCGCTATTCGCCCGAGGAGGAAAGCCGGCTCTACGAGCTGTTCGGCGAGACGCCGCAATGGGGGGACTCGCTGCGCCCGTTCCTCTGGACGCACGTGTCCACCACCATCGGGAAGTTCGATGGTGCCACCGAGTTCGACCTCCAGGTGGAGTGCACCTACGACTTCGACGTGGCCGGTGCCAAATACCTGCACGCCGTGACCGAAGGGGAGATCCCCTTGCTCCTGCTGTTCTCGGGGACCGTGTTCACCCGGGGCGAGTCGGGCTTCTCGGCCGAGCCGCTCTCATGGTCGCTCGAGGCCTCCCACAAGATGCCCGTGTCGGTCTGGCGCGCCATGATGGACCAGTACTTCCCGAACAGTGGCTGGATCCGCGTCCGGCGCGACACGCTCGATACGTTGCAGCGCTTCCGGGCCCACCGCGGCCTTCCGACGTGGGACCAGGCCTTCGAGCAGTTGCTGAAAGAAGCGGGCCAGGAGGGGCCATGAGCGAGGCTCCCGCCGACCGTTTCGACACGGCCCGCTCCGTGGCGGACGCCGTCCTCTACGAGGGGTACGTGCTCTACCCCTACCGAGCCTCCTCGAAGAAGAACCAGGCCCGCTTCCAGTGGGGCGTGCTCACGCCACGGGGGTTCAGTGAGGCCGAAGGCTCCGAACGCTGGTCGATGCGCACCGAGTGCGTCCTCCATCCGGGTCCCGGCCCCCTCCTTTCGGTGCGCATCCGCTGCCTGCAGGCGCAGCGCCGCCGGTGTGAGCGGCGAACGGACTCCGGTCCCCGCCTCACGGACGCCACGTTCGAGCCCGTCGACGTTCTCGAGGTCGATGGCGTCGCCCATGTGGGCTGGGACGAGGCCGTCGACCAGGTCGTCGACCTCCCGGACCGGTCCCTGCCGGCCCTCGAGGGATTCGCCCACATCGAGCCGTTCTCCTTTGCCGCCGCAACAGAGACCGAGCTGATCAGCGACAGCCATGGTGCCGTGGTGGGCCGCTTCGTGCGGAGGCGAGAGCCGATCACGGGGGCCGTGTGCGTCGCCGCCACGAGACCCGTTCCCGACGTGCCATTTGTCAAGCTGACCGTGACCGTGGAGAACACCTCCCCATGGTCCGGGGGAGGCCTCCATCGCGACGACGCCATGGCGCAGAGCCTGATCGCCGTCCACACCATGCTGGCGGTCGACGACGGGAAGTTCGTCTCGATCCTCGATCCGCCCGACGAAGCCGCCGCGGTGGCCGGCGCCTGTCACGGTGAGGGGGCCTACCCGGTTCTGATCGGCGGCGACGATGTCGTGCTGTCCTCGCCGATCATCCTCTACGATCACCCGGAGGTGGCACCCCAGAGCCCCGGAGACCTCTACGACTCCCTGGAGATCGATGAGATCCTCGCCCTGCGCGTCATGACGTTGACCGACGAGGAGAAGTCCGAGGCCCGCGGCACGGACCCCCGCGCGGCGGCCATCATCGACCGCTGCGACGACATGTCGGCCGAGACCTTGAGCGCCCTGCACGGCCAGATGCGACCGGTTGCCGACGATTCGTGGGATAAGCCGTCCGCCGCGCCAGCCGAGGTGCCCTGGTGGGATCCCGAGGTCGACGCGTCGTTCGACCCCTGGACCGAGACCGTATGGGTCTCGGGCGTGGCCATCGCGAAAGGGAGCTCCGTGCGCCTGCACCCCTCGCACCGGGCCGACGCACACGACATGTTCCTGGTCGGCCTGCACGCCACGGTGGCCGGGGTGTTCACCGACGTCGACGGCGAGCAGCATGTCGCAGTCACGGTCGACGACGATCCGGCCACCGAGGCGCTGGCATGGCAGGGCCGGTATCTGTTCTTCCACCCCGACGAGGTGGAGCCGCTGGTGGGACAGAAGGGCGACCGATGAGCGGCGGCGTCCTGGTGGCCGGCATCGGCAACATCTTCCAGCCCGACGACGCCTTCGGCGTCGAGGTGGCGCGTCGCGTGCGCCAGCGGAAGCTTCCGGACGGGGTCCGGGTGGAGGACTACGGCATCCGCGGGGTCCATCTGGCCTACGAGCTGCTGGACGGCTACGACGCCCTGGTCATCGTGGACGCCCTCCCCATGGGCGAGCCTCCGGGGACGCTCATCGTCATGGAGCCCGAGCTGGACGCGCCGGCGACCGGCGATCAGCCGGTCATGGACGCCCACGCCATGAGCCCGGACGTCGTGCTGGGCACCCTGGCCCGCCTGGGCGGCCACGTCGAGCGCACCTACGTGCTCGGGTGTCAACCGGCCACCCTCGAAGAGGGCATGATGCTGTCACCCCCCGTGGCGGCCGCCATCGACGGCGCGGTGGAGATGTGCATCCAACTCGTAGCGGAAATTCTCGAACCAGCCGGAAAGGGGACACCTTCATGATCCGACGTGCGGTCGCTCTGCTCATACTCGCCGGCGTCGCCGGAGTCGTCGTCAAGGCGATTCCCGACATCACTCGCTATCTACGAATAAGGAAGATGTGACATGAACATCGTGGGCTATGTGTTCCTGGGTTTCATCGCGGTCGGCATCCTGCTCGCGCTGGGCCTGGTCATCAGCGCCTTGCCGGACATCGCACGGTACTCCCGGATCCGAAAGATGTGATGCCTCCATGTGCCTAGGGATTCCAGGTCGGATACGCGAGTTCAGCGACCTCAACGAGCACCTCGCCCGCGTCGAGGTGTCCGGCGTGACGCGGATCATCAACATCGGCCTCCTCGAGGACGAAGACCTCCAGCCCGGTGACTGGGTGCTCATCCATGTGGGCTTCGCCATGTCGAAGATCGACGAGGAGGAGGCCGCGCTGGCGCTGGCCTCGTTGCAACTCATGGGCCAGGCCTACGACGACGAGCTGGAAGCCTTCTGGTCGTCGGCCATCGCCGGCAGAGCCCGAGAGTGAAAGACGGTCACCATGCGCTTCGTTGACGAGTACAGGGATCCCATGGCGGCGCGCGCCCTGGTGGCGCAGATCACGGCCCTGGCCGGCGACGACGAATTCAAGTTCATGGAGGTGTGTGGTGGTCACACCCACACCATCTACCGGCACGGGATCGAGCACATCCTCCCCCCCACGGTCGAGCTCGTTCACGGCCCCGGCTGCCCGGTGTGCGTCATCCCGATGGGTCGGGTGGATGACGCCATCGCGGTGGCCCGGGAACCCGGGGTGATCTTCACCTCGTTCGGCGACATGATGCGGGTCCCGGGCAGTACCGGGAGCCTGCTGCAGGCCAAGGCGGAAGGGGCAGATGTGCGGTTCGTCTACTCCCCCTTGGATGCGCTGAAGCTGGCGGAGGAGAACCCCGAGCGCCGCGTCATGTTCTTCGCCGTCGGGTTCGAGACCACGGCGCCCTCCACGGCCCTCACCCTCCTGGCGGCCAGGGAAAAGGGGGTCACGAATTTCAGCGTGTTCTCCAACCACGTGACGATCGTCCCGCCGCTCAAGGCCATTCTCGAATCGCCCGACCTCCGCCTCCACGGCTTCCTCGGGCCGGGCCATGTGTCCACGGTGGTCGGGCAGCGGCCTTACCGCTTCGTCCCTGAGGAGTACGGCTTGCCCTTGGTCACGGCCGGCTTCGAACCGCTCGACATCCTCCATGCCATCTCCATGCTGTTGGCCCAGATCCGGGAGGGGCGGTGCGAGGTCGAGAACCAGTACTCGCGGGTGGTGCGCGAGGAGGGCAACCCGCGCGCACTCGCCGTCCTGGCCGAGGTGTTCGAGCTCCGGCCCCACTTCGAATGGCGCGGGCTCGGGTTCATCTCCCAGAGTGGCCTCAAGCTGCGACCCGAGTTCGCCGCCTTCGATGCCGAGCTGCTCTACGACATCCCGGGCGTCCGGGTGGCCGATCCCAAAGCCTGTCAATGTGGGGAGGTCCTCAAGGGCGTCATCAAGCCGTGGGAGTGCAAGGTGTTCGGCACGGCGTGCACCCCGGAGACCCCCATCGGGACCTGCATGGTCTCCTCCGAGGGGGCATGCGCGGCCTACTACAACTTCGGGCGGATGCACCGTGAGGCCGCCGTGACCCTGGGGCGGCGCAGCACGCAGCACGCATGACCGCGCTGACCACGTCCGAGGCCCGGCGTCGGATCCGGGTGACCGGCGTCGTGCAGGGCGTGGGATTCCGCCCCTTCGTGCACCGGTTGGCCACCGAGCTCGGCCTGGCCGGTCACGTCGGCAATGACAGTGCCGGCGTGTTCATCGAGGTTGAAGGAGGCGCGCCCGCTTTGGCGCGTTTCGAGGCACGTCTCATCGACGAGGCCCCGCCACTGGCCCGGATCTTCGGCGTCGAGGCCGCATCCGTGGAGCCCATAGACGAGACCGGGTTTCGCATCGTCGAGAGCCACACCCTCCCTCGGCCGGCGACGTTCGTCTCCCCGGATGTCGCCGTCTGCGACGACTGCGTCGGCGAGATGCTCGATCCCGCCGACCGTCGCTGGCGCTACCCCTTCATCAACTGCACGAACTGCGGTCCGCGCTTCACCATCACGCGTCGGCTCCCCTACGACCGTCCTCACACGACGATGCGCCACTTCGATCTGTGCGACGCCTGCGCCACCGAGTACCACGACCCCTCCGACAGGCGCTTCCACGCCCAGCCGGTGGCCTGCGGCGCCTGCGGTCCCCGCCTGTGGTTCGAAGGCGCCGATGGACCGGTCACGGGTACCGACGCGGCCATCGCGGCTTCCCAGGACGCGTTGGCCCGCGGTGTCATCGTCGCCGTCAAGGGCCTCGGCGGCTACCACCTCGCCGTTGACGCATCGTCACGGGACGCCGTCGCCGCGTTGCGCCGGCGCAAGCGGCGGGCCGACAAGCCCCTGGCCGTCATGGTCGCCAACCTCGACGAGGCGCACGCCCTGGCCTGGATCGACCAGCGCGAAGAGGCCCTCCTCACCGGCCCGGAGCGACCCATCGTGCTGGTGGCCACGCGCCGGGGCACGGCGCTGGCCCAAGGAGTGGCGCCGGGAAACCCTTCCATCGGCTTGATGCTTCCGTACACCCCGCTCCATCATCTGTTGTTCCACCGCGTGCCGAGCCACCCCACGCCGCCGCCGACCATGTTGGTGATGACCAGCGGGAACCTCACCGACGAGCCGATTTGCTACGACGACACCGACGCGCGCCGCCGCCTGGGGAACATCGCTGACGCGTGGCTCGTGCATGACCGCCCCATCCACGTGCCGTGCGACGACTCGGTGGTGCGGACAGACGACGGGGACGACATGCCCATCCGCCGTTCACGGGGCCACGCCCCCCTGCCCGTCCGCCTGCCCTTCGAGGTGCCTCCGGTGCTGGCCATGGGTGGAGAGCTCAAGAACACCTTCTGCCTGGCCTCGGGTCGCCATGCCTGGGTCAGCCAGCACATCGGCGACATGGGGAGCGTCGAGACCCTCGCCGCCTTCGCGCGGTCGACGCGCCAGTTCGGCGAGTTCTACGGCATCGACCCCCGTACGCTCGCTGCCGACATCCACCCGGGCTATCACACCCGACGGTGGGCCGACGAGCAGGACTCCCGCGACGTCGCACTGGTCCAGCACCATCACGCCCACATTGCCGCCGTCATGGTGGAGCACGCAGTGCCCGAGCACGAACGCGTCATCGGCTTCGCCTTTGACGGCACCGGGTACGGCACGGATGGTGCGATCTGGGGTGGCGAGGTTCTCATTGCCGGCTACGACGGCTTCGAACGACCGGCGCACCTGCGCTATGTGCCGCTCCCCGGGGGCGATGCGACGGTCCGCAAGCCGTATCGTGCCGCCCTGGCCCACCTGTGGGCGTCCGGGATCGACTGGGCGCCCGACCTCCCGCCCGTCCAGCACGCGCCCGAGGTCGAACAACACGTCCTACGCCGTCAGCTCGAGCAGGGCGTGCACTGCGTCCCCTCCTCGAGCATGGGACGGCTCTTCGACGCGGTGAGCTCGTTGCTCGGCGTGCGACACGACGCCTCCTACGAAGCGCATGCCGCCATGGAGCTCGAATGGCTGGCCGGCGATCACCTGCACGAGGCCCGGCCTTACCGCTTCACCCTCTCCGGCCCGGACATCGATCCGGCGCCGGTGCTCCGTGCCCTGATAGAGGACATCCGGGCGGGTTGTCCGATCGGTGCCATGGCCGCCGGCTTCCACGTGGCGGTGGCCGACCTGATGGCCGAGATCGCACGGCAGCTCCATACGGAAACGGGCATCGACCGGGTTGCGCTCAGCGGAGGGGTGTTCCAAAACGTCCTCCTCCTGCGCTTGGCGAGAGCCCGGCTGGCGGCCTGCCAGCTCGAGGTCCTCACGCACCGCGTGGTGCCGCCCAACGACGGCGGGTTGGCGCTCGGCCAGGCGGCCGTGGCGGGCTGCGCCGCCGCGGCGAAGAACCGAGCATGATGACGCAGATGGGCGCGCCTCGATCCAACCCGTCCGAGGGCCCGGCCGCGGCCCTGGCCGGTGCCGCCCTCACCCTGGCCCGGCGTTTCGCCGCCGGAGCCACCATGTGGTGCGTGGCGCCGCAATGGCCGTCCCACGCCCGGCATGTGGCGGTGGAGTTCGTCCACCCGGTCATCGTCGGCAAGCGGGCATTGCCCGCCTGCAGCCTCGAAGGGGAAGAGGCCGAGCGCGCGCTGCGACTGCTGGCCCGTCCCGGCGACATCCTCCTGCTCGTGGCCCCGGCCGACGACGCCGGCGCGGCGAACCTCCTCAGCCGGGCCGAGGCATGGGGACTCACGCGTCTGTGGTTGGGAACCGGTCAACGACCGGCGTCCAGCCGGGCCGACCACCTCGTCTGGACCGACACCCGAGAGCCCGAACTCGCCCCCTACTCGGGCGACCTGGTCCTCCTCTACCACCTCTTGTGGGAGCTGACGCACGTCGTCTTCGAGCATCCAGGTCTCCTCACACCGGACAGCGCGTGCACCGAGGAGGTGTGCATCACCTGCTCCGATGAAGGGCGCGTGGCCGAGGTCAGGGCGCTTCTCGGCCGCGGGATGGTCGAGGTGATCGCCGAGGGGAAGCACGAGGCGGTCGATGCCAGCCTGGTCGACCCCGTCGCTCCGGGCGACCTCCTATTGATCCACGCCGGCGTGGCCCTGACCGCGCTGGCGGGTGACCGCTCATGAGCAGCGAGCCGACCGGCTTCCTCTACCCCTTCATCGAGGCCGAGGAGCGGGATGGGACGAAGCTCCTCGTCGACCTGGCCCGATCGGCCGACGCCAAGATCACCGAGAGCGAGTCCCTCCGCGCGGCCAGCCTCCAACGGTGGGAAGAGCTGCTCGAAGAGGCAGGTTCGTCCATGGCCAGCCGCTTCGCGGCGGGCGGTCGCCTCTTTGCCTTCGGCAACGGCGGAAGCGCCACCGATGCAGAAGGGACCGTCCAGCTGTTCCGTGACCCGCCCTACGGGCGGGCCCTCCCCGCCCTTTCCCTCGTTGACGATCGTGCCGTCCTGACGGCGCTGGCCAATGACGTCGGCTTCGAATTGGTCTTCTCACGCCAGCTCATCGCCCACGCCCGGCCGGGCGACATCGCGGTCGGGTTCTCGACCAGTGGCGATTCGCTCAACGTGCTCCGCGGCTTGGAGGAAGCCGCGCGACGCCAGCTCCTCCCCATCGGCTTGTGCGGGTACGAGGGGTCGGCCATGGCCCTCAGCGATGCCGTGGCGCACTGCCTCGTCGTGCGGTCCGAGAGCGTGCACCGGATACAAGAGGCGCAGGCCGCCCTGACGCTGCGGCTGTGGTCGGTCGTGCAACGCCGTCTCGACGAAAGACGGCGCCCATGACCGACACCGCGCAGACCGGGCGGGAGGCCGCCGTCTTCGCGCGCATCGAGGCGTTCCGCCGCCGCCGGCCCCGCTTGCGCGACGACGTCGTGACCTTGGCCCACGGAGCCGGTGGGAAGGCATCGGCGGCACTGCTCGCCTCGGTCTTCCTCCCGGCCTTCGCCGAGGACGAAGCGGCGGCCCAGACCGACGCCGCCGTGGTGAGCCTGCCCTCGGGAGAACGCCTGGCCTTCAGCACCGACTCCTATGTCGTCAAACCCTTGCGCTTTCCGGGCGGCTCGGTCGGTCACCTGGCCGTGCACGGCACCGTGAACGACCTGGCCATGATGGGTGCCCGGCCGTTGGCGCTCTCGGCGGCCTTCGTCCTCGAGGAGGGATTCTCGATCGATGCCCTGCGCGAGGTCGTGGCCGACATGGCCGAAGCGGCGGCGGCGTCCGGCATCTCTATCGTCACCGGCGACACCAAAGTGGTCGATCGGGGCGCAGCCGACGGCATGTACATCTCGACCGCCGGCGTGGGGCTCATCCCGGCCGAGCGTGACCTCTCGGCCGACAAGGTCCGCGAAGGCGACGTGGTGCTGTGCTCGGGGACCATCGGCGACCACGGCACGGCCGTCATGCTCGCCCGCGGCGATCTGGCCCTCGAAGCCGACATCAGGTCCGACACGGCTCCGCTGCACGGGCTCGTGGAGGCACTCCTCGAGGCCGCTCCGTCCACCCGCTGGCTCAGGGACGCCACCAGGGGTGGCGTGGGGACGGTCTGCAACGAGCTGGCCCGGGACAGCAACCTGACCGTCGTATTGGAGGAACCTGCCCTCCCGGTCCGGCCCGCCGTGGCGGCCGCCTGCGAGCTCCTGGGCATCGATCCGCTGTACGTGGCCAACGAGGGCAAGCTCATCGCCGTGGTGGCACCCGACGAGGCGGAGGCCGCCCTGGCCGCCCTGCGCGGGCACGCCCATGGCGCCGACGCCACGCAGATCGGCCAGATCCACTCGACACCGCCCGGCATCGTGGTGCTCCGCACCACCTTTGGGGGTACCCGGATCGTCGACATGCTCGTCGGAGATCCGCTCCCCCGCATCTGCTGACAACCAGCCTGCATCGCCGGTTGTCCCATCTGCTGCACCCGGACAGGTTGCCGTTTCCTCGCCTGACGGACTGGGTACAACCGGCTCAGCACCAAAGGAGGTGGCGCTTGACGCAGCCAGGGATGGAGAAAGGCGGCCAGAAGCCATCACCCTTCTCACCCCCGGCGACGCCCCCGGGGAACGACGGCCAGCCGCACGGCGGGCCTCACCCCGCAGTGTCGCACCGGCCACGGCGTCAGTTGCTCTCTTCAGCAGTGCTGCTGCTCTTGGCGGAGAAGCCCCGGCATGGCTACGCCCTCACCAATGCCTTCGCCGATCTCGGACTTGGTGACATGGACCGGCCCCGCATCTACCGAACGCTGGCAGAACTGGAGGTGAACGGCCTCGTGAAGGTCTGGGACGAGACCTCGAGCACCGGGCACGTGCGACGCGTCTATTCCGTCACGGACCTGGGGCATCAATCGCTCAGCATGGCGGCCGAAATGATCGCCCACGAGCGCGGCGCCTTGGACGACTTCCTCGAACGTTATCGGCGCGTCTCCAGCGGTTCGCCGCGACGGGCGCGCGTGCAACCCACCACGTTGGAACCCCGCGCGGGACCGCGCATGGGTGACGGGCGCGCCGGGCACTAGGTGTTCGGGGAGCACAATGCCGCAGTAACGTTGCCAGCGACAACGTGCTGCGTGTGGAGGGTTCATTGTGAAGGTCGTCAGAGTGCAGCATGTCAGCGTCAACTGTCACGGGCGCCTTGATGCCACCAGACGGTTCTACACCGAGTTGTTCGAGCTGCCGGAACTCCCTCGCCCGGAGATTCCCGGTGTGGATGGAAGCTGGCTGGGGTTGGGCGACGTGCAGCTCCACCTTGTCGACGCCGCACAGTCGGGCAACTTGCCCGACCCGGTGGCCCCCCACTGGTGTCTTTGGGTCGCCGATATCGATGCAGCCCGCACGGAGCTGGAGTCAGCGGGGATCGACTACATCGAAGGTGCGCAGGGTGACGTGGTGCAGATCTGGATCAGCGATCCCAACGGTCAGGTCGTCGAGCTGCAGCAAGCGCGCTGAGCGAGGCCATCGGCAGCAATTCATGGCTTATGAGTTCGTTTCCCTACGGGGTTGGCTAACGCGTTTCGGCGCTCCAGGGTAGGTGGCTACGACGACCCGAGACCTGTCTTCGCTGGCGACACATCGCAGCCCCGGCCATTGACCGCATTGGCTTCCTATGTCACACTGACATATATGGCGCAGATGGAGGCGCATCCCGAGGTCGACGCGGCCAAGCAGCGTCTGATCGAGGCAGAGGAGGAGTACCAACGCGCTCGTGCCGATGACTACGTCGTCCGTTTGATCAGGGACTCTGTCATCGTCGACGCCCACCGAGCAGGACTCTCGTCTCGAGCGATCAGTGAACTGGTAGGTGACATCGGTCAGCCCAACGTCGTGCGAGCACGTCGGCGGGCCGTCTCCCGAAGAGAAGTCGTCCCTGAAGGCCTCCTGTCCCCTGCGGACGCCCTCCGGGAATCGGGCTTGGGTCCTCGAGCCTTCATTCTGGCTGTGCGCACTGGCAGCCTCGCGACAGTCGAACTGCCCGGACCTATCCGAGCATTTCGCGCAGAAGATGTCGCTCGGCTTCGCTCCGCCAAGTGACCTGACTCATTGACACCTGAGTCCGACGGGCCTGTTCGCTTCACCCTCGACGAGACTGTTGCAATCGTTGAGGATCTCGTGCGGATCGCCGACGGCGTTCGACACGACGATCGCGAAGTCGCGCCTACTCGATCGACCTCGTAGTGAATCGCATTCTCGAAAGGGCGTTCGGCGGAGATCGGTAGTCTGTCGACCCGTCGATCATGGGAAGACCGCCGTGTCACAGTTCGAAATGAGATCGAGCAACCGACGCTTTCAGTTGGCGGCTACTACGACCTCTGGATTTACACCCAGCGGTCGAGGTAACGCTGATTTCAACCTCAACATGGCTGGCCAGAAGGGTCTCAAGTCGACAGGAGGATCGAGGCAATAGACTTGGAACCGGTGAACGCTGACTCCGAGGACATAGAGCCATCGAATATCGAACGACACCGCCAGGCGGCGGCTCTGAGCCATCTGCTGGGCGAGATCGGACTCGATCCCGGACAGCAAACCCAGTGGTGGAATCTCGTCGGGCATGAAGAACTCGGTGGGCGCACGGCAACCGAGGCGTGGCTGGCGGGGGATGCGCAAGACGTTCGCATGCTCGTCGAATCCTGGTACGCATCAACTCGAGCGGCCGGCCAACGGGCTCTTGCTGACGACACGCTTCTTGGCGAACTCCGTCAAAAACTCGCCCAACTTGATACCGAACTGCCTAAGGGTCCACGCCTGATTAATACGCG
>PMLV01000049.1:11449-16995 GCA_003160635.1 Acidimicrobiaceae bacterium | reverse complement strand
GCCTCCTGCTTGCCCGAGCTGTCGTGCGGTTACAGATTGAGGTCAAGAACTGGGCGCCCCACGGGCAACAAGCACCCGTAAACAGGCGTCAAATCAGGTCATTTCCGGTCATTCCTCGAAGCCAGGAAAGATTTGTTGACCTGGGATTTGCTGCGAATTCTCTGAATAGGGGAGTGCTTCATCGGGAACCGCTAGGTTGAGAGTTCGAGTCTCTCCCCCGGAGCTTTTTGGATCGTTCTCCCAGGTCAGTCAGGGCGAGATCTTGGGCATCGAGTTGGCGCCGTCGAGTTCGAGGTTTCTCCCTCTGGCCTCGATACCTCCTGCTTTCTAAGGGGCAACGCACACCCGACAGCCCTCTGGCCTGTGGCGCCCTACGATGCTCCCATGCGAGCACTCATGTACGGAATAGAGGGGGAAGTTCAGCCCATCGCCGAGACGGACAACCGTTTGTTGCGGATGCTCGCCCAGACGCCGACGCGGCTTGTCGACATCGACGAGCCCGGGGTCCTCCGTCCGGACTGGGTTGTCACCAAGCCGCGACTAGTTGGGATTTGTGGATCGGAATCCAAGGCGGTATTTCTCGACTACGCCAGTCTGGTCGAGCCGGCCAATGCGTCGGACATGCGGCAGAACCCTATGAAGAACTTCGTCTCGACGCCGCACGTTATGGGCCACGAAGTGATCGCCGAAGTGGTCGCCGTCGGTCCCGAGGCCGACGGGCTCGAGCCAGGTGACCGGGTTGCCCTCAACCCATGGCTCACGTGCGTAACCCGAGGCGTGTCGCCTGTCTGCCCGGCTTGTGAAGCGGGCAGTTTAAGCCAGTGCCATTCGTTCGGGAAAGGTGCGTTCGCCCCGGGCATCCACATCGGCATGTGCGCCGATGTGAACGGGGGGTTTGCCGACCTCATGCCAGCGCACGACTCGATGCTCTTCAAGGTGCCGGATCACCTGACAGACGAGCAAGCCGTTTTCGCTGACCCTTTTGCGGTGTCACTCCATGCCGTGACCCGGCACCCGCCCAAGCCCGGAAGCAAGGTGCTCGTATACGGTGCCGGCGCGTTAGGCCAATGCGCCATCGCCATCCTGCGAGCGTTGTACCCCACAGTCGAAATAATGGTTGTCGCCCGCTTCGAAGCCCAGCGCAAGCTTGCTGAGACCCTTGGCGCGCATGTAGTGGGCCACGAACCGCGCCTTGAGGTCATTGAACGGGTCGCGGCCTGGTCGGACGGCGTGTTGCAACCTTCCGATGGCCTGCCAATGGCATTTCCGGGGGGCATTGATGTGGTCTACGACACGGTGGGAGCTGGGGAGACACTGGAAGTGGGCTGTCGCGTGTTGAGCGCCCACGGTACGCTCGTAAAGCTAGGCATGCACGGCGCCGTCAAGTGGGAAGATACTCCGGTGTACTGCAAGGAAATCAGCTATACCGGCTCGAACGCATTCGGGATTGAGGAAGTTGAGGGCGTGCGTAAGCACGGCATCGCCCATTTTCTGGACATGGTCGGATCTGGCCGAATCGACCTGACGCCCATGCTCACCCACACGTTTCGACTCGAAGAGTGGCGGGACGCCTTCACAGTCCTGGCCGACCAGGAAGCGTCAGGGGCCATCAAGGTCGCAATTGACAGCCGGTAGCATCCATTGCTGCGGCGACAAGCTCGATGGACTCCTGCACAAGCTCGGCTACGACAAGCGTGATGGCATTCACCAGCATCGAGAGCGCCGGACGCGACAGTCGTTGGTGCCATGATCGACCGAGGTGAATCGCACGTCGAGTCGCTTGATACGAGGTATTCGGTTTCGGCGCGCCAAGGACGAGGCTCGCGGTGCCGCAGGCGCTCGTCGCTCTGTCTCCGGAGGTTGATCTCAGCGAATCGGGCGATAGAGCACCTAGCGTTGGCGCAGCGTGACGGCGTGGACCGGCTTCGGTGCCGTAACGCCTTCAATCGAGCTGGCTAGGAGGCCTATATGACCCCAATCAGATGTGGCGCCATGAACCATGTCAACGCCGTCATCGATGATTTTGACCAGACAGTCGATTTCTTCACTCAGGTGTACGGTGCTCAGTTTTTGGTTGACATGCCTCGTGACGAGTGGCATGCCTGCCTCATGGCCATCGGCCGTGTCATATTCCAGTTCTTCTCCCCCCACGACAACCTGCTTCATGCCCGTTTCGGCCCCCACTACGTCGGGATCGAATATACGGTTCCCGACGTGGGCGAAGCCCGGGACGCCACGAATGCGAGAGGCATTCGCATAGCGCGCGAGCTCGGACCTGCGTTCCACGTCCATCCTCTCGACGCCTATGGCGTGTCCTTCGAGTTCTACGACCACGATTTCCATGCGGTGCCGTCCCCGGTCCCGTACCTCGAACCAATCCATCCGATCGAATTTTGGCGGGACGACCATCCGCTCGGCATAACCGGACTGAAGCGTTACCGCGTGGTGGTCTCGGATCTTGACGGCGCGAAGCGTTTCCTCTGCGAGTACGTCAATGGGACCGTCACATACGAAGTTGAGAGGAAGGCCACGCAAGCCCGTGCGGTGGGGATTGAACTGGGAGACACGGTGGTGGAGCTTCTGAGCCCCACCGAGGATGGGCCGCTCGAACGGTTCTTGGCCCGCAACGGCGATGGGATTCGGTCAGTCGTGTTCGGCACCACCAACGTCGAACAGGCCCGGTCGCACTTCGCATCGCATGGGGTCGAGCTATTGCCCGGTGACGACGAAGAAAGCTTCGCCGTACGCCCGGGAGATAACGCCGGACTCCTCTTCGAATTCACTGAGGCCGCCACCGGATGAAGGCGGCGGTCAGTCCCTCGGAACTAGCCGGTGGATGACTCGGCACCGTGAGGCTGGCTTGCCCGAGGGGAGAATGAGCTCGCCCTCAAGGGTGCAGAATCTGGTGGTCAAGGCAACCACCCGTGCAACGGCTTGTATCGGCTCGGGGACCACCATCGCGGGGCGCACGTAGTTGATGTTGAACGATATTGGGACTTGCTCGACATTCGCCGGCGACATGGCGATGGCGGCGTAGCGCATCGCCCGGGTAACCAGTAGCCCGATCGCCCCCCCATGGAGGGAGCCGTAGCCAGAGGACCACCCTGAGTCGAGCTGCGAGGTGTAGATCGCCCCTCCCTCAATCAACCTGAGACCACCCTTGAGGTACACATCGATAGGCGCAGGAGTCAAGTCGCTCTCCCACGGGAAGGAGACGTGGTCGACCTGGGGCAGCTCGTCGAGACCTCCTGATTCGAAGCCGTGACCCGCCAACATGGGTCGGCCGGGAACTGTCACGCTGGTGCTCTGACACTGACCGAAGGGGCCCTCGTCGTCGAGCATGACGCCCTGCGAGATACCCATGAGCTCGTTGTACGCCGAGTTGAAGCTGCGGACCTCCACCGTCCCTCGGGCCACGCGTGTGGCCTGGTAGGCGACTTCGATCAGAATGGAGTTGTCATTCCAATTGGCAGAGTTGATGTTGGCCGTGGCGTTATTGTTGTCGGCAATCGCCGCCAGACTGCCGAATGGCACGCTGCCATCGGACTCCGTCTGTTCGGGCGAGAGACGGATCGTGGCGTTGGCCTGGCCGTCCTTCCATGACGACACCCCCAGTCCAAGGTTCATTGCGAGGTTACTTTTGGCATCTGGGGGGATGTTCTGGGAGATGTGCTCTCTCGAACGATCGCTTATCAAGCTTGCTCTTTCCTTTGGGGCCTGGATCTGCGTAATGGTCCCGACAAGTCTCGTTGCCCAATCTGCACCACGCCAATTGCCGCCTGCAGGGTCCTCCATAGGTCGGTTCCCAAAGGATGTGACCGTCTATCTGACGGACGCAACGTGCCCTACCTGCGCAAGAGTCGGGAGGGTTGTGGGGCTCTGGCCTCAGCGGTCGCCCTCGACACTCGTTTTCATCGCTTGAGGGGCCAAAGTGAGGCAACGGTGGGCGCGGGCGCACGCAGCGCACTCGTCAATGCTGGAGAGACCCACTCGTACCGAGTCTCGGCAGACGCCAGAATTGAGTTGAGCTCAAATGAGAGAGAGAGTTCAAGTCTCTCCCCCGGAGCTTTCTTCCTGGTCCGACTTTATTTCGGGGAGCGTCTCCATGCTGGATAGGGTCTGAGGATGACCGATGCAGGCGGCAAAGTGGTGCTGACGACAGGAGCGAACTCGGGAATCGGTTTGGCGACAGTCGTGAGGCTCGCCACGCTGGGATTCCGCTCGGTCGGCACCGTGCGATCCGACGCCAAAGCGGCCACGGTCACGGCGGCCGCTGATGCCGCCGGCGTTTCGGTTGAAACGGTGCTGCTCGACGTAACGAATGCAATGCGATGTGCCGAAGTCGTTGACCAAGTACGCCCGTGGGCAATCGTGAACAATGCTGGTTTCTCCGGAGTGGGCGCGATCGAGGATGTCAGCGACGAAGAAGCTCGTCAGCAACTAGAGACAATGGTAGTGGCGCCGATGCGCCTGGCTCGCTTGGCGCTCCCCCAGATGCGGGCCGCAAGAGATGGTCGGATCGTGAATGTCTCATCCATCTACGGCCTGACGACCACTCCCTTTTCCGGTTGGTACCAAGCTTCCAAACATGCACTCGAAGCGGCGTCGGATGCCTTACGTCTCGAAGTCGCCCGAGATGGCATCCGGGTCGTGCTCATTGAGCCCGGTGGCTTTAAGACAGGAATCTGGGAGGAGTTCGAATCAGACGTGTCACGTCGTGAGGATTCAGGCTACGAGGCCGCCTACCATCGGATTCGATCGCTCCTCGATCCGTTCATGAAGTTCATGGGGGAACCTGAGGGGGCGGCAAAGGTTATCGCCAAAGCTCTCACGGTGAATGCGCCGCATGCTCGGTACCTCGTGGGCAGGGATGCTCAGATGATTGCCGCTGCCCAACCGTTCATCCCCTCCGTGTTGCGTGACCGGGTCACCCGGTTCGTGGTCGGCCTCTGAGCGGTCACTGGGGTCCGCACGGTCCACATGGCGTCCCCCGTTATGGGCTACGCCCCCTCCTTATTGCTGCAAGCGCCGCAAACGACCAAAGACTTCAGGCCCAATCCGCAGTCCCTCTTCGGCAGAGACGGCAGGGGAAATGTCGATATCAAACACGTCGCTCCATTCGAATTCCAATTCCAAGAGGGCAGCGATGCTGTCTGTACTGAAGATGGAGACAACTTGGACATCACCTGACATGGGCCAGTGCTCGGCGATTAATTGGATCCCGTCGGGATACTTCCACGCTGTCCGACGCAAAAGTGCGGCATCTCGTTCCGCTCCGGCGACCGAGGAACGGTATCGAAGGAGGGCCACATAGTCCATTGTGATCTCCAATCCTGAGGCAGAGGCTGGCGCCTATTTGCACAGGATATCGGAAGACTCCCAGGTGCGCTCGGAACTGCGATCCATCACAGAAAATGGCTGCGTAAGCGGACGGCATTGGTGACAGGCCATGGCGTGTGGTCATACATGCTCCGTCGACGTCAACAACGGCGAAGGTCGAACGAAAAGCTCGCCACAGCAGACGGCCAACACGGCCAACACGGCCA
>PMLV01000049.1:0-11410 GCA_003160635.1 Acidimicrobiaceae bacterium | reverse complement strand
GCCAACTCGGCCAACTCGGCCAACTATGGCGCACATCATCGCCGGGCTGATTGGCGACGGGACTCCGGCAGGTGACATTCAGGGACGGCACTTCAAGTTATCGGACAAACCCAAAACCCGACAAGAGGACAGTCGCCGACCTACACCGAGGGCTTCCCGCTGCGAAGAGCAGTAATAGGGGACATTCACCCGCTCCCGTAGCCTTGGGTGGTTGATGGTGGCTCGATCATCTGGAGAACGGCTAAGGTCCAGGCCAATGACCATAACGATGTCTGGACACCTCATGGTCTGTGACAAAGAGATGTGCGACGCATCTCCGCTGGTGTTGCCTATCCCGACCTGGCCAGAGCGCACTGCCCGCAACTGGTCAGAAGGTCGAGGATGGCGGAACGATGACGAGGACCACGACTACTGCCCGAAGCACTCAGACGGCCGTCTCACGTTCAACGCACGCAACGAGATCGCCTAGGCCAGCTTTCGTCGTTCCTTGGCCACCATCCGGGCCTCACGGACCTTCACTGCCGCCTACTCCCGAAGCTCAGCTCACTTGCGAGGGTAAGCGCTCAATAACCAACTCGGCGCAAATCAGGGTGTGGTCACTGTCGGCAGTGGAGGTGGTGCCACGGTGCGCAATTCCTTTCACCTTTGTCGGAGCGTTCGCCTCCCGAGGGCCACTAGCCTTTATTACATGACATCACACAGCGTGACTTCGTGAGTCTCGAATACGCATGTGAGAAAATGAGCCAGGTAATCGATGCGCTAGCTACAGGATATGGCACGTTGCAGGAGCGCCTTGCATTTGCCCTCCATCCACCATTCGACGGTGCCGTTTACGATGCCCAGTTAGAGGATTACCTTCCCTCGGATTTACTGACTCGAATGGAAGCCATTCAGATTCGAATATCGGCGCTCGACCCAGGTGCCGAAGGACAAGGAAAGATCAACGCCACACTAAATGCAATGCCGGACAGCGAAGCCGCCGAAATTGCTTCGGAAATGATCGAAGCTGCTTATCGGATCTGGCGTGAGGGGATTCGAACTGGCGTGTATTGGTGGTGGACCGAAGACGGTTAGGTTTCTCAGCAGTCGGCCATCGCACCAACTCATCAACATGCGGCTATCGCTAGAGTTGCCGTGCATTGCCGTCGAGATATTGGGTTCTTTTAGCCAGCACCCGATCATTTGTTCTGGGGCAGCGCCGAAGAGGAACGTGGCCGTCACGAGTCCTTCCACCGCTCGGTAAGGAAGGAGGGCAAGATAGCCAGGCCGAGTGTGACCGACGGCGTTTCAGCTTGACTCGGTCGTGCCCTTTCGGTGATGTCGGGCGGCCCAGGCAAAACATGCCAAGCCCACCACGACCACCACTGCTCCAATAACCGCCCAATTGCCCTGGCCGCTCATTCCCGAACCTTGAATGACTTTGGTTCCTTGGAGTATCCATACCGTGCCGACTGCACAGAGCACAATCCCGATTACCGCTCGCACCCACATGGTTGGCTCCATTCTCGGCACAAGGACCGCAATGACTGCGTCGCTTCGCCAGTCGATGGTAGTTCCTGGAGGGTCAAACCATCTCTTGACATACGGTTGGCCCACCGAGATGGATTGCCGGTGGACTGAGGATCGACAATGAGCAAGGCCGTGAATGACAGTCATAGGTCCGTCGGAACTCGACGTGGGCCAGGGCGATCTTCTGGGTCAGCACCTCGGGAGGGATTGTACGGGTGATCGCCAGCCGAAAACGTTCGTGTTTGACCCAGCCCCTGCTCCACGGGTGCCGAATTGCCGCGCCCGATCCCGGAGGAAAAGGGGTTGCTGGAATCGTGGGTGTTATTTCTTGACGATGATGATCCAATCATCACCTGCGGTGAACGCCGTGACGACCTCAAAGCCGTTACCTATTACCCATCCGTTGAGAAACCCCTGGAGGCCAAGAGGGGTCAAGGACACCCCGAACTGGGAGAGTGATTTCACTTCGTATTCCATCCCCGAACGATAGTTCTGGCCGTACGCTAAAGAACCAACCGATTTTGGCCAACGCCTGGCCCTGGCATCGGGACGGTCGCATTGCACACTGCCTGTGATGTGCCGCCTAGCCGTGCCCGATCCCGGCAATGTACGGAGGCACCTCACCAGCGGCAGCGTTGCGGCGCTCGTCCGATTGACGATGATCTCAGTCCCCCCTACCGCTGCTTCCCGGCGCGACCGGATGGACCTCGATCAGGCTGCATCCGGGAAGTCCGGGGGGATTGGTGCCCAAGCCCGAAACGGTCACTCGTACCGAGTCCGTGAGATTGGGCGGCGTGACAAGGAGGGCGGGATAGTACGGGCACGATGTGGCCGATCCAACCGGATTGTCCGTTCCCTCGACCGTCGCTGATGCCGTCTGCCCTGGAGCCAGCATGACCGTCGGAGGAGTGGTTGCTCCGTTCTGGAGGCCGCCCAGGTAACCGCTGAGCGTTCGTTCGGCCTGGACGATTTGATTTCCTTGCGCATCGAGTCCGGCCACTCCGGGATAGCCCGACAAGGAGCAGGTTGATTGACTTTGGTTGGTGAACAGGATCACCTGGTCCTGGTGTCCAAGACCTGCACCGCCGCCCGCATCAGAGACCGAAACCTGGCCATCGTGACAACGTGGGGCTGCGTTGCCCGTTGGTATCGTCGTCGTGCTCATCGACGTCGTTACGCAAAGCGATCCGCTCCAGGGGGTCCATTTTCCCAGTCTGCCTCTTGGTCGAGATGGATACCGAACGTCTAAGCACTCGTAGGCAAGCGGTCCGTTGGATGTGCAATGGCCAAGATCAAAGGCACGCAAGTCAACCTCGACAGACCCGGGGTAATAGCCGCCCTTCGGCATGAAGATAAAGCCTCTTCCTGTCCCAGTGGCGGCACGGCGTCCCCAGTGTTTCCAGGTAATCGCTACGACGTGACCTGAAGGGTCTCCTCCGTTGAAGAACTGATTCGGCTTGTAAGAGCCCCATCCTGTCGCACTGGGGCTGTCAAAGCCCTTCTGTCCAAGGACGGGAACACGGACTCTTGTAGAAGAGGCGGAAGCCGCAGTTTCACAACTGGATCCCACCAACAGAACCAAGGCTACGAGGACGACGGAATGTACAAGCGTCAATCTCTGAAGTCTCTTGACGAGAGTCATTTGACAAGTATTCCGCACTAATCCGGTGGTTCAACACTCGCACAGTTTGTGTCGTCTAGCCACGCCCGATCCCGGTGGGCCGGGCACCTGGGGCGGCGGTGTCTGGTCGTTCACCTGCATAAGGTACGTGTCCAAGAGTCTCGGCAGAGCATATTTGACGGGTGGTGTGATCGGCGTGGCTCGGGAAAAGAAACGACGCAAGCAGAGTAGCTTTGACTCGACGAGAGAGAGATTCCTCCGGGCTGAAAGTCAACACGAATTGAAATATTTTGTCGTCCCGGAACGTAATGGGAGAGAAAATTCCACCATTAGTCATTTCCGAGCGTCGTAGAACGACTTCTAGGGGCGTCTCGTGACCTTCTGATCGGCCCCTTTGAGGCCGAATCGGTAATAGATCAATTCGGCGATGTCTCAGAACTTTCCCATGCACCAAGATCCGTGAGCAGATCGTACAATCCTCTGTTGGGAATGCCGGACAGTTCCGCCCTCCTATGTTGCTTGGTCACGATCGAGACTTCCCCAATCCTGCTGGCAGTACTTGGAGTCATCATCACCTTTCGCCCTCTCGAACCCGGCCGAAGCTCTATTGAAACGACCTCTTCGTACCGAAGCCACAAGGACCTCCCCTTCCCTTTGGCGGGGATAATGCCGATGCCCGTCTTGGCCGCCGTCAGGTATATCTGTAGAGGTTTTCCTGCGTAGCTGGATCGACCAAGAAACATCTGGGACATTTCTAGGCCATCGTGATCGTCAAATGGACCAAGGTAATAGGCCAGTGGCGAGACCCATTGATGCCCGGGTATTGAATGCTGTCGTCGCCGATGACGCCACACGCCGAATGGGTCATATGGCGGCTCTGGAACCACTCCGGAATCGGAATTTCGGATGACGACTAACCCAGATGCTGGACCTGAGGGCGCCACCCTTACATCAGCCCTTCGACGGACTCATGTGGACCGGACGGGTTCGAGTCGACCCGACCGATCACCAGATTGATCACGAAGGCCACCATCACGAGCATGGGAGTTCCCCCATCCATTCGTCCTGCTCAGGTGAGATATTGCCGCCAGCACCAACTATCAACCATACAGCTTCATCATGAACATTACATGGGGTCAGATTGAATCCGCTGGCCCCACTAATTCGTCGGCGTGCCTGCCTTCAAATGACCAGACTTTTGTCCAATCCATTGTGTGTCCCGCAAAGGGGGAAGAATTCCCCTATCCGATATTACCGAGCGGCTCAGAGCGTCTTCTAGCTAGAGGGTCGCAACCAGGGACACAACCTCCAGTCGGAGTGCTACGGGGCCGTAAGAAGGGGCCGAAACTTAACGCCTCGCAGCCTCAGCGGAATAGGCCGTCAAGCGAGACAGCGAGCCACGACATGGAAATACGGCCCAGTTGCGTCTCGTTGTCCAGCCCCAATCTTGCTGCCGTCAGTCTCGTCCATCGCGACGACCTCAAAGTCCAGTTCGGAAAGCTCCCGGCGAGTTTCCGACGGGGTGGTCCAGTGCACCGTCAGTCCCGTACCCGGACCACCGAGAGGACCGATGCCCCAATCGCCGAAATCCTGCACTTCGTGCCGCATTCGCCACCACGAAACGTATCGCCGTCGGTAGCCCTCCTTCCGGAGGGCGACGCGTGCAAGCACGAGGGCCAGTGGTTTCAGTCCACGCCGTGCTTCGTTGTAGTCCGAACGCCATGGCGCCTCATTAAACCAAGGTCCCCTCTTGCTATACGTCGAGTAGACGAAGTAGCCACCGGAACTGAGCACTGCGCCAATCTGGCTCAAGACCACCGATCGCTCGCGGTGGCTTACCGTGTCGATCCCGTTGTAAGAAAAAAAAAAGGCTCTCCTGACTGATCCGTGGGTGCCCTGACCTGCTCCTGACGCGAACAACGCCATCCCCCTCTACGTTTTTGGACTGTTCGAAGGTTCAAAGACGCAACAAGGAGGATGGCGTTGTTCGGTGCCAACGTATGGCGTCGCGTGCTCGGTGTCGACCGGAGCACGGTGATCGAGGATGTGGACTTCGACGAAGAGTCCGAAACCGTGGTGGTCCATGTGCGACCGAGGCGTTCAGCCAAGCGCCGTTGCGGGCGGTGCGGCGTGCGGGCACCGGGCTATGACCAGGGCCAAGGGCGGCGCAACTGGAGGGCTCTTGACCTCGGGACGCTCCGATGCTTCCTCCAGGCCGACTCCCCGCGGGTGAACTGTCCGACCCACGGGCCGACCGTCGCCCAGGTGCCATGGGCCCGGCACGGGGCCGGCCATACGCGCGACTTCGACGACACCGTGGCCTGGCTGGTCACCCACACGCCGAAATCGACCGTCAGCGAGCTGATGCGCATCGCCTGGAGGAGCGTGGGCGCCATCATCGAACGGGTGGTTGCCGACGGACGAGCCGCCCATGACCCTTTCGACGGCCTGACCCGGATCGGACTCGACGAGATCAGCTACAAACGCGGCCATCGCTATTTCACCATCTGCGTGGATCATGCCTCCGGACGCCTGGTCTGGGCCGCCGTCGGCCGGGACAAAAAGACTCTGAACGGCTTCTTCGACCTGCTCGGTCCCGAGCGCTGTGCGCAGGTCCGCCTGGTGTCTGCGGACGCGGCCGAGTGGATCGCCGACGTGGTGGCCGAACGCTGCCCGGGCGCCACAGTGTGCATCGACGCGTTCCACGTCGTGGCCTGGGCCACCGAGGCCCTCGATGACGTGCGCCGTGAGGTGTGGAACGAAGCGAGGAAAGCTGGCATGACCCAACACGCCCGAGCGATCAAAGGGTCGCGCTATGCCCTGTGGCGCAATCCCGAAGACCTGACCCGGCGCCAAGAGGCCAAGCTGGCCTGGATCGCCCAGGTGAACACGAAGCTCTACCGGGCCTATCTGATGAAAGAGCAGCTCCGCATCGCCATTCGGACCAAGGGGGTGCTCGCCCTCACCATGCTCGATGCCTGGCTGGCCTGGGCCCAGCGCTGTCGCATCCCCGCCTTCGTCGAACTGGGAAAGAAGATCAAAAAGAACCTGGCCGGCATCGAGGCAGCCATGCTCCACAACCTGTCCAACGCGTTGATCGAGAGCACCAAGACCAAGCTGCGGGTGCTGCACCGCATGGCCTTCGGGTTCCGCCAGCCCGAGCACCTGATCGCCCTCGCGCTCCTCGACCGTGGTGGCTACTGCCCGCCGCTGCCTGGGCGGGGCCACTCATCAGCGCCGGCGCTTGCGACGCTTGGCTGAAGGGGCTCTGGGTCTGGTGCCCGGTGGGGTGAACCGGCCGGTGGCCGCCGGCCTCGGGGGAAGTCCCGGACCCAAGATGGCGTCGCGTTCGGCGATCGGCCGGGCGTTGAAGTTGGCCATGAAGGCCTCGACCGAAGCCCGGTCGTCGAGACGGACCCCTTCGGCGACAGCCGTCGTCCACAGTCGTTTGCCGAAGCTATAACGCGAGGCGTCGGCCATGTTGAGGCGGAACTGTTTCTCGATCGTGTCGAGATGGTCGACGAGCACGTCGGCCGGTTCGCTCTCGGAATCCAGAAGCCCGGTCTCGTCCAAGAAACCGATGAAGTTCTTGCCTTCTTCGAGCACCTGGTCGAGATCGTCCTCTTCGACCATCACCTTGGCCGGGTGCAGCTCGAGATAGATCTCGTCGAGGTCTCGGCGCGTCCAGCGGGTCAAGTGGCCGTCGACATAAGCCCACTTGTAGTGGATCGGAGCCTCCCCGTCGTCGCCACGGGACTCGATCCCGACGACAGCGAGCCATCGGGCGAACCGCTCCTTCAGCTCCGAACGGGCAACCTCGTAGTCCTCTTCGCTCTCAGGTTCCCAGTCGGGAGTCGTCCGTGCCATGACCACATATTCGCTCGCGGGAGGCTACGACGAAATCCGACGCCCTTAGCTGGCCAAACTGACCCACGGATCAGTCAGGAGAGCCAGAAAAAAGAACGAGAGAGAACTTCTCGTCGAGAACGCTCGCCAGGTCTCGGGCGTCGCCTTCACGCAAGTCCAGATCCGGGTGTGCTTTTTTCGCTCTTTCGACCAGAGCCTTGGAATAATCGATACCCACATAATCATCGGTAAGCAGTCTCAATAGTGACGGCGTCCGACCTGCTCCGATCCCAATGTCGAGGACCGATTGATCGCGAACGTGGGCCGCAATTAAGCCAATAGCTGCTTGCTCGCCGAAGTCCAGCCACCCACCAAGCGAGTCAAATAGTCCCGCACCAGTGCCGCGTGCGTACCACTCTTGGTTCTGGTTGTCCATGGGTTCGCCAGCTGTCATGTAGATGGCAAGCTAACAGCTGGACCCGCTGGGTGTCTTTGGCGCAAAACAGTACAAGTTCCTGGAATCGGTGCCGCTGATGTGGCCTATTCAGATTCGGGGTATGGGCGAACTGCTGATAACCCGTGACCTTGGATCTTCAGGGGCAAATCGCTTTCTTCGCCACCTTCGGCGAAATCCTTCGTGACGACATCCTCAATTGGCTCGCCAGTGCGTTTTGAGCATCATCCAATTTGGGGGTTTGAACTTGGCTGCATCGGTCGGGCACAGCCAGCGCCAGAGGACCCCAGGGATTAGAATCGGCTGCAGTTCCGATCACTGGTAGAAACGGCCACGGGAGGGTGAGGCCATGAGCCTTCAGATCGATTGCGACCAGCACCTGTTCGAGACAGCAGACATGTGGGAAACCCACGTCAACCCGGCCGATCGGGACGTCGCCCTCAAGATGGTGACCAATGACAAGGGTTATGTCTGGCTGATGTTCGGTGACCTGCAGATCGCCCTGGCCGAGCCCCACTACCCCGGAGCGGTCGACGGCATCGGCGAGCACCGCCAACGTTGGCTGAAAGGGCTGCCGGCCGAACTCGACTACCACGCATTCGCGGCGACGTACTCGGATCCCAAGGCCCGCCTGCAGATTCTCGACACGTACGGATTCGACGAGGCGGTGCTGTTCCCCAACTACGGCATCACCTGGGAGCGGCCCCTCTACGAGAACCTGCGGGCCACCCTGGCCAACATGACGGCATGGAACCGCTGGATCGTCGACATCGCGTCAGAGGGCAAGAAGCGCTTGCATCCGGTGGCCCATCTCAGTCTGCGCAACATCGACTGGTTGGAGTCCGAATTGGAGGCCCTGGCTGCCGGCGACATCCGTCTCGCCTTGATCTCCGCCGCCCTGGTGGACGGCAAGCCCATGTCGGACCGGTCTTTGGACCGGGCCTGGTCTGCCTTCGTGGACTACGGGGTCTCGCCCGTCTTTCACGTCGCTAATCAGCCCCGACCCTTTGCCGACGGATGGTACGGCGAGGAGATGGAGGGTGGTCTGTCCCCCGTCGCCGTCTGCTTCACCATGACCGCGGCCGCCCTGGCCTTAACCGACCTGATTCTCAACGGCGCACTCGAGCGCCATCCCGATCTGCGGATCGGGGTTATGGAACTCGGCGCCCGCTGGGTGCCCGCCCATCTGTTCACCATGGACGGGGCCTACGGGTTCACCTCCCGTTTCAATGGGGAGAACACGGCGTTGACCCTCAAGCCCAGCGAGTACTTCGCCCGCCAGGTCCGGGTCGCTGCCTTCCCCGTCGAGGGCGTCGACGACATTGTCGATCAAGCCGGTGACATCTTCATGGGATGTAGCGACTACCCCCACACCGAAGGCACCCTCACGCCGTACGAGGACTACCTGGCCAACAGTCGCCTGGCGCCAGATGCCTACCCCCGCTTCTTCGGTGAGAATGTCGGCTTCCTCTTGCGCGAGACCACGGCGACGACGCCGAGGACTCCGAATAGGCGCGTGGAGAACGACTGGGGCGCACGGCTGGCCGCTCCACGCATGAGCGCGAAGGCCTGACATATACGACGATCCAAAGCGAGCGCGTACATCGTGGTCGAAGACGGGAGCACCTGACCATTGAAAGTTCAAGTCTCTCCACCAGAGAGCTCTTCTCGCCGTAATCGCGGGTGTGGTGCCTGAATCGGCATACCTTGGCTTGATTGTGACGCCAATCGATTGCGCGTGGGAGTCCCCTGTCCCGCCCTCGGTCTACACGTAGTCAGTTCCTGGTGATGCTCGGTGCCCGATGCGACGTGAACTGTGCACATTGCTGGGCTGCTCTGTGGTGTGGGATTTGAACCCCTCTGCGCTGCCCTCGCGCTACCAGAGCCGTTTGAGGGCTTGATTTCTGGATTGGCCCCCAGAATAGGCTGGAACTCGCTCTACGTCCTTTCCTACCAACTTCACACTCAATGGCTACGTCACACCTCCTGCAGCTCGGTCGTCCAGTTGACCTGCTGGATTCGCGCATCGAGCTCACGAGCTTGCCGAGCGACATCCGAGGCCTGCTGACGCAGACCCTTCACATCGAGCGCGCGCATGTACTTGAGCTCTGACCGGGTGGCCCGCATGAACCCGACCTGCTGCAGCACACCCGACGCCGCTTCGGCCGAAACCTTCAGCATCGAGTATCTGAGCCGAAGCACGTCTCGCTCGGCGAGCGCATCGGTGACGGTGCGACCGTCGGCCATGACCGTGCCCGAGTTGGTCCGGTTGATGGTCCGGATCAGGAACTCGAGCTCGTCAAGCACGGCCGACGCCGCGGCGACAAGGTCGCGTGCATCCTCGGCGGGCTTCTCTCCCTCCTGGTATCGAGCGCTGACCTGGATGCGCTGCTTTAGCTGCTCCAGGGTTCTATTTCGATCGGCACGGAGCAGCAGTGCCTCTGCCAGCTTCATTTTCTTCCTTCTCCTTCGTTCTCGGTTCTTGTTGTGATTGGGGAACTCACGTCCCCTTGAGGTTCACGACCTGGTGCAGTTCGTGGACGACTTCGACCAGGTCGGCCTGGTCGGCCATGACCTGGGCGATTGGCTTGTAGGCGTCGGGGTGCTCGTCGACGAGCTGGTCAGCCATGGCGTCGTCCCATGCCCGGCCCGCCATCGCGCTTCGGAGCGACTCGGTGGTCAGCTGACGGAACGCCGCCTTACGACCGAGCCGACGGCCGGCGCCGTGCGAACTGGACTCGTACGAAGCCTCGTTGCCCTTGCCGCGCACAATGAACGACGATGCGCCCATCGAACCCGGGATGACCCCCATGTCCGAGAGTCCGGCCCGAATCGCTCCCTTGCGGGTGATCCACACCTCCTCGCCCCGGTGGGTTTCCTTGACGGCGTAGTTGTGGTGGCAGTTGATCCGCTCGGTCTCGATAGCGTGGGGCGCTGCCGCTCGCAGAGCCGCCAGTGCGGCGTCCATCATCTGCTCGCGGTTGCCCCAGGCGTAGCGCTGGGCCCACAGCATGTCCGCCACGTAAGCATCGAACTCAGGGCGCCCCTCTGCAAGCCAGGCGAGATCGCGGTCCTCGAGGATCTGACCCTCGTCCTGGGCGACCAGGCGAGCGGTCTTGATGTGGGCTGTGGCCAACTGGTTTCCGATGCCCCGGCTGCCCGAGTGCAGCACGATCCAGACGCGGTCGCGCTCGTCCAGGCAGACCTCGACGAAGTGATTGCCACTCCCAAGGCTGCCGAACTGCGCGGCGATCGTCGTGAGCTGACGCTCGGAGAGCTCGGATGCCGAGCCCGGCGGTAGCCCCAGGGCCTCGAGCGCCGGCGGAACACTGGCCCCGCGACGCTCGTGTCCCCTTCCGACGCCCGCCGGGATCCGGTCACGGAGCAAGCCGTGGAGCGCATTGAGGTCGCCGGGCAGCTCGGAAGCCGTGAGGCTTGTCTCCGCCGCCACCATGCCGCAGCCGATGTCCACACCGACCGCCGAGGGCAGGAGCGCATTCTTGGTGGCGACGACGCTGCCGACAGTTGCCCCCAGGCCAAAGTGCGCGTCCGCCATCAGGCAGATTGGTCCGGCGAGGATCGGCAGACGTGAGGTCCGCAATGCCTGCTCGAGGGCGTTGTCGTCGAGCTCGCTGGCCCATGATGTCAAGTTCGGGTTTATCTGGTTCGGCATCGTTCGCCTCCCGTTTCTGTGGACACAGTGACAACTAAACAGTGCGCCAGATCGGGCAGCATGACCGACCTACATGTTCGAGCCGGGAGTCGGACCCGGACGCGCTCGCAGTGAGGACCAGCTCCTCAAGCTGGCGTGTCTAACGTTCCACCACTCCAACGTGGGAGTCCAACCTGCAGGCCAGCCGAGAGCCGGTGGAGAGTGTCGAACTCTCGCGCTCCCGCGTACGAAGCGGGCGCTCAGCCACCCGAGCATCACCGGCGAAGTACCCCCGACACGATTCGAACGTGCACACGCTGGGTTTGGG
>PMLV01000154.1 GCA_003160635.1 Acidimicrobiaceae bacterium | reverse complement strand
CCAACGACGTGACCTATGAGAGCAACTTCAACTTCGATGTCCCGGGCCAGGTCGACGCCATCACCGACGGGAGCTTCCCCAACAGCTTGGCCGCGTTCAGCAGCGACCTGGGCTCGCCCGCAGCAGTGACGACCGTACCGGTCCCAGCCCCGGTCCCGGTCCCGGCGCCGGCGCCGGCGGCAGTGGTGATCCCTCCACTGGCCCCACGCCCACAGCACCCGTAGGAACGACAATCCCCGTACCTTCGACCGGCAAGCCTGGAGCGGTTACCTCACTGACTGCTCGTGTCACGGGGAACAGCGTGGCGCTCAACTGGGTCAACCCGGCGGGAACGACGGGCAACCGCATCTACATCAACGGAGTCCTCAGGACGAATCTGGCCACAGCGGTTAGCTCGACCACCGACACCAACGCCCCAAGTGGATGGCACACCTACAACGTGACCGCCGACAACGGCTCGGGTGAAGGTACCCCGAGCAACTCGGTGACCGTCTTCATCCAAGCGGCCGCGGCCACGACGGTGCCGACATCGACCACGCCGAAATCGGGTGGCTCCGGTGCTCCCACCGGTCTCAGCGCCAGCGTTCAGGGGACAACGGTCACCCTGACCTGGACGAATCCCAGTGGCACCCACAGCAACCACATCTACCTCAACGGCATCCTGCGCACGACCCTCGCCGCAGCCGCCACGTCCTACACCGACACAAACCCCCCAGCCGGGTGGCACACCTACAACGTCACGGCAAACAACGCGACGAACGAGGGTCCCATCAGTAACTCGGTGACCGTGTACATCCCCTAAATCGGTGCAGCTCGGGCTCAGCCGCACGGAGTCACGATCAAGAAGACCACAGGGTGGAGCAGACAACAGCGGTGGCCACGTGCCACCGCTGTTTGTCGTTCGCCCTCGCGCCAATACTTGAGAGATGGCCACGGCAACTGAATTCCACGACGTCCAGGCAGCGATCGCCCGAAGAACGGCGGACATCGTCGGGGCGCTCTTGGACCTCGACGAAGAGGGTCTCACCGACCAGAGTGAACTTCCCGCTTGGAGTCGCCTGACGATCGCCTGCCACCTTCGCTACGGAGCTGAGGCCTTGCGCAGGATGACCGGCGCAACGTTGTCGGGCCGGTCAACCGCGTACTACCCGGAAGGTCGACCCGGCAGCGACCGGGTACCCTCCTGCCGGATGACAGTGAGGGATCACGCGACGTGGTCAACTCCTTGGCGTTGCACAGCCGGATGCTCGCCCAGGCGTGGTCCGCAGTCGATGCCGCGGACTGCAGTCGCGAGATCAACGAACCGGCGGACAACCCCGATCTCGGCCCCGTCACGCTCACCCACCTCGCACTGCTCCGGCTGACCGAGGTGGAAGTGCATGAATCTGACCTTGGGGTGAATTTGGATGATTGGAGCGCACCATTCGTCACCATGACGCTTCCGATGCGTTTCGAGAGGCTCCACAGGCGGACACTGGACCATCGCGATGCAAGCCTTGAAGGCTCCTGGCTGCTCGTGGCCTCGGACGGCCCGCCCTACCGGGTCAGCGTGGCCAACGGTGCCGTCGAATCCCCCCCGGCGGTTTCGCACGGTCCCGCGCGAGCGGTCCTCGAAGCAACGAGTAGGGATCTTCTCGCCTTGTTGCTCGGCCGGCCATTCCGACAAGCCCCACGCATTAAGGGCGATCTCCCATTCGGCGAAGCCTTCTCCGCGGTCTTCCCGGGGCCGTAACGCCGCCCCGGCGCACGAGCGGCGCACCATCCGGCGCCAAACGGGGACCGGGTCGTGGGCCATGATGGTTCAATGACCCGATCCAGCCCTGCCGGCCTCATTCTCACGCCTGGCAGCAGCGCACGACGGGATCATCCTGGGCTGCTGGCGGTGGACCATGTGGTCACCGACGCGGGCATAGCGGTCGAGCGCATCGAGTTCCCAAGCCAGGCTGCGGGCAAACGCCGACCCGATCCACCCGAAGTGTGCATCCAGACAATCCGCGCCGCCTCGGTCGCCCTGGCCGCGCGACTCAACGTGGCGCCCGGGCGGCTCGCGCTCGGCGGTCGTTCCATGGGAGGACGGATGTGCTCAATGGCCGTCGCCGAGGGGCT
The DNA here is from genome assembly GCA_003160635.1 of Acidimicrobiaceae bacterium. GTDB lineage: Bacteria > Actinomycetota > Acidimicrobiia > Acidimicrobiales > RAAP-2 > Bog-473. The sequence goes on along the minus strand of PMLV01000154.1, from coordinate 32,389 downwards.
TGACGCCGCAGCCCTCGTCTTGATCAGCTATCCGCTCCATCCTCCCGGACGGCCCGATCGGCTCCGAACCGCCCACTTCCCCCAATTGCATCTGCCCTNNGAGACAGCAGCCATCCCGGGTCCGGTCACACTCATGTTCGTCGACGGCGACCATTCGTTACGGAAGCGAGAATCAGAAGTCGCCGACATTGTCGGGCCTTGGCTGACCGCTTTGGGCTGACCCCGCAACTCGTTGTGACTACCGAGGCTGCTCCAGTGTGGAATTGTCCGGAATCAGGTCTGGATCCATTGCACCCAACGCGAATTCTGCGGTAGCGCCGCCATCGACGACGATGGTTTGGCCGCTGACATAGCTCGCGAGTTCCGACGAGAGAAATACGACGACCTTGGCGATCTCGTCCGGTTCTCCCATGCGACCGAGTGGGGCACGACTGCGGAGCGGCAAGCCGTCTGGTGACCGCCCTCCCAGTCGGTCGACGACACGGGGCGTAGCAACTGCTCCCGGTGCGACGTTGTTGACGCGAATGCCAGCGGGCGCAAACTCAATGGCCAGAGACCGGGTAAGTGACATCAGGCCTGCTTTGGCCGCTCCGTACGGGGCGTGAAAGGGTGCGCCCGCGAGGCCACTCACCGACGAGATCGAGACAAGACTCCCACCGAGGCCTTGCGCGACGAGATAGCGACCGGCCGCCCGGCCAAGGTTGAAGAATTGGCGGAGGACGGCGTCGAGGCTGTACTCCCAGTCATCGTCCGAGAGATCGACCGCCCGGCCGTAGCGGATCTCCCCGATCACGTCGACCACCACGTCGAGACGTCCGAATTCCTTGCTCACCTCGGAGACCACCATCTCGGCGTCCGACGTCCGCCGAAGATCACTTTCGAATCCGGCTGCTCGACCCCCGCGTGAGGCAATCTCCGCCACCAGCGCCGCGGCTCGAGTCCCGTCAAGGTCAACACACGCGACGATCGCCCCCGCCTCAGCCAATCCCAACGCGCATGACCGACCCAAGCCTGGTCCCGACCCAGCCACAAGGGCTACTTTTCCGCCCAGCCCCAACTCCAACAATCGACCCACCCCCCCCGTCGTCATGGATCAACTCAACCTATCGCCGCGGGGAAAGCGTCTGCATTCACGAAATTTCGCAATTCGAAAGTCGACCAGCCACACCGTCACGAGTGTGGTCCCGCGTCATCCCATGGGCACAACGCCTCGGCGTTGCCAATGACCCGACCAAATGACAATCTACCCAGATGACACTTGTGCTGGTTCACGGAGGGGGTTTTTCCGGGTCGTGTTGGGACGAACTGGAACCGTTGCTCACAGGAACGGTCATCGCAGTCGATCTCCCGGGACGAGGCCGAACGCCGAAGGACTTGGGTTCAGTGACGATCTCAGATTTCGTCGGGTCCGTGACCAGCGAGATCGTTGCGCGTGACCTGACCGATGTCACTCTGGTAGGTCATTCGATGGCAGGCGTGACGTTGCCCGGCGTGGCCGAGCGCATCCCAGATCGGATCTCTCACCTCGTCTTCGTCTCATGCGCAGTTCCGCCCGACGGGACGCCCCTCGCAGACGTCCTCGGGGATCTGAGCCCTGCCGTCCAACAAGTTGCAGCAAGGATCGGAGATGACGTCGTCGACAGCCAAGGTGCCCTCCATGCAGACCTTGCACGCGCCATGTTCTGCAACGACATGGACGAACCTACGGCAGAGTCCACTCTGGCGCGCCGGGTCCCCGAAACGCTGAAAGTTCTCTCAGAGCCCACAGATCTCACCGGGCTCCGGCATCCCATCCCTCGGACCTATGTGAGATTGACCCGTGACGCGAGCATCACTCTCGATGTGCAGAACATGATGATCGCCAACCTCGGTGAAGTGGGCGTCGTCGACCTGGACGCCGGACACATGGCAATGATCAGCGACCCGCAGGGGTTGGCTGCCATTCTGAATGGGTTCTGAACCACCCGCATGATCTGACCATGGGCGGCCGCGTGGCACTCGACCGGCCCATGAGGTGACGACGAGGCTTTCCCCGGAGCCTCGCTCCTTGGCGCTCGAGAAGATGCCGTCGTGAGCGAGAGTTCGCAGCGTGCGGGCCGAGATTCGGATCTGATGGTTTTGGGTATTTCGGCCCTAATGCGCAGCCGTGATCGGATGTTTAATGGTCATAGGGCGGCCAGGCCCTGGCGGCCTCGAGATGACCGCCCGAGGATGGGCGACAGGAGATCACATCCCGATGAGCGACATGGGTGATGCAGTTCGGAACGTGGAGCTGCACGACGCGGAGGCCGACGAATTCACCGACACATGGACCACCCCATGGGTCGTGAGGGCCTTGCGTCGGGTTTCCCTGTTTCTCTTGATAGCAGGGTTGGCCGAGGCCATCGTGTGGTACGGGAATGTCCGCCTCTTCGGGTCATCGGGAGGCACAGTGACAGATGTCTTTGTTGCCACATTCGGAGGGGCACTCCTGTTGGCAGTTGTGATGACAGTGTGCGCGTACGTCCTCGATCTGCTGATGTATTTCAACCACTGCACGCGCATCACATTGGCGTCACAGACCGCTGACGTCTGACGCCGCGCTCGCGAGGTCGGGGCGGACACGTTCGGCGGCCCGTGCACCACGAGGCGGGCGCGATCAGATCATCAAGCCCCCGTTGTTGACGTGAAGCGTCTGGCCGGTTATCGCTCCACTGTCGGGCAGCGATAAGAACCAGATCGCATGGGCGAGCTCTTCAGCGCGAAGAGGTCGACCCATCGGGTTGGCGATAGGCGAATTCGTGGCCGTATTTTTCATCTCCTCATCGGTGGGGAACAACGCGCGCGTCATGGGCGTGTCGACAAAACCCGGTGCTACCACATTCGCGGTCACGCCATGGGGTGCTCCTTCGCCGGCCGTTGCCTTCGTCAATGCCACCACGGCGGCCTTGGATGCCCCATAGGCGGCATGTGCAGCAGCCACCCGAAAACCCGAGCCCGATGACACATTGACGATCCGACCAAACCCCCGCTCGCACATCCCCCCCAAGACCTGCCGGATGAGGTTGAACGAACCCGTGAGATTTGTCCCCACCACGTCGTTCCACAGGGCAAGGTCGTGTCCGATGATCGATGCGGACGTGGAAATACCCGCTGAGTTGACGAGGATGTCCGGGGCGCCGACCCTCTCGATCAAGTCCTTCGCCGCACGATCCACCGAGGCCGCATCTCTCACGTCCACCGTCGTGAAGATCCATTTGTCGTCGCCGGACGCATCATCCGTCGGTGCCGGTATGTGGATGTCCAGACCCGCGACGGCCGCTCCACTCGCGGCCAGGCGCTCCATGACCGCCCGCCCGATGCCACCGGCCGCGCCGGTGATCCAGGCGGTGCGGCCTTCAAGCAGTACATCAACGCTCCCTACCATCGCACCCCCAGACAGTCCGGGCCCTCCCCTTTGAAGTGGGCCCTCGGAACCCACGACTATAGGCCCGACGGTGCTTCGCACATATGGGGTTCCCTACCCGTGGCCGTCGACCTGCTGGCCGACCTCTGCGATCGGGTGGCGACATCTCACCAACGGCGTGGTGCTCCCATTGGGGACGTACCGATGGCCATGTGGAGCGTGAGCCTTCGGCGTCTCAGAGTTTCGGATCAGTGAAGCAAAGTAATGGCGAGAGACCGCCCCACACGAAGTACAACGATACGACCAGGGTCGTAAAAGTCAGCGAATGAAGTGGATGGTGGAAAAGGTGTCGTGGCCGGGATGGTCGCACGTGTGCCCGTCCCAACAGTGACCCTGCGCATCCCGTGGCCTGTCCTCAACAAGAGCGCAAGGTGACGCGAGCTCATCGGCGGCAAGGGACTCCTTGACATCGCTCTGATATTCGGTAATCACCATCTCTCTGTTCCTTTCATCTGAGCAGCTGGCGTACGTCAAGAATACATCCATGTGATTTCGGAATGGAGGATCCTCACGACCGGCCACGTCGCAACACCATGCAGTGACGTGGGCATGGCGTTCGACAGGTCTATTTTGCTGCTCGCGGGCCAGGTAGTGTCCCTAAATGCCCGACGTGAGCCCCGATCCAGAGGGTGACGATGGGTACGGGGAATCAACACCAGGCTCCCAGATCCCTCGTAGCAAGCCCGTCGGCGTTCGCGGCCGAGTCATGCGCGCCCAACGGGCCATCCGAGGCCTGTGAACCGGGCACCACGAAGGCGCTGGTACTGGCGCTTCTTGCTCGTCCTCGGTATCGCGCTGGCGATTGACTTCCTGGTGGACGACAAGTTGATCTTCGCGGCGATCGCGCTGATCTGGATCGTTGCATGCTTCTTCACCTTGTGGAGACTGGGAAGATCCCAACCCATTCCTTGAGGGTTCTCGAACGCCCGGCGCCCATCGGGAACCCTCTGCACACGTCCACGCGAAGGGCCAGGAATATTTCGACGCGGTGCGCTATACCGTCGATCAGAGCGAACAGCGGGAGGGGTGTTATGGCAGGCGAGATGTTTTCGGTCGAAGGGCGGGTGGCGATCGTCACGGGTAGCGGGACCGGCATTGGCCGGGCTACCGCCATGGTGCTCGCGCAGCACGGCGCTGACCTCGTCCTCGCGGGTCGGCGTGCGGAATTGCTCGAACGTACCGCCGTGAGCATCAGGGATCTCGGTCGTCGTGCCCTCGTCGTGCCTACCGACGTCACCGACTCCGACGCATGTGAGCGCCTCGTCGACGCGACGATGGAGGAGTACGGACACGTCGACGTCCTGGTCAACAATGCGGGTGGCAGCATCAATAAGGCACCGGAGGAGTGGACGGTCGCCGAATGGCATCAGATCGTCGACCAGAATCTCGCCAGCGTGTGGTTCATGTCCCGCCTCGTGGCAGCACCAATGTTGGAACAGGGACGAGGAGCGATTGTCAATATCTCTTCGGGCGCGAGCTTCCTCGCTTTGCCGATGGTCGCGCCCTACGGCGCAGCCAAGGCAGGCATCAACAGCCTGACGCGGTCGCTCGCCGCCGCATGGACCAGCAGCGGCGTCCGTGTAAACGCCGTCGCGTGTGGTGCGATCAAAACCGAGGGATACAATAAATCGACGAAACAAGCACAGCGTTCTGACGAGGTCGTACTCGGACCCGGTAACGCCATCGGACGAATAGGTCAGCCCGAAGAGATCGCATACCCGGTGCTGTTCTTTGCGTCAGATGCGTCGAGCTACTGTTCGGGCCAGACCCTTTGGGTTAACGGCGGTGTGAAAGCGCCCACTACGAGTTAGTTCACGGCACCGTGACCACGGAATGGAGTCAGGTTCGGTACGCCCAGACGGCAAGCAACGGGTCGCCCGGGTGATGGATTGGCGTACGTCGTTCGCGGTGCGGTTCGCCAAACCCAGGGGTGAAATGGAAATATCGACAGACGATGTCGCAGCGTTCCTCGTCGCCCGCAAAGAGCCAACCGCGTATGGCTTTTGTCGGAAAGCAGCGGTTCGAGAACGTGCAGACCAAGGGTCCTCCGGGTCGTAGGACTCGGGTCACCTCTGCGAACACCTCCATGGGGCGGGTGAGGTAGTCGACCGAGACACAGCACACCACAGCGTCGAACGATGCGTCGTCGAAAGGAAGTAGGGGATCAGCGTTGAGATCGTGAACGATGGTGGCCGTGGCGTCGCTGTTTGCGTGGAGCTCCTCGGCGCTCATCCCCAGTACGGTGAGGTGCGCCGGCGGGGTTCGGAAGTGCGATACCCAAGAACCCATCAGGTCGAGCACTTCACCCCCGATCTCGAGGGTTTCGTAGAGGGCCCCCACCGCAGCAATGGCGTCATCGTCGATGTGGGTGACGAGGCGAGGCCACGAGTAGAACGTCGCATCGGCCGACTCGTCGGATCGCTCGAAGAATCCGAGCGGGAATCGGTCGCTGTCCATCCCACCAGTTTGCCGCGGGGTCGGCACCCAGACTGCTGTGGGCGGTCACCCCATCGCTCGGCGAGGTGGCCCTTGCCTCCCGCCGGACCACTTCCCGCTTCGACCGAACCGGTCCGAATCAAGATACGGCCTGCAGAGCCCGGACGAACCGAGCGGCTGCCGGCCCTCCCGGGTCGACGATTACTCTTGGCCCAATGGTGAGCCGCCACCCCACCCTGATGATGCTGGTGGAAGCGATCGCCGCTCACGATAGAACCTTGGTCGACGATTTGCTGATTGCATCACCCGGGTTGGCCGGGGCTCGGGCTGAAGTGGGCGCGAGTCGTCAAGTCCCAGAACCCTACCTAGAGAGCATTGAGCACTATCTCTATGGAGGCGACACGGCACTTCACATTGCTGCCGCGGCCTACGAGCCGGAGATCATCCACTCGCTCATGGCGAATGGCGCCGGTGTCAACGTAAAGAACCGGCGGGGCGCTGAACCGCTTCATTATGCGGCTGATGGCATACCGGGATCCCACGCATGGAACCCCGCGGCTCAGGCCGAGACAATCAGGAGCCTCATTGAGGCTGGTGCTGATCCCAACGCCGCCGACAAGAGTGGCGTGACACCACTGCATCGCGCTATTCGCACGAGGTGCGCGGAAGCAGTGCGCGCCCTTCTCGATGGTGGAGCCGACCCTCGACGCCCGAACGGCAAGGGCACCAGCCCCTCACAGCTGGCAGCCATCACGAGCGGGCGTGGGGGCTCAGGTTCAGAAGAAGCCAAGGCGCAGCAGCAGGTGATTGTCGAGCTGCTGGAGCATCACGTGGCGGCGCAACCCAAATAGCCTTTGACCTGGGGATTGCCCCGCCGGGCACCCAACGGGTTGTGGTGGCCGCCGGCGGCGCGAGGCGGAGCGGAGGTTCACGTCAACGGCTTCTTTGGCGATCGGCACCGCCTGAACCCACCGTGGCGGCTTGTTCGAGAAAGCTGGTTCGATATCCTCTGGCCACACCCGAGCTACCTGAGGTGAGTCCGACGGCAGTTACACCCAACGAGAGAGGACGGCTACGCAATGATTCGTCTTAGTGTTTTCTATCCATCGACCGAAGGCGCAAGCTTCGACCACGACTATTACCGGAATAAGCATGTGCCGCTCGCAGTGAAGACGTGGGGTCTCGACGGAGCGGAGATCGACAAGGGCATCGACGGGCCATACGTGGCCGCGGTGCACTTCAAGTTCGATTCGCCCGAGGCCCTGGCCGCGGCGATGGGCGGGCCGAACACCGGAGAGATCCTGGCGGACGTAGCGAACTACACGACCATCGCACCAGTGCTCCAAACGAGCGAAATTGTGGACTGAGAAGGTTCGCCCGCCGGACCCCATTTGGCGAGCCGGTGTTGAGAAGTTGACGCTTGAACGTCGTGACATCCGCGCCTGAAAGTCAGCGCTCGCCCGCCCACGCCGCCATGTTGTCCAGCGGGCTGCCGGCGTCGCTCGGCGTCTCAGCCCCAAACTCCCGGTAGAGGCAGCCAACGTTGACAACCACTCGCTCATCCTCACTCCAACCGGAATAAGGGCCAAGATCGATGTCGCGGGCCGCATCGGCGGCACTCATGCCGGTGTCGAAGCGCCGTCGGGCCTCAACGGTCAAATACTCGAAATAGCCCCTTAGATCAGCCACGGCGGCCGGTCGAGCGACCGGTCCATGACCAGGAACGACGAGCACCGGATCCAGGGCCAGTATCCGATCGCACGCCGCGATCCAGTTGGACACCGGGCCTGCCCACACGATCGGGTGGCCGCCGTGGAAGAGGATGTCCCCGGTAAAAATCACCCTTTCGTCGGGGAGGTGCACAACAACGTCACCCGCGGTGTGTGCCGGCCCGACCTCGATCAGGCTTACTCGTCGGTCGCCGACAGTCAGGTCGAGCCCGTCAGAGAAAGTTCGGTTCGGTAGCGCGACATCAATGCCCTCGAAATCGAACGACCCGAAAATTCGCATCAAGAATGCCCCGGTCTCTCCCATGTCGGGGGCGGACTTCATCAACTGAGCGAAACCAGCGGGCGAAAGCTCGAGCATCTCTGCTGCCGCGCTGGCGGAAGCGACGATCTCCGCTCCCTCTACGAGCGAGTTGCCGTACCAGTGGTCACCGTTGGCGTGAGTATTGACCAATGTATCGATATTCTTCGCCGCCGGGGTGGTCCGGCGCATAGTGGCGAGCATGTCTGCGGTCAGCTTCAGATCGAACAGAGTGTCTACCAGCAGCGACCGGTCGCCGTCGGTAATCAACCCGGCGTTAGACCATCCCCACCCACCATCGGGTTGAAGGTAGGCCCATATTCCGCTGGCCACTTCGTGCATCCCCTTCCGGTATTTCATCGCGCGTACCGTAGCCGTTTGTACCTGAACTGCGCCGACGTGGTCCCATTTTCTTCGTGCCCGTTGTCGCTTCCGCTCCGCTTCGAATGACTCGATCATCCCCAACCGGTCCGGGGCTGGCGTCCAGCGATCTCCCGCCGTTCGGTCCTATTCGGCCTCGCTACGGTGAGCCCAAGATGGTCTCGATGGCAACCGTATTGGCGTATGCAGCAGGAGGATTAGTGGCGCTGTGGGGTCTCGCCCACGTGATTCCGACTCGCCGGGTCCTTGCGAGCTTCGATCCGATCTCTTCGGACAACCGGAGAGTGATGCTCCAGGAATGGTTGGCCGAGGCACTCACAATGTGGGGCTTGGCGACAATCGTCGTCGTCGTGACTGTGGCCGGTGCCCGTGCCGATGCCACCGAGTGGGTCTACCGCGCCACTGCCTTCTTGTTGGTGTCCTTGGCGGGTCTGACCGCTCTCACTGGCGCCCGCACACACGTCATCTGGTTCAAGATCTGCCCGGTGCTATTGACGGCATCTGCGGGCTTGCTGGTTGCGGCCAGCTTGTTAGAGCCGTCGAAGGCGTGTTCTAACCGGATCGCATGATGGAGCCCCACTCGGCGACGCCGGGTCAGGATCACCGTCCGCTTCCTGGATGGGCCAGCGCAGGACGTCTAGTCTCGGGGATGGACCAAAGGAGAAGCTCATGGATGACGGCCACCCTGTCTCGTATGAGGCGCTACCCGTAGGGGCGGCCGTGCTCAGTGCAACAGGTACCCAATTCGGCACGGTTGAGCATGTATTGCAGATCCCCGAACTCGACCTATTTGACGGAATCGTCGTCAAGACGAAGCATGGACGCCGATTTGTTGATCGTGATCAGGTGACCGACATGACGACAACCTTGGTCCGGTGCGCTTTGACTGACGAAGAAGCAGCGAATCTACCCGCACCAAAAGGTGCCCTCGTCCTTCATCCCGACACTGCTCACGACGAAGGGCCGTCGCTCACAGCTCGATTCGGTCGTCTTTTCAATCGAGAGCACTGGAAGGAACTCGAGTAGTCGGCATTTCGGGAATGGCTTCGGATCCGCGAGTCACCCGACGCTCAATACGGCACTACGAGCAGAACGGCCAGAAAGCCGATGGCCGATCCCACGACGCCGATCAGTCGCAGCCGATGTTGTCTGGTCATGCCTGTTCTGAAGCCTCTTCATCTTGCGCAGTGCCCGGAGCAAGGAACTGACGATGTCGCTCGATCGCCGCAAGCGTTCGTTCCGTGACACTGAATCCCGGCTCCTGTTCTTCCAGGAACGCCGTCGCACGCCGCACGGCCTCCAGCTCGATCTGATCGATCTCCTCGGGTAGCTGGAACTGCCATCGGCTGACCTGCTCATTGATTGCGGACTTGCCTGGATCGTCACACAGCAGGCCACTGGCGGCGAATACCCGACAGTCATAGCTGCGACAGGTCCGAGGTCGTTGCTCATAGATCGAACACTTACCTGCGACGAGCATCGGACAGTGGCCGTGCTCGTCGTATCCCATGAGGACGTGGCCTCTTGGAAGTCGGGGCGCTGCAAAGAGCAGCTCCGTTGGGATGCTGGCAAGTGTCTCTACCTCGTCTGGAGAAATGTGCACGAATTGCGACGAAGTACAACAGGCCATGCAACTGCCACAGGGAACGTCAGAAGTGCCGTCGCTCCTGATGACCTCTTGGATCATCTCCAACCAGGTTGAGAGCCGCCCGGCGTCGAGGGGCGGCCCACCGTTCACGTGGACTGTCACATAGTCAGGCTATTCGAGCGTCATGTGCAGGTGCGAAATGCGGCCGTCGGATCCGGTGCGCCACTTGATCAGTTTGCGGGAACAACGCGAGCACCCTCCACCTGGGAACGCGCTGATCCAGGGTATTTTCACATCGACTGTTTCAGGGCGAAGTAGCTAAGTTGCCTTGAGGATCACGATCTCGTCTTGGTGCCGATGCGAACACTCATCCGCTATGGTTTTAGTTGTCGGAGCGGGAGGTGGAGCGGTGCCTGGAATCGATGAGCGAATCGTCGCCGTCGACCTGTTGCACCCGTATCCACTATTTACGAGACTTCGTCGAGAGGCTCCGGTGTGGCACCTTCCGGGTGAGCCGGCGTTCTTCGTTTCCAATTGGGAGTTCGTTGCCGAAGCGACCAGCCGCGTGCACGACTTCTCAAACCATTTTCGATACACGCTGTTCAGCCACGACGACGGCACCCTTGGATTCCTCGAGACGGGCCCCACCGGTCCCGACGTGTTTGCTGGCGAAGATCCTCCTGCTCATACGGCCCAGCGCAAGATCTTCTTCTCCGAGCTGGTTCGGACGAAGATCGATGCGCTTGAGCCCTACGTGCTTACGCTGACCGACGAGTTGCTCGACGGACTGTTGATTCAGGACACGTGCGACGCCGCCACTGGGCTGGCTCATCCGCTCCCCATGCAGGTAGTAGCCGAACGGGTCATAGGCTTTCGCGACCTCGATCTCGCGCAGATTCGACGGTGGACGTTCGCGGGGTCGCGATTGGTCGGCGGACTCCTGACCCTAGATCAGATGGCGTCCCTCCGTGACGAGGTCGGAGGCATGGCAGCTTGGACGGATGCCCAACTTAATTCGGCCCTTGAGTCCCCAACGGAGGGAGATGTGCTCAGCGCCGCCGCCACCGCAGTCCGCAACGGGAGCCTGACTCATGACGAGGCGGCCTTTACCTTGATGGTGCTCCTGGGCGCGGGGGCGGAGACCACGACCAGCCTCATCGGGATCGCGATCGCACTTTTGGCCGAGCGGCCCGTGCTGCAGGCAGAGTTGCGCGCCGAGCCCGCCAAGGTCGCGACGTTCATCGAGGAGGTGCTCCGGTTCGAATCTCCGTTCCGCTACCACCCTCGGACCACGGCCCGTCTTGTCGAGCTGGGCGGCATAAAGATCCCGGAGGGTGCGCTGGTGATGCTGCTGTGGGGTGCAGCCAATCGGGACGAGGCTGTGTTTGAGCGGCCCGACGAGATCGTGGTCGGACGCCGCAACGTTCATCTGCATTTTGGCTTCGGGCGAGGTATCCACCACTGTGTCGGGGCACCATTGGCCAGATTGGAGGCGCGGGTCGTGCTCACGAGACTGCTCGAGCGTACCCGGTCGTTCTCGCTGGACTCCGACGGCAAACAACGCTGGGCCGAGAGCATCTGGATCCACCGCCACGAGCACCTACCCCTAAAGGTTGAGGCCCGCTGACGATGAGCTATTCGGAGAGGGGGAGGCGACGCAGAAATCGCGGCCCTTCCAGCGATTGGTGCGTTGGAGAATTGGTTGAGAGGGCCGGATCAGCGCATTGAAACGTCAATGGGGATGCCGCCGAACGCTGATGTACAGCCTCGATGGGGCGAGAACCTGGACCGGGCAATCTGCTCACTGCGAGTCCGTCAGGAATCCCCACCGGCGGAACGGACACTCTTCGACCTCGTAGACCACCTCGCCCGCCGCGTTCTGGACCGACCCGCAAATGCCGGATCAGAATCAGAGATCACCGGGACATGCTCGGCATCGACCGAAGGTGCTGGTGCCACGGCCTCGCCTGGCATCGTCGCTTTCGTTCCTAACGTGCCGAGAGGGCGATCGTGTCGTGCCGACCATCCAATGGCAAACGCACCGCAAGCTGCCAAAATGAGCCCTGGCCCCAGGGCGTAACCAACCTGGTGTTCCAACTCGCCCAATGGCGACGAAGCAACGAAGTAGTGGCTCCCAGTGACCAGGACCGGCCATGCCAGCGGACCGATGACGAACCACGCCCCGCTCGCTATGGCCATGAGACCCCCGAACGTGAGGCCCACGCGGCGCCCGGTTGCCCCAGCAGCGGTTCTTCCCATCAATGAAACGGCGAACAGGCACCCGATTGCACCAGGGACCAGCGCCAAGACCGCATGACTGAGATTCCAGTGCCACGAGCCAAGTCCATCGTCGCTGAAACCGAAGGTGGGACCCACAAAGGGGACGATCCCGCCCCACGCTGATACGACGAGGGCGACGAGCCCAACCGCGCCCAAGCTGATTGATCGGGTGCGCCCTGACGCGAGCGCGATTCGGCGCGAAGAACGCAGCGTGCCGTGGCCTCCAGCACCGACGTGACCAGCGGTTGCTGTCATGGGTGGCCCTCTTTTCGCTATAGGGGAATACCTTCGTTCAGAAGCTCTTGCCTTGCATCGCTCGTAAGGTGCTGACTGAGTCACCGGGGCGGCGATACGTTGAAACGCGGTACCAACGAGCGCTTCGGCGACTTGACCCCTGGCACCGCCGATAACCCTGATAACCGAAGCCGATCTGCTCCATCTGCGTTTCCAGGACGGAGATGGAGGATCTATTCAAGATCTGCAGATGCTTCGCTAGTGCATGCGAACCGTGGCAACGTTGTTCTCCCCGGCGAGCCCTCAATATGTCGTCGCCCAATCAGCTGTTACCCACCGCGATCGCTTTCCAAACGCACGGATCAGAGGCTCCCAATCCAAGGCGCCCGCCGGGAAGGCTACGGGAGCAACAATGCCGCCGCAGCGCTGGCCGCTCGCGACACAAGTCGGGTCTTTCGTCCCTACCGATATGTCCATGCCAGCACCATTGTGGGAAGAGTCCAGGATGAGGAGGAGATCATGCACGTACTCAAGGTGGCCGGACCACGCGAGGTCGCACTGCTTCTGCGCAACCTCGCGGACGAGATCGAGCGGCGCTCACTCGAGTTCGAGGGGCGCGTGGTCCCCCTTGCCGATGCACTTGAAGCGGTGGTGGACCTGAGCGAAGGTGGAGCGGCGGAAGTATCCGTCATCAACGTATGCCTTGAACACTCGACGCCTCCCGCCTGGAACCTGACAGAGTTGCAACAGGCTCTTGCTCACCCTGGGGGCTGATGGAAGCCAACCGTCCGCCCCGTCGTCTNNATGACGGTACGACTGGCGATCAATGGGTTCGGACGCACGGGTCGGTCCTTCTTGCGGGCCGCGCTTGCTCCTGCGCACGACTTCGAGATCCTGGCGATCAACGATCTTGGTTCGCCCACCGCGCTCGCCCGGCTCTTCGCCAGAGACTCCGTACACGGGCCTTACTCAGAGGCCGTCCGGGTCGAAGGCGCAACGATGATCGTCGGCGAGCGCCGCATCACGATGCTGGCCGAGCCCGCCGCCAAGGGCCTCCCTTGGGCCGAGCTCGGTATCGATGTCGTGGTTGAGTCGACCGGCAAGTACACCAAACGGGAGAAGGCAGCCGAGCACCTCGAAGCAGGTGCCACCCGTGTCGTGATATCCGCGCCGTCCGACAACCCGGACGCGACATTCGTGATTGGGGTGAACGAAGATCAGTTCGATCCGGAGCGGCACTTCATCATCTCCAATGCCTCTTGCACGACGAATTGCCTGGCCCCCCTGGTCAAAGTGCTCGATGACGCTTTCGGCCTCGAAGACGGCTTCATGACAACCGTCCACGCGTACACCGACGACCAGAGCCTCGTCGACGCTCTCCACAAGGACCCCCGGCGGGCACGCGGCGCCGCGATCAACATCGTGCCGACCACCACCGGCGCGGCCAAGGCCACCGGACGTGTGCTCCCGAGCGTGGCAGGAAACCTCGATGGCCTGGCCCTGCGCGTCCCGGTTCCCGATGCCTCGATCACTGATCTGGTTGCGAACCTGCGCGCCACGCCAAGCGTCGCCGAGATCAACGACGCCTACCGGGCTGCCGCCGAGTCAGGACGGCTCGCCGGAGTCCTCGAGTACTCCGAGGAGCCGCTCGTGTCGAGCGACATCATCAACTCAACGGCGTCGTGCGTCTTCGATTCGGAGCTCACGATGGCGCACGGTCACCTCGTCAAGGTCCTCGGTTGGTACGACAATGAAACGGGCTATTCGAACCGGCTGGCCGATCTGGCAGCGCTCGTCGGCGTTTTTGCGCCAAAGCGCTAGTCGCGGCCGGCGAGAGAGACCCATGTTCCAGGTTCGTTTCCACGGCCGGGGTGGTCAAGGCGTCGTCACGGCAGCCGAGATCCTCTCGATGGCAGCCTTCGCTGAAGGCCGTCACGCTCAGGCATTCCCGAGCTTCGGGTCGGAACGGATGGGCGCACCGGTGGTCTCGTTCTGTCGCATCGATGACCGGCCCATCCGCACTCGCGAGCCGGTCATGGTGCCGGATGCGCTGATAATCCAAGACGTCACGTTGATCCACCAGGTGGACCTGTTCGCTGGACTCCCGAAGGACGGATATGTCCTCGTCAACGCGTCACAGGACTTTGACGAGCTCCAATTCGGAGAATTCTTCAACGATTTCCATCGCGACCGCCTACGCACCTGCCCGGCAACGGAGATCGCCCTCACGCAGCTCGGCCGGCCGTTGCCGAACGCGGCCATGCTTGGCGCCTTTGCCGCCCTCACCGGCGAGATCACACTCGAAGCGATTGACGCGGCGATCCGGCAGCGATTCTCGGGGACAGCCGGTGAGCACAATGTCGCCGCCGCTCGAGCGGCCTTTCACTTCGTCACGCTCGAAGAGGAGGGACTTACCAGTGCGTCGACAGATTGAGGGCTCTCGTGCGGTGGCAGAAACAGTGGCCCTTTGTCGGCCCGAAGTCATATGTGCCTATCCGATCTCGCCCCAGACGCACATCATTGAGGCGCTCGGTGCGATAGTGAAGTCGGGCCAGCTCTCGCCGTGCGAGTTCATCAACGTCGAGTCCGAATTCGCGGCGATGTCCGTTTCGATCGGCGCTTCCGCCACGGGGGCTCGGGCGTACACCGCGACCGCGAGCCAGGGACTCCTCTTCATGATCGAAGCGGTGTACAACGCCGCAGGTCTGGGTCTGCCGATCGTGATGACCCTGGCGAATCGGGCAATTGGCGCGCCCATAAACATCTGGAACGACCACAGCGATGCCATGGCCGCCCGGGACGCCGGCTGGATCCAACTCTTTGCCGAGACGAATCAGGAGGCGGCGGATCTGCACATTCAAGCCTTCCGCCTGGCCGAAGATCTCTCCCTACCGGTCATGGTGTGCATGGACGGCTTCATTCTCACTCACGCCGTCGAGAGCGTCGACATGCCTGAGCAAATGGACGTCGACGCGTTCCTTCCACCCTACGAGCCGCGCCAACTTCTCGACCCGAACGACCCTGTCTCCATCGGCGCCATGGTCGGCCCAGAGGCCTTCGAGGAGGTCCGCTACCTCTCGTACCTCCGCCAACTCGACGCCCTGGAACGCATTCCGGTCCTGGCCGCCGAATTCGCCGCTTCCTTCGGACGCGCAAGCGGCGGCCTGCTCCACGGCTACCGGACCGAGGACGCCGAAACCATCGTTGTTGCACTCGGATCAGTCCTCGGAACGATCAAGGATGCTGCCGACGCGCTCCGAGCAACCGGTCAGCGTGTCGGCGTCCTCGGAATCACATCGTTCCGGCCGTTCCCCCACGATGCGGTTCGCGACGCATTGTCCGGGGCCCGCAGAGTCGTCGTCGTGGAAAAGGCGTTCAGCGTGGGATTCGGAGGCGTGCTCTCGACCGATGTGGCGATGGCGACGCACGACGCAGACCTGTCGCTTCGCACGGTGATCGCCGGGTTGGGCGGCCGAGCCATCACCCAGCGCTCGATTGAGAGCATGCTCGCTGACGCGATAGATGGCCGGCTGGAAGCCCTCACCTTCCTCGATCTCGACCAAGGGATCATCGAGCGAGAGCGCGCACGGATGGCCGGGACGAAGCGATCGGGACCAACGGCCGAGAACGTCCTCCGCGACCTCGGCACAGTGGCCTCTCGGATCGGTTGAGGAGATGTCATGAAGAGCCAACCCGTACGCTTCTACCAAGTCGGCAGCTTCGCCGTCGGCAACCGCCTCGTCGAAAAGGAGGAGCGGACCGTACAGTCCGACGCAAGTCGGAGCAACGCTCTCGACTCGGGGCATCGAGCCTGTCAAGGGTGTGGTGAGGCGCTCGGCGCTCGCTATGCACTCGATGCCGCCATGCGGGCGACGGGTGGCCGGCTCATCGCCGTCAACGCGACCGGCTGCCTCGAGGTCTTTTCAACCCCCTACCCCGAGACGTCGTGGCGGGTCGCTTGGCTCCACTCGCTCTTCGGAAACGCCCCTGCGGTGGCTACCGGTGTCGCCGCGGCATTGAAGGTAAAGGGAAAGAGCGACGTGCGCGTTATCGCCCAGGCGGGTGACGGCGGGACGGTGGACATCGGCTTCGGCTGTCTCTCAGGGATGTTCGAGCGCAACGACGATGTGTTGTTCATCTGCTACGACAACGAGGCCTACATGAACACCGGCGTTCAGCGTTCTGGCGCCACGCCGCCGGCAGCGCGTACCGCGACGACCGAGGCCATCGGCTCCGAGCCGGGCAATAGCTTCGGACAAGGCAAAGACCTTCCCCGTCTCGCCATGGCCCACGGTATTGCCTATGTCGCGACAGCGACGGTTGCCGACCTGCATGATCTCGAAGCCAAGGTCGACCGGGCCATGGAGCTCCACGGTGCCCGCTACCTCCACATCCTCGTTCCTTGCCCCCTGGGCTGGGGTTCCGCCCCCTGCGACACCATCCTCATGGCGCGACTCGCCCACGAAACCGGGCTCTTTCCGGTCTTCGAAGCCGAGTACGGCGTGGTCACCGCCGTGTCTTCCATTCGCCGCTACACGCCCGTCGAGTCCTACCTGTCGATGCAAGGTCGCTATGCCCACCTCTTCGCTGAGGGTGGCCGACCCGACATCGTGGCCCGCATCCAGGCCATCGCTGACCGCAATATCTCCACCTTCGGCCTTCTCCAAGAGTCGGTGGTCGGTGTGGGCCCAGAGACGGGGAGCCAATGAAGAAACTTCCGTTTGCGATCACGCTCGAAGTTGGGTCGAGTCACGCCAACCGGACCGGCTCGTGGCGGGTCGAGCGGCCCGTCTACGTCGACCGAGTTCCGCCCTGCAACAATGCCTGCCCTGCAGGGGAGAATATCCAACGTTGGCTCTACGACGCCGAGCCTGGCGACTATCAGACAGCCTGGCGCAATTTGGTCGAGGACAACCCGTTGCCCGCCGTCATGGGCCGCATCTGTTACCACCCTTGCGAGACCGCCTGCAATCGGGCTCAGCTCGACGAGGCGGTCGGGATCAATGCCATTGAGCGCTTTTTGGGCGATCTCGCCATCGAGCGAGGCTGGACACTACCGCTAGCCGGCATCGCGACCGGCAAGCAGGTGCTCGTCATCGGAGGCGGACCCTCCGGGCTCAGCGCGGCATACCACCTACGCCGCCTGGGCCACGAAGTCCGACTCGTTGACTCCGCGCCAAAGCTTGGCGGCATGATGCGCTATGGCATTCCCGCCTACCGCCTTCCCCGGGCCGTCCTCGACGCGGAGGTCGAGCGCATTGTCGCCCTCGGCATCGACGTCGAACTCAATCACACTGTCTCCGACGTCGAGCGCGAGCGACGAGAGGGGGGATTCGACGCTGTCTTCTTGGCCGTCGGCGCCCAGCTCTCTCGACGGGTCGAGATCCCGGCAGGCGACTCCTCGCACATCCTCGACGCCGTATCGCTTCTGCATCGGGTGGCCGAGAACGATCCCCCCCTGCTCGGCCGACGCGTCGCGGTCTACGGCGGAGGGGATACCGCCCTCGACGCGGCGCGCACCGCACGCCGTCTCGGTGCCACGGATGCCGTGATCATCTATCGTCGCAGTCGGGAGCGCATGCCTGCTCATGCAGATGAGCTCGAGGAAGCCATCGTCGAGGGCGTGACGGTACGATGGCTCTCCACGGTCAACCGCGTCGAAGACAATCGGATCGTGCTCGAAAAGATGCGGCTCAATGACGAAGGCTTCCCAGAACCGACTGGGGTGTTCGAGGCACTCGACGCAGACGTATTGGTGCTCGCCGTCGGCCAGGACACCGACCTCTCACTCCTGGAGGAAGAATCCGACATCGCGATCAAAGACGGCGTGGTCGAGGTCTCGCCGGCAATGATGGCGAGTCCCAATGGCATCTTCGCCGGTGGCGACGCTGTTCCCTCTGAGAGGACTGCGACCGTGGCCATCGGCCACGGCAAGCGAGCAGCCCTCGGCATTGACGCCTACGTTGCCGGCCACGATCTTGTCGATCCGCCCCGCGGCGAGCTAGCGACGTTTGCCCACCTCAATACCTGGTATTACGCGGATGCTCCACGAACGCACCGCCCCGAACTCGAGGCGGCCCGGCGCCAGGGAACCTTCGATGAGATCGTAGGAGGCCTTACCGAAGCGACCGCCCTCTTCGAGGCTCGGCGCTGCTTGTCATGCGGCAACTGCTTCGGGTGCGACAACTGCTTCGGCGTATGCCCGGACAATGCGGTGATCAAGTTCGGTGAGTTGGAGAAATATGAGTTCAATTACGATTTCTGTAAGGGCTGTGGCATCTGTGCTCGAGAGTGTCCCTGTGGTGCGATCGCAATGATCCCTGAGCAGGCCTGATTCATGAAGACGTGCGCTCGACAGTGGAATACTCGTCCCTTGCTCGCCACCGCTTTCCATGCCAATCCAACGCCTCGAGTGTTCCCTTCATGACTCTCAAGAAGGAGGAAGGTCCCTTCGTTCTCACCCGAGAAGAGGCGCATGTGCCGAGCCTCGAAGATTTGCCACCGGTCGCAGGTCGCCATGTCCTCGTCCGGGCCGATCTCAATGCCCCGTTGTGCTCGAAGCCGGGAGGTGGCTACGAGGTCGCCGACGACTTTCGTCTTCGATCGTCGGTCCCAACCCTGCAATGGTTGCGCTCCAACGGAGCAATCGTGACCGTATGTAGCCACCTGGGGCGCCCGAAAGGCAGGGTGGACCCTCGTTACGCCATGGCACCGGTCCGCGAGGCACTCACGGCAATGGTGCCAGAGATCACCGTTATGGAGAACTTGCGCTTTGATCCTGGCGAGGAAACGAACGATCCCGCGTTCGTGCGCCGCCTGATCGACGGGTTCGATTACTACGTCAATGACGCCTTCGGCGCCTGCCACCGGAATCACGCGTCGATCGTGGGACCGCCGGCTCACATGCCGAGTGCCGCCGGACGGTTACTGCATCGTGAGGTGGAGGTGCTCTATGGCATCTTGATCGATCCCGCGAGGCCCTTTGTCGCCGTGGTGGGTGGCGCGAAGGTGGCCGACAAACTCGGGGTGCTGCGCTCCCTTAGCCAACGGGTCGACCACCTCTTGCTCGGCGGTGCCATGTGCTTCACTTTTCTCGCTGCGCTCGGACATGAAGTCGGCGCGTCACGCGTCGAATCCGAACTCTTCGGAGAGGCTCGATCTCTCCTTGGTCTGCACCCTCCACCCGAACTCCCGAGCGACCTCATAGCCCTCTCTCCGGAGGGGGAGCTGGGGAGCAGCACCGATCCGACAGGCGCTGTACGCCCGTTCGAGCTCGATCTCCTTCCGGGTTGGCAGGGTGTCGACATCGGTCCGGCCACCTGTGCCAGCTTCGCCGAGGTGATCGCAGGCGCCCGTACGATCCTGTGGAATGGGCCCATGGGCGTGTTTGAGGACGCTCGGTTTGCAATGGGGACCCGAGCCATCGCCGAAGCTGTGGCTTCGTGCCCAGGGTTCAGCGTCGTTGGCGGGGGCGAAACCACTGCGGCACTCCACGAGTTCGGTCTCGAAGGCAATATCGATCACATCTCAACCGGCGGGGGCGCCACCCTCGAGTTGCTCGAGAAGGGGGATCTACCCGGACTCGCCGCGCTGCGGGCGAGCCGTGCCACCCAGGGCAGCTAGGAAGCGACTCCGAAGGGTCTCACACGCCGCCTCGAGCGATCGGTGCCATCAGGACTGCCCTCAGCCGCCTCGACGGTCCTCCAGCTCCAGTACTTGGCGAGTCGTCTTGAGCACGCTGTCCGGGTTAAGACTCATAGAGTCGATTCCGAGCTCGACGAGGTATTCGGCCATGTCCGGATAGTCNNATCATCTCCTTGACCCCGTCGTCGCGCTCGTCATAGTCGAACGCGACGATCTCACTGTCGCGATCGACTCCCAGCGTAAGCTGGGTGAGGTCGTTCGAGCCGATCGAGAAGCCATCGAAATGCTCGGCAAAGCGGTCGATTAAGATGACGTTGTTGGGGATCTCACACATTGCGTAGACTTCTAGCCCGTCCTGCCCACGTGTCAGCCCGAGTTCGGCCATACGTGCGAGCACCTGCTCCGCTTCGGCGACACGCCGGACAAACGGAAGCATGAGTATGACGTTGGTGAGCCCCATCTCCTCGCGCACCCTCTTCATCGCCCTGCACTCGAGTGCGAACCCCTCGGCGTACGAGGGATGTGCGTAGCGCGACGCACCGCGAAAGCCAATCATCGGATTGTTCTCTGTCGGTTCGAAGTCCGCTCCACCGAGGAGACTGGCGTACTCGTTGGTCTTGAAATCTGACATGCGCACGACGACGGGCTTTGGCCAAAATGCCGCTGCGATCGTCCCGATCCCTTCCGAGAGCCGCTCGACGAAGAATCGCTCACCGTCGGGGTAGTGACGAGTCAACCGTGCGAGGGCGGCGCGATCCTCCAGGTTGCTCACCTTCTCGGGGTGCAAGAGCGCAAGCGGGTGGGCGCGAATCGACTCAGTGATGATGAATTCCATGCGCGCCANNAGGTTGATCATGATCTTGGTCTTCGGCCGACGAAGGTCCCCCACCTCGCTGCGTTCGACATGGAAGGCGACCTCCCCCCGGTAGACGTATCCTGTGGCACCTTCCGCACACGAGACCGTCACGGACGTACCACTCGGCACGGCAGTCGTAGCGTTCCCTGCTCCGACCACGGCGGGGACGCCCAATTCCCGGGCGATGATCGCAGCGTGACAGGTACGTCCACCGCGATTGGTCACGATCGCAGACGCCGTCTTCATCACGGGTTCCCAGTCCGGACTCGTCGAATCCGCCACGAGAACCTCACCTGGTCGAAACTCCGAGAGACGCGCCACATTCTCGATGACGCGCGCCGTTCCCGCTGCGATCTTCTCTCCGACTGATCTACCCTCGGCGATGGCGTCGTGGCGGCCCCCTTCGAGCACGTAACTCTCGTAGACCGACGCCTGGCGCTGGGAGGCGACCGTCTCTGGTCGTGCCTGGACGATGTAGAGCTTGCCGTCGACACCGTCTTTCGCCCATTCCACATCCATCGGTCGTCCGTAGTGAGCCTCGATAGCGATGGCGCTATCGGCCAGTTCGAGAACGTCGGCATCACTCAGGCAGAATTGCTCGCGGTCTATCTTCGGTGTCGGGACGTTGCGCGTGGTGTACTTGGTCTCCCCTTCGACAAGGACCAACTTCACCGCCTTGTCGCCGAGCCTTCGGCGTAGCACGGCGCGGTGTCCGGCCAGGAGGGTCGGCTTGTGGACGTAGAACTCGTCGGGGTCGACCGCTCCCTGCACGACGTTCTCCCCGAGTCCGTAGGAGCCTGTAACGAACACGACGTCGCGAAATCCCGACTCGGTGTCCAACGAGAAGGTCACGCCGGCGGACGAGAGATCCGAACGCACCATCTTCATCACACCGATCGAGAGCCCAACTTGGTAGTGGTCGAAGCCCTCGTCAATGCGGTAGTGGATGGAACGGTCGGTGAAGAGGCTGGCGAAGCACCGCCGGCACGAGTCGAGCAAGCTCTCTTCGCCCCGCACGTTCAAGAAGCTGTCCTGTTGGCCGGCAAAGCTCGCGGTCGGCAGGTCTTCGGCCGTCGCCGAAGAACGCACCGCAAGGCTTACGTCCTCACCGTATTCGGCCTGGAGGCGCCGATAGGCCGCCAGAATCTCGGCCGCAAGATCGTCGGGTAACCCCGCGCCGTAGACGATCTCCCGAGCCCGTTTGCCTCGGCGAGCCAGGTCGGCTACATCGCTCGGGACCAGATCGTCAAGAGCCTCGTGAAGGGCCTTAACGGCCCCGGTTTCTTCAAGCATGTAGCGATAGGCCGCGGCGGTGACCGCATAGCCGTGCGGTATCCGCACTCCCTTGCCGGAGAGCTTCTGGTACATCTCGCCTAGTGAGGCATTCTTCCCCCCGACCGAAGAGACGTCCTCGATGCCGAACTCCTCGAAGAACTTGACGTAGACGGGCTTGGTCATGATCGTTACTCCTCATAATTGCGATGTCGATGACCCGAGTGTTGGGATGGCAAGCCGTGCAATCGGTCCAAATCCCATTCTTCTCGCCTTCGTTATCAGCTGAAGTTGCCCGGGGACGACAACATTCGACCTCTTCTCAGGGTGGATGGGTCACACAAATGGCGATAGGGCCATAGGTCCCACAGCGGGGTGAACAAGCTGGACGCTCCCGACCGCACCCGAGCGCCACCGGTTCTTGGCTGTCGCCGCGCGCACTCGTGGAATCGGGCAAGTTCAGACGGACGGATCGGCCCAACTGCGCAGGGGGTGCAATAGGGGCGTCTTCTTACGCTGATGGCGCGACATGCGTCGAAGAATGTCGTCCAGGACCACCATGGCGGAATCGATATGGGGTCCTTTGTTGAGCATGACGCACTCGGCTCGTTGGCCCATTGCCGCATCGGTAACCTCAGCCCTAGACGGTTTGCCGGTGCGTGCCAATTGGTCGAGAACCTCGGTTGCCCAGATCACTGGGAGGTGTGCGGCCTCGCACAGCCAGAGAATCTCCTCTTGCACCTCGGCGAGACGTTCGTAACCAGCCTCCACCGCCAAGTCACCTCGGGCGATCATGACTCCGACGAGTCGCGAACGCATGGCGTGAAGCAAGATCTCTGGCAGGCGGGCAAACGCCGCAGTCGTTTCGATCTTGAGAACCAGTCCCAGGTGTTCGGCCCGGACTCTCTTGAGGTACCTATGTATGTCATCGACGTCGCTCTCATGGCGCACAAATGAGACGGCGACCATGTCGGCATGCGCCGCCGCGACTTCGAGCAAGGGAAGGTCGGCATCGCTCACCGCAGCGGCCACCAGATCTGTGTCGGGCAGATTTATCCCCTTCTCAGACCGAAGCCGCGAGCCTTTCGCACCGGCCGTAAGGATCCGGACATGGAGTTCGTCGGGGGTGGCATCCTCGATAATGCCAGCGACCTTGCCGTCGTCGAGGAGTATTCGATGGCCCTTTCTTGCAGCAGCGAAGGCGGCCGGGAACGTGCACCCGATCCGGGGGCATCCCGGCTGCCCGTGGCGCCACGGCACGGCCGGATGAAGATCACGGGTCAACACGAGGGTGTCCCCGACGCGCAGTAGGTGAAACTGCGGGATTCTTGCCAGTTCACCGACGTGGGTCACGTCGCCGTGGCAAGACAGCGCGACGCCGGTCTCCAGATACGTCGTGTCCCAAATTTCCGCTTCGCAAGTCCCGAGCCCTGTCCCGATGACCCGTAGCTGACGGTGTGAGCCTCGCGCATCGACGAAATTGATCTTGTCTCCCGGCTGCCGGCGCGCAATCCACGATGATGAATCCACTGGCAGCACCGTCCCGCCATTAGCAGGCATGGAATGTCCAGTCAGTGTCGTCACAGCCGGCGTGATCGGCACACCTCGGAGATCGCGCTCGGGCCGCAGCTTCACGATCTGTGGCCCCTCATGAAGTGGACCAGTTCGCAACTTGGGTCCGGGGAGATCCATGGAGATTCGACACGATCGACCGATTTCCGCCGACGCCTGGCGCACGTGGCGCGCCATGCGCTCCCACGCTGCGGGGCCATCGTGAGCGCCGTTGATGCGGGCAACGTCCATGCCCAGTGAAACGAGGTGCTTGACCATGGGATAGTCGCCGGCCGCCTCGGTGGGAAGGGTCACCATGATCCGAGGCACCCGGCCCCGAGGCCGGGGACCAAAGAGCGCGTCAGTATTGTCGTCGAGGGCCGCACGACCTTCTTCGAACGTCTGGATCGCTGGTCCAAAACTGGGCGCGGTTCCGTCGACTGCCGCGCGGACGCTCTCCACGGTAGCCAGAACGTGAGGCTCGCATCTGCCGAGCGACGAGAGGCCACGTGCACCCAACCAGCGCTGTAGCTGGCTGATATCGCCTCGTCGGAGCGCGAGATAGTCCACCAGATTCACGGCATCACGAAGGTGAGCGACGTGCACCGCCTCGATGTCCGGCGCGCGGCGCTTCTCCATTTGACGTATGTGATCTTCCAACCCGGCAAGCTCCGCGCTTATCGCTGCCCGGTCGATCTGCTCGCGTTGGATCTCGTCCGAAACCACTATTCCAACCCTATGTACGCTCCCGCACGTCCACTAGGGCCGGATGACCCTTGGGCGCGACAACGGATGATCTCCACGTGGCCGAACCGTGAACGATGTGTGAACGGGTTGCCAATCCCTCGCCAAGTGCCACGACTGCCGAGCCGAGGCCTGCGTCAGCTCCTCAGGGTGCGTAGCGGCGGCATGACCTCGCCGGCGAACTCCTCGCGTTCCGCCGGCGGTAGCGCCGTCACGAAGAAGTCGAGTCCGAGCTCAACCAGCTCGCCGATTCGGTCGACGACGTAGGACGGCGGTCCACCGATCCCGAACCAGTCACCGAACTCCTCGTCGCAGGCCGCCGTATTCGGATTCTGCGCCGGCGCGCCGGGGTGGTGGTAGCGGTAGTCGTAGGTGTCACGGAGGACCGAGGTCACTCGGCGCATGATCTCGGGTTGCTGGGACAGGTCGTTCCCCTTGAACGACGACATGTGCGCCCATCCGGCCGTCCTCGGCCGGATGGCCTCGCGTCCGGTCGCCCGATCGGTGGTGATGGCCACCGGGAGGAAGGCGCCGATACGGACATCGTCCCGTGATCGCCCCGCCGGGCCAAGTGCTTCATCGATAATCTTCAATGCCCAGGTGATCCGGTCCGGGTTGGCGCCGACGCTGAGACCGATCCGGTCGGCCAGACGGGCGGCGACCGCGATGGCACGTGGCCCACTGCAGACCATCTGGATGGGCACGGGGTCGAAGGCGAGGCCGGCGGCCCATTCGAGCCGGCTCGTGAGTTCGCCGAACGTGACATCCTTCTGGTGCAGATACGAGCGGAGGATGCCGAGATCGCGTTCGAGCTCATTGATGTGCTGGGGGCGCTTGCCGACCACGGCAACGGCCGAATCACCGCTCGCCACCCCGCAGATGGCCCGGCCGCCGCTCAGCAGCTGGATCGGCAAGATGCCGGAAGCGATGACGCCGGGATTGCGGGTGACGAAGGTGAGGGGTCCGCACAGCAGTTTGATCCGATCCGTCGAACGGACGGCGTCGCGCATCTCACCGAGGCAGTCCGGCACCCTCGTGTGGTTCTCGCTGAACATCTGGAAGTCGAAGCCGAGCTCCTCTGACCGCCGCGCCATCTCGGCACCGGTGAACGGCGGATAGAAGCCGGTCGTGCCGAACTCCAGTGGCCGGAGGGATGAATCCCCGCGTAGTGCCATCTCGGACAACCCCCTCACCTCTCGACCATCGCGCCGGCCAAGCGGACTGCTTGACGGGATCAGCAGATCAGCCGGTGCCTGCGGCCGGCGGCTGGAGATCGTAGAGCCGGGCGTAGTTGTCCCACAACACCTTTCGCTTCGTCTCTTCGGCGAAGGGCAGCTCGAGGAACGACTTCGTCGCATGCGGGAACTTCGAGTCGGCGTGTGGGTAGTCAGTCGAGTAGACGACGTTGTCGTCTCCGAAGGCGTCGAAGTAATACTTCGCCGGCTCCTCGTCGGCTTCGCAGGAGACGAAGCAGTTCTCGACGAAGTACTCCGACGGCTTGCGCCTTAGCTCCGGTGCCTCGTACCTTCCTGTCCACTCCCAGTGCTCGTCGAGCCGGTAGAGCATGAACGGCGCCCAGGAGCAGTTGCCCTCGAGGAGGCCGACCCGGAGCTCCGGGAAACGCTCCAGGATGCCTCCGGAGGTCAGCGAGGTCGTCACGAACATGATCCCGAGCGGCTGGTTGAAGGGATGCCAGAGCATCATCTTGTCGAGGTGCTCGCCGAAGGAGAAGTCCGGCTTCGTAACTCCACCCCCGTGGAAGCAGACCGGCACGCCCAGTCGGATGGCCTCCCGCCAGATTGGGTCGTAGACCGGGTCGTGCCACGGCCGGCTGTCGACCAGGCCGGGGCTGATGAAGGCCGCCTTGAAGCCGCGCTCGACGTTTCGGGCCAGTTCGTCGACCGCGGCGGCAACGTCGTGAGGCGCCAGCATGGCCGCACCGAAGACCTGGCCCGGCCGTTCGCACTCGGCCACGAAGTCGGCCATCCAGTCGTTGTAGGCGGCGGCGATGGCCGTGGCGAGGCCCGGCTCGAGACCCTTCGGCCCGACGTGGTGACTGCTTGGGAGGGAGATGACGAAGAGGCCCCGGCTCGGAAAGAGGACTGTCGAGTCGAGGTGCTCGGTCTCCATAGCCAGCACCTGTGACCGGGCATCCCAGCCCCGCTCCTCGGACTGGCGGAGCGCCGCCTCCTGCGTCGGGTTGTACGGGTTACCGGTGGTCGCCGCGGCGCCTCGCTGCGGCTGGATGACGCTTTTCAGCTTGACCCGCATGTCACGGTCCGAGTCCTCGAGACCGATCGGGGTCAAGAGACCCCAACTCGGGTCCATGTAGCGCTGCCACAGGTCGCCCGGCTCCATGACGTGCATGTCGCTGTCGGCGACCAACCACCCGTTGATGGCCATCTCGCCCCCCTTTTGTCGTCGCCAGCATATCAGCGGAGGGAAAAGGACGGAATGGGCCGGCGCTTCTTACGGACCACCATCCACCGAATTCACTGTCCTCCAGCCGGCCACCTGGAGCCTGCTTCGCCAGACTCCAGACTTCATGGGTGAGCAACGCCTCGAAAGGGACCGGTGATCGCGATGTAATCTGTTAGATGACACCTTCCTCGCGCAACTGGTCCAACTCGCTCAGGGTGTGGCCAAGTGACATCAGGACCTCATCAGTGTGCTCTCCAAGCGCCGGAGCAGAGCGCACGGAAAAGACTTCGCCAGGTACCCGAATGGGACTCCCGAGCGTAAGGAAAGATCCGAGTGTCGGATGCACCTCGTGGAGAAGCATTCCCCTCGCCATCAGATGTGGGTCTTCGGCGATTTCATCAAACCGCAACGCAGGTCCCATCGGAATGTCGTGTTGAGCAGCAATCTCCACCCATTCCTGTTGAGATTTGGTGTGGAATGTCACCTGGAGCTCATGACGTAGAACATCATCGTTGAATCCGAAGTCAACAGCCTGTTCGGAGTCATGGCTGCCCAGCAAATCCTCACGATCGCTTACCAGACAGAACTTCTTCCAGAACTTGTGTTCAATGCAACAAAAGAGAATGTACTTCCTGTCTGCAGTTTGATAGTGCTGGTACTTCGCCGATCGAGTGAGGTCCCCCATCGGGGCTTCCGGATTGACCTTGTCCGCGTTGAGTGTGCCAATCGCAGAAGTGAGTTTGGATGCCAAAACGCTATCCGCGCAAGAGATGTCTATGTAGCAGCCATCTCCGAATCGATCCCGGCGAGATAGTCCAGCCGCGACTGCAAATGCCGCATACATTGGCCCTAGAATGACTCCGCTGCCTCCGACCGGACTCGATCCCGGAATCGGGTGCACCATGCCATTGTCATCGAGTTCCATCTGTGGAGTGCCGGCCCCAAGCGCGTCCATCATCCACCCGTGTGTCGGTATGGTGGCGTAGGGACCGCTCGAGCCATATCCGGTGATTTGGCAATAGACAATTTCCGGTTTGATCTCTCTCACGGCCTCGTAGTCGAGCCCAAGTTTCCGATTCGTGTCACCGATATTTCCGGTAATAAACACGTCCGCGGTGGCGACCAAGCGCCCAAAGAGCCCTTGGCCGGCCGGCGTCCTGGCATCGATCGTGACACTCCGCTTGTTGCGATTGGAAGCGAGATGCGCGACCGACCAATCTGTCGCCATCGCTGGGCCAATGTTACGGAGGTAGTCCCCGATCTGTGGAGATTCAACCTTGATCACATCGGCACCCGCGTCACCGAGCAGGCCGCCGAGGTTGTCCACCGCGAGTAGAACGCCTGTCTCTACGACTCGGATCCCTTCCAACAGTCCGCTCACGTCAACCTCTCACGTCGACAAAACCCATGGATATCGATAGCAGTGCGTCGCATGCAAAAACAGCACCTGAGCGGGTCTCAGGCAGCGGGTCAAGAACTGTCAGCCCGTAGGCCAGACAAGCATGAGGTTCTCAACCGAGCGCATGAGGGACTGATACTCCAACTTGGAACCCGGCTTTAGAGAGTACTCCGGGATTCGGCGATGCCATTCTCGTAACGTCACTCGCAATTCCCGCCGGGCGAGGTGTGAACCGAGGCATCGATGCACTCCCGCCCCAAATGCGAAGTGTCGATTCGGCTGGCGGTCGAACCGGACTTCCAAAGGGTCGGGAAACTGCGCAGGATCGAAGTTAGAGGGAGCCCAGCCAAGACTGACGGCGGTTCCAGCCTTTATGGGACAACCGAGAACTTCGACATCTTCCGTTGCCCGGCGCATGCCGGCCGGGACAACCGACTCCCACCGTAATAGTTCTTCCACTGCGGAGGGAATGATTGCAGGGTTCTCAATTAGCTGGAGCCTGTAATCGGGGTGCTGGACGAGAAACGCGAAGAAGCAGGTGAGATTATCCGTCACCGTGTCGAGGCCTGCCAGCAGGAAATGGAAGCAGACATCGAGAATGTCTTCTCGAGTGAGGCGATCGCCGTCGATCTCGGCATGAAGGAGGTGCGTGAGAATGTCGTCTTGGGGCGATATCTGACGCTCATCCAACAGAGCCTCGTAATACGCGTAAATCTCCTGGCCCGTATTGAGTTGGAACTGAAGTCGCTCTTGCGGGTCCGTGAGCAGTTCGCCTTGACTACTACCGGGACGCAGGATGTCGTCTTTGAAACGCAAGAGGAGATCGAGGTCGTCATAGGGCAGACCCATGATCGTGAGAAAGACAGAAGAAGGAAAGGGAATGGCAAATTCCTCGGTGAAATTGCACTCGCCTCGATCGATAAATGCGTCGATGAACTGATTGACCCGAGCCGCTACATCCGCTTCTAGTAGGTCCATCTTTTTGGGGGAGAAGAGCGGATCGAGGATTTTGCGGTACTTGGTCTGCAAGGGCGGATCGATGCCCTGAGGCTTAAACGAGCGCACGTTACCCATAAAGAGCCCTGCCTCGTCTATCGCGAACACCTTTGGGTTTCGGCAAGCAGCTTCGACGGCCGCTCTGCTGGCCATCAACACCTTTCCTTCACCCTTTTCTACGACGCCCCTCTCAACAAGCGCTTGATACCGCTCCCAAGGAGCCGCAGGATCGACGGCCATCTCGAGGAATAAGTCGGTGTACTCGCACTCCTCGTTTTCGACTTCAGCCGACATGTAAATGGACCTCCCCCATTTGTGGCCGTTATTCAATTGGGTCGAAGCGTCTCGGTTGTGACGATTCGTATCGGCTAGGAGCTCACCCTTCTTGACCGACTCGAGACCGCGGCCCGCCAGGACCCGCCTTCACTGGACCCAAACTCCCTAGAATGCTGGTTGCGAGAATCCACTGGTGGTAACCCACACTGCCTGCCTTGCGAGATGAGCGCGGTTGTAAACCGAATCGTTGATGATGCATGCTATCAAGCAAAAGGCTGGGGCAATAATGAATGAATGTATGTCGGGTCGAGTTGCTCGACCATGGTGACGACCCAACAGCCAGCTCACGTGTTCCTACTCCCGACCTATCTCGCGCCGCTGTGCTGAGGTTAAGAGTCAGCGTCTAATGGAGGTGCTCACATGACGGGACCCATTGCCGGCCTCCGAATTGTGGACTGTTCCCATGGAACAGCTGGAACGCGCATGACAGGCATGCTCGCCGACTACGGAGCAGACGTCGTGTGGGTTGAACGTCCCGGCGGCGATCGCTTGCGGTCACAAATGCCGGCAGCGGCCTCGGTCTTCAATCGAGGGAAGCGGAGCATTGTCCTCCAACTGAACCAACAAGAGGATCGTCAACGTTTGCTGGACCTCATCGAGCGCGCCGACGTATTCGTAGAGAGCTGGCGCCCCGGGGTGGCCGGTCGCCTCGGGGCCGATTACGAGGCCTTGCATAAGATCAATCCCCGCCTCATCTATTGCTCCCTCTCCGGATTCGGGCAAGACGGACCTCACGCCGGCACTCACGGGTATGAAGCGACGGTTCATGCCGTCGTGGGCAGTATGGCCTCACAGGTCGGATTGCGAGATGGTCCCATCTATCCAGGGCTCCCTTTGCCTCAATCGGAGCGGCATACCTCGGGGCCATAGGTGTGCTGACAGCGCTCTACCGCCGTGCTGCCGACGGTAAGGGCCGATACGTCGAGAGCTCGCTTTTTGACGGAGCTTTGGCATATCAATCAGGGAGCATGGGCGAGAGCGATCAGTCCGTAGCGGCACTCGCTGCGGTGGGCCTGGACCGAGCACCGACGACGGAGGGTACACGGATAGTAACTCGTTCATTCCGATGCGCCGACGGAGAATACGTCGGCATACACACCGGAGCAGTGGGAGCGTTCGGGCGACTCATGAAAGTGCTCGGTCTCGATGATCGGATACTCCCGAGCGAATCCGGTCTGGATCTCGGCGTCTTTCTCGAACCACACCAGGTTCCGATATTGACCGACGAGATTCCTGAAATCGTGGCCTCGAAGCCCC
Source organism: Acidimicrobiaceae bacterium (assembly GCA_003160635.1). Lineage (GTDB taxonomy): Bacteria > Actinomycetota > Acidimicrobiia > Acidimicrobiales > RAAP-2 > Bog-473. Next base: position 1,521 of record PMLV01000154.1, on the reverse strand, counting down.
GCTCCTACTGGGTGGACGAACTCTTAAAGGCGGACATATGCGTCGTTGAACACCTACACCCCACTGAGGCCTTTGACACTCCGCAGGTACGGCACAACCAGATGATCATCGACATGGACGATCCCGTACTCGGCCGGATAAGCCAGGTCGCCCCGGCCGCGAAATTTACACCCCCTTCCCGAACGACCTTTACTCCTGCCCCCGCGACCGGTCAGCACACCGACGACGTACTCGCTAATGGCGCCGGGTGGCCGGAGCCCAGCTTTACGGCGTCCTCCGCCGCTGAACCCGAAGCCTCGCTGAGTGGTGTCCGAATTCTTGACCTGGGAGCCTATTTTGCTGGACCTTACTCTTCGCGCCTTCTGGCTGACTTCGGCGCGGATGTCATAAAGCTCGAGCCTGTGGCTGGCGACCCCATGCGGGGCTTCACGGTGACGTTCAATGTTGCACAGGCAGGGAAACGCGGCCTCGCCGCGAATCTCAAGGACCTCTCCGTGAGGAGAGCTGTTCGCCAGTTACTCGAATGGGCAGACGTGGTCCATCACAACCTTCGTCCCGGCGCAGCGGAACGACTGGGACTGGACTACGACTCAGTTCGCCAGATAAACCCCAAGGCGATCTACCTCTATGCCCCAGGTTGGGGTGCCACCGGACCATTTGCGATGCGCCAGAGTTTCGCCCCAATGCTGTCCGGATACGCTGGCGTAACGTACGAGGTCGCTGGCAAGTACAACGTCCCCATGCCGCCGGTGGCTCATGAAGACCCGGGTAACGGCCTGCTGGGAGCAGTGGCCATCCTCCTTGGGCTCTTACAGCGACAGAAGACCGGTACCGGTTGCTACGTAGAAAATCCCCAGCTGAACGCCACCATGACCCACATGGCCCACATCGTTCGAACCGACGCTGGCGAGGTGATCGGTGCGGAACGGCTTGATCCGCTCCAGCTTGGCATCGGGATTTTCGATCGTCTCTACGAGACGTCGGACGGATGGGTGTGTCTCACAGTGCCCGATCCAGACTTACAGGCAGTTGTGTGCAAGCTCCTCGATGTCTCAATTGTCGAGAACGAGGACGTGATGGCAAACGCACTCACTGAAGCCATGGCCAAACGTGAGACCCTCGCGTTGTTGCAAGAACTCAAGCAGGTGGGAGTTACGGCTATCGAACCCGCTGGCCATCACATCCACGCGCTTCTGAACGATCCTGAACAGCGACGGGTCGGCCGAATCGTCGAGTACCACGACTCCAACCTGGGCAACGTACGCGAGGTGGGCCCACTTGTGCGGATCAGCGACCATTCGGCTTCACTTCACCGGCCGGCGCCGGCGCTAGGTGAGCATTCGGACACGATTCTCGCATGGCTCGGTTACGACGAGTTTGAAATCGCAGAACTGCGAGCTCGTCAGGTCGTGCGATAGCGCTCGATTTTCCCCGCCGGATTCGTCGAATCAAACGCCTGGATTGGGCGGAGCGATCCAACTTCGGGAGGTCTCAACCGCCTAGGGCGCTGTTGATTAAATC